>JBKDZA010000035.1:0-19767 GCA_046308455.1 Fluviicola sp.
GAACCAGATGTTAGTTTAGTAATTTCTGAAGAAAAAATAAATGCGATTAAAACGTAGATCAAATCGGATAAAAGCACACCTAAATCAAAGGCCAAAGCAGCACGAACACCTTTTCGAATACTTGTTTCAAGTAAAACGAAAAAAACAGGACCAATCATTATACTAAGTATAAAACCTGTTAAAACACCTTTGAGAATTAATTCAACCATAGGAGAGCTTAGATTACAAAGATAGAAATTTAATGGAGTTGAAGCTTTTTTCAGTGGAACTTAATGGAAACTTGCCTTAACTTTCAAAAATTCTTTCTTCAAATGCTAGAAAACTAAAAGGAGTTATGTACATTTGTGTCCGTATTCTGAAATTCGGAAACACATTTCTGTTTAGTAAAACGCAAAAAAACACACAATGAAGACGGGCATCGCCAATAAAAAATTGGAATCAATTATTTCAAAAGTAGAAAAAGAGGGAATCTTGTATTCTGGAATCATTGATGATTTAAAAGAATTGCGTGAACAAGCCTTGAAAGAGCAAGATCCACTAGTTGTAAAAGTATTGCGTTTAACGTATGAGTTTTTACAAGACCGCAATGATTTTGCTGTGGAAGCTCAGTTTGAGGAAGACGAAGAAGGAAATGAATTTCCAATCGAAATCGAAGATAAAGAAAACTTATTGTACTTGTTAGAGATTTTGAAAAACGCAGAACACAAAATTAACCGCGAAGAAATCAAAGATTACAGAACAGCATTGAAATTAGAATTGTATTAATTTTAACTCATCAAAATAATGAAAGCCGCTTTTTAGAGCGGTTTTTTTTGTGTTTAAAATTTCAAAAACCACATATTGATGTGTTTTCTAAGACTGTTAATTGAATGAATTTTGTGCTTGAATAATTCATATAGGGTAAACCCCATGTTTTTTAGTCGATAAAAAGCGTACATTAGACGAATAAAATTCACAATTAATCAGAAAATAAAGTTTAAATCTATGAAAACAACACTACTAATTTTAAGCACATTCTTTTTTTGCTTTGAATCAAAAGCACAATTTGGAGGAGATGTTACAATCCAACCTTCGAGTGACAATCAAACAGCAGTTGAAATCGCCTCAGCATTTAATGGTTGGTTGTTTTCAGCGGTAAGTTTTGAAAACGAAGGGACAAATACTGGGGGAATCGTTCTTAGAAAATCTATTGATAATGGTTTGTCTTGGTCGACTGTATATTCTTTGACTTCTACAGGAGTTCGTTATGACAATGTAGATGTAATCGTAACGGGTTCAACGGAAATCGATTTATATGTTTCTTTGGCTTATATTTCTCGTTTTGTTGCGACTTCAACGTATGATATTTCGATTAAACGTATTGCGGCAGCAACAAATTCAGATTTAGGTCTCAGTTTTTATCTAAATAAAGGAACAAATAAAGTCTACGATATTGAATTAGCTTCGGATTATTTACTTCCAGCTTCAGTATCAAGTCCGTATTCGGTAGCCATGTTGTATTCTTGTTACAGCTCTTCATACGATTCAATTGTTTCTGTTGTTTCTGTGAATGGGGGAGTGAGTTATGGAATTAAAAATACAGTTGCAACAACTGGCAGTTATTTTAGAAATATTAGTCTAGATTACGGGAGAAGTTCTTCTGGAAGTAATGGTCGTTATTTTGCAGCTTGGGAACGTTTGTCAAGTACATCAGCAAGAACAGGTGGAATTTATACTTCAAGAAATAGTTCAACAGTTGATGGACCTTGGATAACACCTGTTAATTTAGATTCTGTGAGTTCTACTATGATTAATTTATGTAGAAATCCACGAATTGCGGTTCAACACAGTACAATTGATTCGGATAGTGGGGGAGTTTCAGCAATTGTTCTTGTGGATAGAGATTACACAGGCGATGGTTCCGATTACGATTTGTTGGGTTTTTATAACAAACGTTCACATTATTCAAATTTTTGGTACCGATTTGATGTAGTCAATTCGAATGAAAATGATACGTATGGTGATGCTGTTTTTGATCCCGTTTCAAATCAATTTTGTATTTCTTATTTAGATTCTACCAATCAACAATTGAAACTTAGTCGCAAAGATTTTAATATGCCGAGTCCTTCTTCTTGGACCATGGAATTGAATACGATTAATGACAATCCTGCACTTACTAAAGAACCTAAAACGCGCTTAGTTTTCCGTCCATTGGAAAATGAAGTTGCAATTGCTTGGATCGATCAAGTGGGAACAAATGGAGTCGCAAAAATCGATGCAGAAAGTTTTTCAGGTGTAGGTTTAGCTGAACAAAAAGGAACACAAGTACTCGAAATTTATCCAAATCCTGCTTCAGAGAAGGTAACTATTTCACTGGAAAACGGACTAATTGATCGAGTTTCATTTGTAGACATTTCTGGAAAACTTTGTTTAAGTGTTGCAAACACTCAAAAAGGAAATGAGATGGATTTAAGTGTAAATGAATTAAAAACAGGCGTTTACTTTGTAACTGTTTTAACAACAGACAATCAGCAATCTACGATCAAATTTATCAAAAAATAAAATTTTTTAAATCAAAAGAGAAGGTTGGCGATGTCAACCTTTTTTTGTGCTCAATTTTTCCCATTTATTCGACTGTTGCTTGAATAGATAGAAACGGATAAGTGCAAAAAAGAAATGCGTGTTAATGCGCAAAAATAATATCAATAGTTTTCGGCTTTTTTCAATGAATAATAAAGCAAGTGCAAAAGAAAACAAAAGAAGTATTATGGTTTGATATTGGTTTGAAAAGTAGAAATATATTCCTAAAAAAATCCAAATCAGTACTGAAAAGGGCAAAAGTAATTTGAAATACTTGTATACAATAAAACGACAAAAGTCTTTGATTGAAAGGCGTTTAATTGTTTTCCAATCATCTTTTAGATATATTAATAATCCTCGTGCGAGTCGTTGAATGCGCTCACTTTTGTAATAATCGTCAAATGGCACATCATAAATAACTGCGTTTTCTTCAACGACCAATCGTTTATTTTGGATTAGTGTTGATGTTATTACGCTCAAATCGTCAAATAAAAGTTCTTCTGAAAAAGGACGAAAAAGTAATTTTCTTTGCGCATATAAAGCACCGTAAACATTCAAACAAGAACTGGTTTTACTATTATAAATCATCGTTTTACTGATAATTTTCCTCAAAAAAGATCCAGAAGTTGTACTGTTTGAATCGTCTAATTGACTTACAACAGTTCCAACAGTTGGGTCAGAAAAGTTTTGAATTAAAGCTTTAACTGAGCCTTTTTTCATTTTTTGACGACAATCCGAAAAAACGATCAAATCGTGATTTGTATTTTCAACAGCTAAATTTACTGAACGAATTTTACCAATTTGTTCTTCGAATAAAAAAATTGAAATCGAATCATATGATTTAAATTCTTCAAGAATTTCATTTGTTTTATCAGTTGATCCACCAGAAACAACGATTATTTCAGAACCAGTTATCCATTCGTTTTCATCTAAAAACGATAAAATTTTCTCTCTGATATATTTTTCTTCATTGAAACAAGAAATAATAATGCTAACTGGCTCAAGAAAAGTTGTTGATTTTGTATGCTGTTTTGAATAAAGCTTGAATTGGATAAATGAAACTAGTGGATACAAAAGCAATGTGCAAGGTACGATAAAAGTGATGATTAGTAAAGCAAGCATTGTGTCTGATTAGAATTTAGATTTTAGAATGTTTAAATTATTGATAATTTTCGTTCCGAAGACCCGAATTATTCGTTGTTTTAGTTTAGAACGTACAATTAGTTTCTGTATTGTTTTTTCATCTCCATCAATAATAGCTGTGAATGTAGAAAAGGCGGTGTTGTTTTTTACAGTAATTCGATGAAGTAAAAAGGATTCTTCTGAAGGATAATTGTAGTTAAATTCAGTCGACAAAACGGCTTTGTATCCTATTTCACGCGCATTTTCAAGCAACGTTGAGGTATATTTTCCATAAGGAAATGAGAAAAAATCTATTTGTTTATGTATCTGTTTTTCAATTATCAATTTTGAATCTACTAATTCACTCCTTGCTTTTTCTGTAAATAAAGTACTCAAATCAGCATGAGAAATTCCATGTGAACCAATTTCAAAACCATTGTTTGAAAGCTCAATATACTTTTCCCAGGCTAAATTATTTTTTTTAAAATTATCGATGCACAAGAAGAAAGTAGCTGTGAATCCATATTGCTTTAAAATAGGGTAAACGATTTCATAATCCGACATGTTTCCATCATCAAAAGTTATTGCAAGAGAAAGCTCTTCTTGTAGATTGTTTTCTAGAATATCGTTCAAAGAAACAACAGGAATATTAGCTTTTTTAATGTAAACCATTTGTTTTTCAAAAGCTTCTCGTTCAATCCGATAAATATCTCCCAAGGCATCACATGCTTCCGAAGAATCCGCGATGAGGTGATAATTGAAGATGAGAACTTTTTTCATTTATTCGATGATGAATTCGCCAGAGACTTTTCGAACTACATCACTTTGATTAATTGGCCCTTTGACTTGAATTGTTATTGAAAATTTTGTTCCTTTTTTTAAAGATTTGATATAATCTTCAGCGTCTTTACTGAGAGAGCTTCCTTTACCCACGTATTGCTTTTCTTTAGTAGAAAAAATGTACCAACTTAGAATATCATATGTAAAGTTGAAATTGAACTCTTCTGGTTCTTTTAATGAAAGTTCAAAACGAGCGGCTTTTTTGTTTATTCTTTCGCCATCTTTTGTAATATTCAAACATAAAATTGGTTTAGGTAAATTTATTATTGTAAAAATGAGAGTTGTGTCTAAACCTAAATCATTTTTTATTTCAACTTTCGCAGATTTTGAAATGCCTGGTCTAGCTTTTAAGTACAATAAATTACTTGAATCAATTAATTCAATTGAGTATACTCCAATGTTTTCATAGCTTAAAAAATATTTAGTAGTGTCTTTTTTAAACGGAAATTCAATAAAGATCTCGTTGTCGATTCCTCTAAAAATGTAGTTTTTGGATGAATTATCTATTTTTTGTACACTAAAATTAGAAGAAGAAAGCCCTTTTTTGGAATAAAGTGTAAACCAATTTTTACTTCCATAATAATTGCGTGTGTATTCAATATAAAAGTTCTCATTTTCAATCGTGTCTTTGATTAGAATGACATTTTGTCTGTCATAAATGAGTTTATTATAAACAGTGTCCACTTCTGCTTTAAATCGTTTTTCCCAATCTTCCCCGTATTTTATTGCGAGGTTTTTATAGGTGTTGTTATTCATGATTTTGATGCTGTCTTGAAATTCAAAAGAAACAGTACAATTTCCTACTGTCCAATACTGAATATTCCAATTTTTAGAAGCTATAGAATCACGAACTTTATCATAGTCATCGTATACTGAAAATCCAGCATCACGAATAATATACGTAGAATCTGGTCCTTCTTGGGAGAAGAAAATGAATGGAATAAAACAAAATAGTGTAAGTAATTTTTTCATTTATTGGATTATAAATTGACCAACAATTTTTCTAACTACTCCATCATGATATTTTACAGAACACATAATAGAAATAGGCGTTTTACTTTTTAAGTTCTTTAATTGTACTAACGTATTTTTATCTATTACATTTCCCCTGCCTTTTAAATTGGATGTATAAACCGAAGAAACTTCCCAAGAAAGAACTTCAAAATTTACTCGGTAAGTAAAATCATCTTCAAACTTCAGTTTTACTGTGTAATCTATGTCTAAATCCTTAAATTGAATAGTGTCACCATCAACGAAATTGTTTATACTCAGTTTAGGTCTGTTTGTATATTTACAATTGAATTCAAATGTCGTGTCAATTTCACTGTTTTTTATATGTAAAAAGGCTTTTTTAGAATGTGTTTTGGGTTTTATATTAAATGTAAAGATTGAATTTGTATCCGTTTTATATTCAGAATAAACTTCACATTCCTCACAGTTGAATTGAAATTCTTGTTCTTTTTTGTCCTTCGGAAAAATGATTTTGAATTGATTATCAAGACCTAAATAAAGTACATTGTTTTTAATATCGTTTTGGTTAATTAGTTTGAAACAGGTTTCGTTTTTTTTGCGATTACTTCTTAATTCAGTATAATTTATGACCATTTTGGTTTGATTGAAATTGTATTGCATTTCAATCTTACACGAATCATTTTCAACTGTTTTTAAAAAGTTCAACTTGTTCTCATTCTCGAACTCTAGCTTATCATTTGCGGCATCCACTTCCGAAAAAAAGCGCTTTTCCCAATCTTCACCGTGTTTTAAGACTAAGTTTTTCTTGGTTCGATTATTCAAAACGCGAATACTGTCCTCAAACTCTTCTGTTACAACACAACCCGCAACCATTCTATATCTGATGTTCCAAATTTTTCCAATTGAATCACGGATTTTTTCATAATCACCGTAATCCGCAAACCCATATTGACGAATGATAAATGTGGAATCTGGGCCTTCTTGGGAGAAGAAGAAAAAAGGAATAAAGCAAAATAGAGTAAGTAATTTTTTCATTTATTGGATTATGAATTCGCCTGAAACCGATTGTATAACTCCTTGAGGATTTTTAACCATACAATTAAAATTAATCAAGGAACCCTTTTTTAAATTATGAATATGATCTAATGTCTCTTTATTTAATTTGCTGCCTTTTCCAGATAATTTTTTTTCTGTTTTTGAGTTAAGTTGCCAACTTATTATTTCATAAGAAAAACAATCTTTGTAGGGAACTGGGGTGTCTATTTTTAGCTCAAAAAAAGTTTCTTTTTTATTAATTTTGTTTCCGTCTTCTACATTATTTAAATATAAAACAGGTTTAGGAAAATTTACAATAGTAAACACTAATGTTGTGTCTAAACCAAAATCATTTTTTAACTCAATTTCAGCTGTTTTGGATGGCCCTGGCCATATGTTAACAATTAATATTCTATTAGAATCTATAAAATCAATTGAACGGATTGCAACACCTTCATATTTCAAGGAATACTTAGTGGTGTCTTTTTTAAACGGGAATTCTATTAAAAGTATGTTATCAAACCCTCTAAAAAGAATGTTTGCTGGTGATTTATCTCTTTTTTGGACATTAAATTGTGATGAAGAAATTCCTTTTTTTGAATAAAGAGTAAACCATTTTTTACTTCCATAATAGTTGCGTGTATATTCAATATTAAAATTCTCATTTTCAATCGTATCTTTGATAAAAATCACATTTTCTCTATCATATTCTAGCTTATCATTTGCGGCATCCACTTCAGCAAAAAATTGTTCTTCCCAATCTTCACCATATTTCAGAACTAAATTTTTCTTCGTTCTGTTATTCAAAACGCGAATACTATCTTCAAACTCTTCTGTAACAACACAGCCTGCCACAAGTTGATAATCAATGTTCCAGATTTTTCCAATGGAATCACGTATTTCTTCATCCTCTTCATATGATGCAAACCCATATTGACGAATGATAAAAGTGGAATCTGGTCCTTCTTGGGAAAAAGAAAATGTTTGGAAAAGAGATACAAATATGACGAAACATAAATTTTTGGTAGTTATTTTCCAATTAAAAGCCATCCTATTAATATTGAAATCAATGTTATAAATATAATCAAACCAATTTTATGCATTCCAAAGTCATTTCTATGTTTTGCAATAATTTCAGCGTATTTAAGAGCTTGTTTTTTTGTGATATACTTTAAAAAATAGTGAATAATGAATAAGAGGACGATACCCAAAAACATTATTAATAAAGGGTTAAAGTTCTTATAATCAAAGAATTTGTGAATTATTCCTCCAATTAATACGATAAATGGTGTTGTAATTAAACCTGAATATTCAAGCTTACTTTGTTGTTGAAAATAAGAAACATTAATGACTATTAATTTTTCTCTTAAGTTTAATTTCATACTGTTTTTCTTTCAAATACCTCGATTAATCTGTCTAGTTCCTCCAAACGGTAATAGTTCTTTTCTTGTAATGGGTTCAAACAATGAGGATTGATTTCTGTAAAAATTGCTTTTATTTCACTGTATTTCCAATTCGAACGTTTGTTAAACTCAAAATTTTTGTCACCAATATTTACAACAATGTAAACATTTTCTATATTACCGCCGCGATTTGCTGAAAGGATAATACTCATAGCGATCTTACTAATCGTGTCTTCAACAAATTTAGTTTCTCCTTTATCAATATAATGAATTTGAACACGATTGTTCTTTATTAGTATTTTATGTGGATAGGTGTTTTTTCTTAAAAGTAATGTTCTAACAACTAATAAAATAAGCAAACTGTATATACAGAACATAATCCAAAACAAAAGATTATTTTCAATAAAAAACAAACTGATGGGCGCTAAAAAGATTACAATATCTCCAACACTCAATATGTTATTGTATTGTTCTTTTTTTGTAGGAATGGGTTTTTCAATCAACATTTATAAATCAACGTTTAATCCAACATCCACACGTACAACTGGTGTCCACGGTTTCGTATACAGTGTTTTTGTCTGATTGATCACCGTTTCGGTATTGGGCGCAAACAAATAAGGCGCATAATTCACTCCAATAAATGGCGAAAGGATACTTTTTCTATTGAAACGAAGGGAATACAAATAACGTAGAGAAAGATTTCCCCCAATCCCAAAAGCGCGGGTTTTTTCTTCTGCAAATGCGAAAGCTTCATCATTGATTTTACGTTTCAAACTTGAAGTCAAGCATGATGCATTCATTTCAAGGGAACTTTTTAGCTTACTCTCCGAAAAATGATAGGACAAAGTATAGCCCAATTCTAAAAAGGAAAGGTGGTAGGAATTGTTAAAATCCGCGTTTTCTGAATAGGACCGAAATGCGGAATAATTCATCGCAATTCCAGAACGAAAACTACTTTTTGTTTGAAAGGAATAACTCAATCCAGTTGTAAATCCATTCATCAACAGTGGCTGTTTCTCAGTCTGAAATGGACGTGAAAAATTGTATGCTTGAATTGCTTTATCGAATTGTGGCGCATAGAAATACGAATAAGCCGCAGAAACACCAAATCCTTGTGCAAACGAACTGTTCACACAAAACAAAAGTAAAATTGAGACTATAAAACGCTTCATTTTTTCACCGATTTAAAGATGTCTGAAATGCTTTTATACGCCGACTCAACCGCACCATGAACTGTTTGGTGATGTCCATTCGTGTTCATCGCTTCTCCAGCAAAAAACAATTTATTGTCAATTGGTTCTGCGGCAACTTTTCGGGCATCGCCCATCCCAATCGTACTGTAGCCATACGCACCTTTGATAAATGGTTTGTTCGTGTAATCATACACCCGTGAATCAATGAAATTCGCTGTTGCTTGTCCGTTGTAAATTAAATCCAATTCTTGGAGTAAAGCAGTTGTAATTGCAGCATCACTTCCCAAAGCATTCAAATAGGCCGCTTGATCTCCCATTACAAAAGCCAAAAGTATATGATCGTTTGTCGTTTTACCTACGGTATCATCTGCATAAGCTCCACAAATGGTTCCTCCATTCAATACATCAGCGTAAAATTTCGTGTTGAACTTTAAGAAAACTTTCATTCCAGGTCCCATTCCGAATTTTGAAAAAGCGCTTACTTTATTTTCGGGTAAAGCAGGAGTAAAAGTGATTTCATTAAGTTTTAGAATGGAAATCGGAACGGTTACAATTACTTTATCAGCTGTCCAAATGTTCCCATTGGTGTCTGAAACTGAAACTTGTTCCGTTTGATAATCTATGCTTAAAACCGCAGTATTCAACTGAATATGGTCTAAAATTGGAAGTGCAAACTGTTCGTAGATAAAATCAAAATAGGTTTTAGAAAACTTAAAATCACTGTCGCCCGACACCCAATTTTCTTCGTCTTTACTGTTCCAATAAGCAGAAAGGGTAGAGGCCGAAGCTCCTTGGTCACCCGCAATTGCTTCAATAATTTCGTTGTATTCCGACCCAAATCCTTGTTGTGTTGCGTAGTCTTTGAATGAAATATCGGGCAAGTTGTCTTCTTCAAAAATGAACGGATCTTTAGGCAATTCAGTAACTACTTGGTTGTTGAACCAATAGCTCAATTCGCTTTCATCTTCCGTAATTTTTGTTTGCGATTTTTTGATCAAATCACCCAAAATGTTGTTTTCTCCGTGGAGCCACTGTGCGCCAGTATCGATGTCGTAATCCGCAAAACCGCTGTGTTTTCCCATTCTTCCACCAACTGTTGAACTTGCTTCGAGGATTGTAAAATCGATTCCTTTTGATTTCAGTAAATATCCGGCATACAAACCGGCTACACCTCCGCCAATGATAAGAACTTTTCCAGAAAATTGAATGTCTTCAAAAAGTACTTCACGTCGACAAGAAGAATAGAGGAGGGAAGGAGCCAAAAGTCCTCCAAGAGAAATTAAACCGGATTGTTGTAGGAATTTTCTTCTGTTCATATTAGTTGAAATGTAAGTCTTTTTTATTAGTTAGTTCTTTTTTATCGCTGACACCACATTTACCGTATTTTTTCCATTCATTTTCTATTGTTAATGTTTGGTTTTCATAGGATAAAACAATTTTTTCAGGATTAAATTTTTTATTTAGTGCAGCATGTTGTTCAGAAGTTACAACAGATTTACATGCATTCATCCATTCTATTACCAATTCAAATTCTCCATTTGGATTTGTCTTTATGTCGAATTTTTTGTCTCCAAAAACAACTTGAATGCTTTCTTTTTTGATCAATGTATTTTTTTTGTTATATGCTTTACCTACAATAAAATAGGTACCTGAACACCCTTTCATTATTTTAAAAGAAGAATTTAAAAAAAGAGCAAAAAGCAAGAAAACTAAAAAGGTGTATTTGGACATTCACACAAAAATTAATGGTTCGAATTTGAAAGATAGAAGTTTTCTCTTAAAAACGAGTAAATCGATACACGGTTTTTGTTTTGTCGCCTTCTTTATGAAATAAACCAAGGTCAACCCCTTTTTTCAAATCACGACTTGCAGTTGCAGATGAAATTTCTTTGAATACATTCATGTAATCTTTTCTGCTGAATTCAGTTTTTTTCAATTCTGAAAAGTAGCTCAATCGATCTTCTGTTGTTAAAATACGACTTTTGAAATCCAATAGTTTATAAAGTGAATCGTCAATCACTCGAAGCATGTACTCAATAAATGGTGTTGAACTTCCTGACTTATCACTTTGTGAAAGAGCATGGTAGTAATCTTTTTGGGTTTTATGGATACTGTTTTCAAATGGTATAAATTCAAAAACCGGATATTCTTTCATCAAAATCAATGTTTGCCACAATCTGCCCATTCTTCCATTCCCATCAATAAATGGATGAATGAATTCCATTTCGTAGTGAAAGACACAACTTTTAATTAGAGAAATTTCGTCAGAAGTTTTAAGATATTTGAATAAATCGTTCATTAAATGAGGAACGTTTTCGGCAGGTGGAGCCATGTGTGCTATTCGATCTCCA
Source organism: Fluviicola sp. (assembly GCA_046308455.1). Lineage (GTDB taxonomy): Bacteria > Bacteroidota > Bacteroidia > Flavobacteriales_D > Crocinitomicaceae > Fluviicola. The sequence continues at coordinate 11,476 of JBKDZA010000035.1, forward strand.
GCCATAATTCCAACGCTTTTTTTTCGGTATTTTCCATTATCCGAAACTAAGCCTTTCATTAAAATTTCATGTGCTCTAAGAAATGAAGTTGCTGATTTTGGGTCGAAAGTATTGAGTTGATCATACACACGAATGGCATTTAAAACTTCGTTTACATCTTTCTCAGGTCCAATTATTCGTTTATTTTCAATCAAAGCAGTAATTTGCTCTTCTGTAAGTGTATTTCCCTCTATGCTCAAAGAAGAATGTATTGTTTTAATGCGGTTTTCTTTTCTAAGTTTAGGCGAAGGTTTGTCCAAAAATTTTGCATTGATTTGACCAAGTTTTTCTGAAACCGATGCAATCAATTTTATAATCGTTGGAGTTATTTGATATGGAGGGCTCATGTCTTGATACTATCATTTGATACTATCAAAGATAAATCAAAATTCATGTTACATTGATTTTATTTGAAATAATCTCAAATTTTAAATGTTTCGATTTCCTTCATCATTTCTTTCAACTGATTCATTCCAAAACCCTCAAGCTCATACCGATTTGCAAATTTTAAGTACAAGGAAAGGTCATCGTTCTTTTTTATTCGCTCTAATTCAGCTTTTAGATCAATGAATTCCTTTTTACCTTCTAGTTGAATGTATAAATCAGTAAACATGCGATAATTTTCTTTCGATGGTTTACCAATATTTGTTGCAAACAAAGCTAAATAGTGATTCAGATACCCTTTGGGATATTTTATCTCAAGCGCATCATTGATGTCTTCGGTGTATTTAAATTGGTAATCGACAGCCAAACATTCAAAAGTAGCATCTTTGAGAAAAAAGAGAAAGTGTCTAAGTTTACTTGATTTTTTAGTTTCGTCGACGATAATTTTATCTTCAGGAAAATCTGTTTTCCACTTTGAATCTAGTAATTCAAACAAATCTCCAAACGGGATTTGCTCAACCTTAAAGGGAATTTGTCTCTTAGAAATTTCTTCAGCGATTGACGCTACATTTCTGTAGGCAAATACATCGTAAAAAGCGATTTTCCCCTTTTCTCCTTCATTAATGTGCTCATACGGGAACGAATTAAGTAAGAAGTCTACTTCAATTCCATCTTCGTTCTGAATAATACTTTTATGAGGTGCATTTAGATCAGCGGCCCAGTTTTTATTTAGCTTTTTAAATTTCATTAGATGAAAGTTTTAATCCATTTAGCTAATTCATCTGCATCCAAGCGCTCAATTGGGTGAATCCATTTTGGAACCTCCTCATATGTTCCATTTGCGAGTTGATTTACAATTTCAATCGTTTCATCAGCACGCACCATTTTATCGTTTTCTCCACGTCCACAAATAACAGGACAAGTAATATTTTTCAAATCACTTGAAGAGAGTGGGGGATGTTGTCCCATTTCCAACATCATTTGTGCGGTTTTTCCAACTAATTCTTCCCACGAATCACCGTGAAGTTGTTTCAAATACGCAGCGTATGCAGGAACTTTTTCTTCTAATACACTTGGATTGAGAAGTGAAGCTTCTTTTTCAGAACTTGCAACAGTCCAATCAAACTTAGTTCCAAGTGTGATGATTTTTTCAAATGTACCAGGTAGTTTTGCTTCGAGTTTCAACGCGACATATCCTCCCATACTAAAACCAAAAACTGTTGGTTGTTCAAGCTTGTTTTCTGAAATAAATTGCTGTAATTCTTCTGAAAATTGATCGATTCCAAAGTTATTTGAAAAATCTTTGTTTCCATGTCCAGAAAAACAAAAAGGATAAACAGAATATTCTGTACTTAATAGTTGTGCGATTTGTGTGAGATTAGCATCACTTCCAAGTGCGCCATGCAATAAAACAAGTGCTTTCATTAATTTGTAAAACGGTATTTTAGAATACACCAAATGGCACGAAAACCATCTTTCCAGCCAATTTTCTTTCCCTCTTCATACGTTCTTCCGTAATAGGAAATACCCACTTCGTATATTCGTATGCCTTTACGTTTTGCTAATTTGGCTGTTATTTCAGGTTCAATTCCAAAGCGGTTTTCCTTGATTTTTATCTCTTTAGCAATCGAACTACGAATCAATTTATAACAGGTTTCCATATCTGTTAAGTTTAAATTCGTCATCATATTCGATAAACCAGTCAAGAATTTATTTCCTTTCGAGTGCCAATAAAACAAAATTCGATGTGGTTGATGTCCCACGAAACGTGAGCCGTAAACAACATCAGCTTCCGCTTTGAAAACGGGTTTCAACAATAAATTGTATTCTTCCGGATCGTATTCTAAATCGGCATCTTGAATGATGAGGTATTCACCAGTTGCTTCTTTGATTGCACGGTTGATAGCTGCTCCTTTTCCTTGATTTTTTTCTTGTGAAAACAATTGAATCGGCATGTCTGGATTCTCTTTCATGTAATTCAGAATCCGTTCAACTGTATTGTCTTTAGAGCAATCATTCACAATAATGATTTCTTTTTTTATTCCATTTTCCAATTCTACAGCCTTGATTTTATCAAGAATTAAATGAATGGTTGGACCTTCATTGTATGCGGGAATTAAAATAGAAAGCGTTTGAATCATCACCAAATTTACGTTTTTGAACTCAATTTTGAGCCATTACTTCGTAAATAATTACACAACGTGTTTCACCATGGTATTCTGTAAATGGAGTTTTAAGTGTAAAAGTTTTGACTTTTTTCAGCCATGAGAACTGTTCAATTCGGTCAAACGGCATTCCTTGTTCAATAGGTCCAAATTGGGAATCACGGATAATACAATCTCCTTTTCTTAAATAATGAACACCTTCATCGGAAAGTAAACCAAAGCTTTGAATAGTCTTAATTTTCGTGTCAAATGTATTTATTCCTTCATAATACGCAATCATCGGATGGAAATAATAAGTCTTTTTGGAATAATGGTTTTTCGTGTATTGAATGCCTTTTTTTAATTCGCTATGAAATTCAGTTTCTTTCGTTGGAAAATCGTAGTGAACAACTTGATTTACGCTTAACGCACAGAGTATAACAGCAATTATAAGTGTAACTGTATTTTTCTGACTAATGACAAGGTTGAAGGAAAGAACTGCGAAAAACAAAACAGGTAAAACACCCAAAGTTGCGAGTCTACTCAAGCCCATTGCTCCTTTTAATCCATTTGCCCACAAATAACTGTGTACTGCAATTACAATAAGATATATTCCTATGAAAAAGAGGAACAATAAGAACAATTTTCGTTCTCCTTTTTTGAATAAGCGGAATAAATAATACGAAATAAAAGGAAGTAAAAGCAGGTTTATAATTCCTAAATGTCGTTTAAATGCTTGTAAATAATGGTACCAATTTCCATTTCCGTATGGGGAATTTTTTGGATAAGGATCGTTGTTAAAATACCACATCCAATCGTTTAAGAGAAGTTTTCCCGCGAATGAATATAATGTGAACCCGATTATTAAAAGGGGAATAGCTTTAAATTCTTTTATTACAAGTAAAAATACTCCAGCCATTAAAACAACGAGCATACCTTCACTTCTTGCGAAAGGTAAAAAGGAGACAACTATAGCAAACAAAATCCATTTTTGATGTACACCTAACCAAAGAATTAAAAGAAGCAAAAAACCAAAGAAAGGTTCGGTCATTCCACCACATACACCTTCCACATAATCTGGAATTAAAAGACAGCTAATCGGAAAAAGAAAATAGGTGAGTGGACTTGCTTTAAACTTTCTGAACAAGGAAAAAGCGATTAATACTGAAAGTAAAAAAACGAGTAGATTGAAAAACAAATAAGCTTTAAATCCAAACTGAGCAAAGGGTGAACTAAATAAAATAAACAGTGGTTTTCCCCAATGATTCAAGAAAAAGGAACTGTTGCTCCAAGAATATTGTGCCGTGAAAAAGTGTTGTAAACCGTCCGAGTCATCAATTGGAACTTCGTTTTTTAGTACAACAAAAATAAAGTAGCCCAAAACGAATCCTAAGCTAAGGTATTTAAAGAAAAAGGTGTTAAAGAAGTTGTTACTTCCTAGCATTAATTATAATTTCATTTCAGGAACGAAATCGGGAACAACCAAATCTCCTTCTGTTTTAGATACAATTTCTTCCACGCTCACTCCAGGTGCACGTTCAATTAGATGGAATTTACCGTCTTTAATTTCCAAAACAGCCAATTCAGTCACTACTTTTTTCACACAACCAACACCAGTTAGTGGAAGCGTACATTCCTTTAAAATTTTTGATTCACCCGCTCTGTTTGAGTGTAACATCGCAACGATAATGTTTTCTGCAGATGCAACTAAATCCATCGCGCCACCCATTCCTTTCACCATTTTTCCCGGAATTTTCCAGTTGGCAATATCTCCGTTTTGTGAAACTTCCATCGCCCCAAGAACAGTCAATTGAACGTGTTGTCCGCGAATCATTGCAAATGAAGTTGCTGAATCAAAAATAGCAGCTCCAGGTCTTAGAGTTACGGTTTGTTTACCTGCATTGATTAAATCGGCATCTTCTTCTCCTTCAAAAGGAAATGGTCCCATTCCAAGAATACCATTTTCAGATTGAAACTCAACTTCAATTCCTTCTGGAATATAGTTTGCAACAAGAGTTGGGATTCCAATTCCAAGATTGACATACCATCCATCTTTTAATTCTTGAGCAATTCGTTGTGCGATACCGTTTTTATCTAATGCCATGATGTTTTAAAATAATGTCTTCAAATATAAGAAAACTATTAAGCTCTGTTTAATAAAATTGAGCAAAATTAAAGAATATGTTTTTGTTTTTTTGGTTCTTTATAAAGAATAAACACATTAAATACAAGATGAAAGAATGATAAAAAAATCATCAAAAAAGGAAGCTTGTTTTCTGCTTTTCTTGGTGTCAAATCAAATATGTTTATTGCTAAAAACACGATGAGGATTGTTCCAATTCCAATCAGACCATGATAGAAATACGCTCTTTTTTTTACAGATAACCTCAGTTCGATTATAAATTCTTATCAGATCGCCTATAAATGCTCAGATTTGAGACGAAAGCATGATGGATTGGCAGGCCAATTCGAATGTTTTTAACGAAAAAGATGAGATTTTATAGGTGAAAACACTTTTTTTACTAGTTGGCTATTTATTTTAAAAATCATTTTGTTCGTTAATTTTAATCGAAATAGCCTGCTATTCCTCAAAAAATTAAACTTCAAACTAACTTTTTAAAATAAATTCTGAGGTGAATTTAGAATCGAACTGAGGTTTTTAAACAAATCAAGTATTAAACAGATTAGAGAATAATCGTGTCGTATACTTGAATTTGATTTGAAGTAACATTGATTGGATTTGTAATTATAGTATTGTATGTTCCAATGGAAGGAATAAATTTCAACTTATATGCTCCTTGTAAACCAGAAAATTGATAAAAGCCATCTTCATTTGGAATGGCAGTCAAAGTATCATTTCCTTTAATCGCTTGTACATATGGTAGTGCTTCGAAAGGAAAAACATACCCTTTAATTCTACCATTTAACTCTTTCTTAAAAGTTCTTATAACTGGATTGAAAATAAAACTACCATCATTTTGTTCTGTAACAGATTTACCTACATCTATATCAATCCATTCTTCAACTTTTTCAATAGAATTTAAATCTGAATCTATATCGATCTCAATACCATCTTGAGCTGAAAGAGGAAGTATGAGTGTGTGAAAAACTCCATTCTTTACGATAAAATTATTTTCCCCTAAAATCAAACGTATTTTTATCAATTTACAAAATTCGAAACTTCTATTTGCAATTAATAAGTCAAGACCATTATTATATTGTAATAAATCAATTTGACCTGAAAATTTGTTATCCATTGTTACCCAACCTTTTCCTTGAACCAATACTTCTATTGATGTTAAGTCAATAAATAGATTTTGTTACATTCCAGGAGAATCAGTCAATCTCAATTCATACGTAGAAAACTTTGTCTCACTTTTCTTTTTACAAGAAATGAAAATTAATAATAGAGTAAGTATGTAGAGTAGTTTCATAGATCAAATGTAATTTATTTCTATTAGAAAAAAAATAATTAATTGGCTAACTAATAAAAAAACATAAACAATTCATTATCATATATGCAAAAAAGACCAAACTTTCGAATGGTCCTCATTAATTTTTTAGACTATAATAAGACTGTAGAAAAAAAGTCGTTAATCAAGGCTTTTCAGAAATTTCACTCCGGAGTTAACATCTGTTAAAGAGGAAGTTGAATTTTTGAAGTAACGATGAGTAAAGGGTTTTGCAACAGTCTTATTTTTTTATCGCATGGATCTTCTTGTTGTAAACAAGGCGTGTTTGATATTCGTATAACTTAACGTGAATTCAAGACTTCCACCTCTGTATGCACGACGTAAAGCAGAAAGTGTAACATCGTAAGAAATCCCAAAATGGAATCCGCGGTAGTCGATTTGTACTGTTGGAACAAGTGCGTCTTTTAAACGCGTGTAGACTCCTAAACCAACAGAAGCGTCACGTTTGAAACCTGTTTGTTTCGAACCTTCTTCAAAGCGACGTTTGATAACTCCACCGAAAATTGTTTCGAAATGTCCACCTTGAACGAATTGTACTGCTTGAATATCATAGGCCCATTTTGTTTGAGGAATATCCATTCCAAAATTTGCCATTGCAACGTATTTTCTGCTCAATTTTTCAGATGAACCTGTTCTATATTTCATGGTTGGAGCATTAACGTGATACGCTGCTAAACCAACTTGCAACTTCATGTCGTTGTTACGTGCGAAAGTTGTTTTGTTTCCATCCATACTGTAAAAGACACCTGTTGAAGCATCTATATATGAAAAGGAATTCAAAACTGGTGTTTCACCCGAAACAATTGTTGGGTCATAGCTTGATGTAACACTGTTCCATTGACTTTCATACAATAATTTCGAAGGGTCACCTCTTCTACTTCCCATTCCAGTCTGGATTCCCAAGGAAATTGTTCCATTAGAAACTGGAAGAATTCCTGAAAGCGTTAAGGATGCATTTTGAGTTCCAAATTTTGCTGAACCGCCAATGTCATTGTAGAATTGTAATCCAACTGCTAAATGTGCTTTTGGACGAAACATGTCTTTGAATAAATTCATATCCGCAGAGCAACCTGTCGACATCCACGTTGTGTTTCCACCCAACCATTGATTTCTGTGTTGAACCGCATAACGTTCCCATCCTTCGTACACACCAACAGCACCAGGATTCAATAAATTTGGAGCCTGTAATACTTGAGAATAATGAAAGTCTTGCGCAAAACTTACGAATGAAGTAGAAGCCAAAAGACCAATAACTAACTTTTTCATCTTCTTAACGTGTTACTGTAACATTCGTAGCAATCGTTTCCTTGCGTCCATCTGTGAAAAGAACTTCCGCCATAACAGCATAAACTCCTGTATTTACTTTCACATTGTTGAACACGCCATCCCAACGGTAAGCTGGATCAGAAGTGTGTACCATTCTATTCCCCCATCGATCGTAAACAAACCAAGTAAAGCTTGCAACATCACGTCCGATTTTAGGTCCATATGTATCGTTTAATCCGTCACCATTTGGCGAGAAAGCTGTTGGTAAATGGAAACCTGTCATACATGCATCTCCCACATTGTTTGGATCACATGGATCTAATGGGTCTGTTCCATTTGTAACTTCATTTCCATCATTGATTCCATCACCATCTGTATCTGGGTTGTTTGGATCTGTTCCAATTGTACCTTCCGTTCCGTCCAATAAACCGTCACCATCCGTATCGATATTACATTCTGGTAACGCATTTGGTGGATCACATAAATCTAAAGGATCAGTTCCATTTGTTACCTCCGTTCCATCGTTGATTCCATCTCCGTCAGTATCTGGGTTTGTAGGACTTGTTCCTTCAGCAGCTTCTTCGCTGTTTGTCAAACCATCTCCATCTTGATCACAAGGACCTGCATTTGGATTTGGGATACATGGATCTGTATTTGCTGGATCAGCTTCATCGTTAACCCCATCACCGTCAGTATCAACAGCTGTAGATTCTAAAGCATCGATGATTCCGTCGCCGTCTGTATCTGTTGGATTGTTTGGATCTGCTCCAATTTCAGCGCAGTCATTCTCACCATCACCATCAGTATCAGGATTATTCATATCAGTACCAGCAGTTGTCTCATCTACATTTAAACAACCATCTCCATCTAAATCTGGATTGTCAGCAACGAAAACTGCTGTTACAGTTACTGGAGCGTTTATTGCCATAGCATTTGTATCTTGTGCTATTGGTTGAATCATTGTATTAGCTGTAAATTCCCAATGA
>JBKDZA010000036.1:0-3130 GCA_046308455.1 Fluviicola sp.
GAAGTAAATCCAAAATTATTCCCTCCACAAGCTGCACAAACTGCATGATAAATGTTCCCATTTTTGTCAAAACGACTCGTCCCACCATCAACATGATTTGCTGATGAAGTAGTTCCACCCATGTAAGTACCATATTTCAAAGTAGACATGTCCGGCTCAAATACACCAACCCAAAAATTATTTCCATTTGTTGTGGTCTGAAAAGCTCCCGCTGTTGCAGGTAATCCCGCACTTGTACTTTGAGTTGCTATACCTTGATTAGTGACGCCACCCCATCCTGATAAATAAATTTCCTTACAGTTTGAAACTAAAAAAGCTGTTGGAGACAATTCTTCATGCCCTGCATTACCTCCAACGGTTGTTACCCAAACTCTAGTAGTTAAATTCGAATTAAACTTAGCTACTAATTGCCCAGAATTAGCATTTCCAAAACAACCAGGTGTTGGTGTGAATGTGCCTTTAGTTTGAGAAAATGTGTAAACAAAATCATCCGAATCCGTTTGAACAAAATAACTTTGATCATAATCAATTGAGTTGATATAAGTTCCGCTCATTATTGCGCCAGTAGCTCCATTGAAACGAGTTATATATCCATCAACACCCCCCAAATAAGTTGAAGAAAACCCTGCGCTTCCTAAATTCAAACCACCAGAAGTTCCTCCTGTTAAATAAACATCCCCTGTAGAATTCAAACACAATCCATTTCCCGAATCAAATGAAAATCCACCATAATAAGTAGACCAAAAAAGTGAATTCAATCCTTTACTCATTTTTACTAAAACAGCATCTTGTTGTCCCTGAATAGCTGCTTGTGCTGCATTTAACAATGGAAAGTTTCCTGACCTAGTAACACTTGAAATATAAACGGCATTTGCATCAACAATAATTTCTCCTCTAAATTGATCGCCATAATTAAATACTGTTGCATTTCCTGGTATTGCAGCAGAATTTAATCCATCACTCTGAGTTCCTCCTAAATAAGTACTGGCAATTAAATTTGTACCGCTTGAATTAAAACGAGCAATATAAATGTCCGTACCAACAAAATTTAAACCATTTTCAGTTTCATTAGGACCTCCACTGAATGTACCATCAAAAGGAACTCCAGCCATTGGGAAGTTTGGTGATGAAGTTGCTCCAAATATGTAAACATCGCCATTTACATCACAAAAACTAGATGAAGGAGTTTCGTTTCCAGATCCTCCAAGAAATGTTGAAAAAAGTAACGCTGTACCTGAAGCATTAAATTTTGTTATACCACAATCAAAACCCGATTGCATTCCAGTTCCTCCAGAATTAGAATTATCAAAAGCACCAACTGTTGTAGGATAAACACCAGAAACCGCGAAAACAATTCCTCCTGCTATTAAATTTCCAGACTGATCTCCTGTTGCAGTGAATCCCCAATTGTCAGCAGTTGAACCCGTAAAAGTTGAAAACGTTAAACTAGGATCAATGATTAATTCATCCGTTGGTTTAATTTCATCTTTTATAGTAAAACTAAGCTCTTCGTTAACATATGAATAAACAATCGAAACGTGCTTCTTTTTACCCTCTCTGATAATCCATGCAATCGGTTTACTCTCCGTAAAATACCCCAAAGAATGTTTGACTTTAAGTGTGCCGTCTTTTGATAGTTCAATTTCGTCAGCTCCTTCGTATTTCCATTTAATTTGTCTGTAATCTGACCCAGGATTTACTTTCCAAGAATATTTCAATTGTTCGTTTTGTGAATTCACTAACATTGAAATTCCAGTGTATAAATTCTCGTATGTTACTTCTTGAACATCTTTTACATTCGATTTCCATTTAGATTTATCAGCTCCTAAAAAGTAATTTCTATAATGCTCCGATTCTTTATTTGAAGTTATTTTAGCTTGATTCGTGTTTAGAAATTGTGCACGAACAATGTGAAATGAAATCGGTTTCTCTTCTTCACTATGTTCTGACTTGTGATCGTGATTTCGGTGTAGATCCCAGAAAGTATAAGTGAAACTATTGTTTTCAAGAAGCATTTCACCTGAATTCAAGTCAACTTTATAGTTTATCCTTGTGTCCCATTGACCTTTGTTTGGATGTAACCACACAGTAGGGTCTTGCCCGAAAAGAGCAAAAAGCAAAACACTGAATATCACTACCAAAGAAACTTTCATTAGTCTAAATTACAAAAAAAATACAATAACCTTAACGCAATAATTATGCAATTATTGTAATCTCTATTAGTTTAAACTTAAAAAAAACATAAAAGTTGCTTTCATTTGTAAAATGCTCCAATAAAACTTTAACGAATCGATTTAGATTGCTTAATTTTGCATCACCAAAATAATAAAATGAGCGATCCGATTAAGCACGAGTGTGGAATTGCACTTATTCGATTGAAAAAACCACTAGATTTCTATGTCCAAAAATACGGAACTGCGTTTTATGGCTTGACAAAGCTGCATCTTTTGATGGAAAAACAACACAACAGAGGACAAGATGGTGCTGGAGTAGCTAACATTAAATTGGACATGAAACCTGGAGAGCGTTATATTTCACGTTACAGAAGTATCGATCCAAAACCAATCCAAGAAATTTTTGATCATATCAATTCGCGTTTTTCTCAACTAGCTGAAGAACAACCAGATAAACTACACAATGTTGATTACTTAAAGAAAAATGTCGGTTTTACAGGTGAATTGTCTTTAGGACATTTACGATACGGAACTTTCGGAAGAAACTCAATTGAAAGTTGTCATCCGTTTTTACGACAAAACAATTGGATTACAAGAAACTTAGTTGTTGCTGGTAATTTCAACTTGACAAATGTGGACGAATTATTCGATGTTTTGTTGGAAATTGGTCAACATCCAAAAGAAAAATCAGATACCGTTACTGTTCTTGAAAAAATCGGACATTATTTAGATGTTGAAAACGATGAAATGATTCAAGAATTAACTCCACAAGGCCTTTCTAACACAGAAGTTTACCAACAAATTGCTGAGAATTTAGATGTAGAACAAATTCTAAAACGCGCATCAGTTGATTGGGACGGTGGATATGCAATGTGTGGTTTATTCGGACATGGAGATGCATTTGTTTTACGCGATCCAAATGGAATTCGTCCTGCATTTTGGTATGAGGACGAAGA
>JBKDZA010000037.1:0-1723 GCA_046308455.1 Fluviicola sp.
TATGAAATCTAAATTTTTAGCAATACTTGAATCAACAAAAAAATTGACTATTCCAATAAGAGATTTGGGTTTTGTTTTAAATCAATTTACCCTTATTTTTGATGAAAGATTAAAACTTTAAAAAATCAGTTTACACACTTAACGGGATAGTGTCATTTTTTTATTTTTACAAAATGTCAAAAGTTTTAATTCTTCTTTCAGTAATTGCATTTCTATTTTCTTCCTGTCAAGAAAACGATGTGCTTGTTGTTGAATTGAAAAGTTTAGAATTCAAAACATTTGAAATAAACACTGATGGCTTACTTTCAATAACCAGTCCTGATTCATTAGCCAAAGAAAAATTAATTTTCAGTACTTATTTTGATTTCACTTCCAATATGATGGACGTGGGTTATGATCCAGTTGAAACGGAAACGAGATTACTTAATACTATTGATAGTTTCAAAATTTGGTCGAGTGAATCAATTTTTGGACTTCCGCCAAACACACCTCTTAACAGTCACTTTATTCAATACGTAAATGAAAACAAAAGCTATGAATTAGAATATGGCCTGATTTTCAATTTAAATTTCAATGAATTCGATGAACCAATCAAAAAAACGAACTTATTGATTTGTGAATCCGTTCCTACAGCAGGAATTTATTCCTTTTACTTTAAGTATCATTTATCAAATGGTATCACAAAAATGGACTCAATTAAAAACATAAAACTTTATTAATGGAAATTTCTATTGAAACCAACTTTGAGGATCAAGTTGAAATGAATTCTTATTTTCAATTATCAAAAGGAATGCTCAGAAAGAATTACACTAATCTTGGAATATCAGCATTTGTTTTATTTTTAATGTTTTATATTACTTTACGTAAAGAAAGTGAACATCACATTTCGATTTTCTTTGCCATAATGTTTGTTTATTACATTATAATAATCATAACTATAAAATATAATACAAAAAGAAACTTAATAAAATATCTAAAATCAAACAGAGGCTCAAGTTTGAACTACACTACTAATTATACTTTCTCTGAAAAAACAATGAATTCCAAAAATGATGAGATGGAAACGATTGTTCCCTATTCTTCGTTTCATTATTTGACTTTTAGAAAAGAATCTATTTATTTGACATTAAACAATGGAATCATTTACATTTTAAAATGGAAAAATTCTATAGAAAAAAATGATTTAATTGAAGTATTAGAACAAATATCAGATAAACATCAAATTATTATTTATCGAAAAGATAATTAAATTTTAAAAAACAACAATAGATTTATTTTAAATTTTCCCAATTGAAAAAAACTGCAACATATTCCTTGATTCTAATAGTAGTAATTATTATTGTTGTTAAAATATTTAGTTTTAATTCTGAAAAAGCCTGTGGCAAATTTATTGGAAAAACCTATGTAAGAGGAGATTATTTTGAATACGCGTTTTATATAAAAGGTAAAAGATATACAGGTATATTTGAAGATGATTCTTCTTTAGAATTAAACGATTTAAAGGATTTAACGTGTGTTAAAGTCAGTTATTCAGAATGGTTTCCTTCATTTAATAAAATTGAGAAAAAAGACATATTATTAGAATCTAACTACATGACAAAAATTTAAACACATTTATATTTGATTGATTCTGAGGGTTTAAAAGTATGCTTGCCACATAATCTAGACCATATTTAAAGATACTTTTTGCTCTATACCCATGCTTTTTGACTTTTATTTTTTG
>JBKDZA010000038.1:0-9436 GCA_046308455.1 Fluviicola sp.
AATTAGCTGTCCGAAAACAGATTGCCCGAAAAAATAACTATTTTTATCCATGTAATTTTTTGTTCCAAAACTAAATTACAAAAAAGCGGGTAAATCATTCGAAATACCCGCTTTTGAAAAAGTTTTATCGGACACCAGTGAAAATCAATATTAATTTAAATAAAATGAGAATAATAGAAACAATGAAATTCACTGTTAAATTTTTTAAGTTATTCTTTTCCACCTTTTTATCATTGCCATAAAAAGGTGGAGCCAAAAATACCGATAGCAATCGGTACTAGGCCTGTATAAAAAAGTTATGAAGAACTACATTTCGTTCCACTGCCAAAACCGAAACTCCTAACTTTGTTAACGTGGACGATTTTGACTTTTCAAGCCAAAATGTCTACGACAAAGTGTCGTCAAACAGCAGTTTTGTCCTCGCTTCACTTCATTTGTTCTTCTAAACCTTTTTTATAAGGGCCAATGTGAAATCTTTAAAAGATTTATAATTCGAATTTAATATTGAAAAGCTTTATTAAATTCTTATTTATGAAAGAAATGATTTTGAGCACCTTTCATGAAATCATAAAATATTCGTGTGATTTCTTTTTCGTTTTTTAAGAATACTTCAGGTGTATTTGGTAAGGAATTGGAGAAGTTTAACTTTCTAGAAACGCCTTGTGAGAGTTTTTCTAATCCTTCGAATTGTGCATACACATTCATCCATTTAAAGTTTTCCATTCTACCTAATTGTTGTAAAAAGGTCATTGAAAATTCAAGTTGATTTGTACGAATTGAATCATAAAATTCATCCAAATAACTATTCAATTCTTTTTCATGAAAATCGGACCAATTTTTAGCAAGTAAATGATCGAAAATTAAATCGACAGCAATAGGTGCTACCTTTGGTAAATCTGGACGAAGTATTGGAAGTAATTCTTCTGTAATTAAAGGATGATGGTCGATGTAATTATCAATTTCTCTATGTAAACGAATTCCTTTTTGAATCAACTCAGAATAATTGGATAAATCTGAACCTTTCACATAATCACCATACAGATTTGCTTTTGCTAATTCAAAATCATTGTTTGAAAAATAAATGTGTCCCAGATAATTCATTTATTTTCGGTGGTATAAAAAGTAAAAAGCTTCCACATTGTCTAGATACGCTCCGTCAAATTGAGCATCAATTAGTTTTTTCGTGTACGATTCATTGTTTCCAAAAATGATGTCTTTCCATTCTTGTTCCCAAAATTCTACCCAAATTTCATCATCGTAGCCATCGTATTTTTTCTTGAGCCAATTGGGTTTACCCTTTCTCCAATCACTTTCCCAATAGTATCTAAATTTTTCAGCAGAACCAATATTCATATAAGCAATTACCAAACGTTGTCCACCATTTGCTTTTGTTTTTAATGAATTAACCTCACTTAAAGTTAAAAGTGAGTCACCAAAAAAAGCGTCAATTATCAACACATCATAATTTGTAGCATCTAGTGAATTTAAATAGGAAGATTTTGTGAGAAAATTATCTGTAGAAATCAAGTATAAATAATTTTTTGCTTGATCTAAATTAGTGATATTACTTCCATTTTCATTAAATATTGAAGTAGGGATGTACTTGTAATCATAATTATCTGTCGATCGTGGAAATGCAATCCAATTTTCCTCATTTGATTTAGTATATGAGTTAACAATGTTAGTGTTATTTGAATGATAATCAGCTACCAAAACTTTCACACCGGATCGTTTTATTAAATCATAGCGATAGCTATCAGTTACTTCACCACCATCATAAAACAATTCCTCCATACCGAAAGCATTCACATAAGGAATTAAATTTGTGTTTAATCCATCTTCCTCATTTCCGTTGTTAAACAATAATTCAGGACCATTTTGAGGGATGATTATAAAATTAGGGTCAGTTGATCTAGCTGATTTTGAAATTTCAATAATAAATTCCTGCATTTTAGTTGCAGCTTTCTCTACTTTACGTTTTTTACATGCAACACTAGAAACAAGAATTAGTGAAAAAAATAATGCTAATTGAAAAATTTTCATGTTGTAATTTACGATTTATTTGGTTTAAGTTAAATTAAATTTTAACGTTCTCCAAAGATTGAACTTCCAACACGTACAATCGTACTTCCTTCTTCGATTGCAATTTCAAAATCTCCGCTCATTCCCATAGAAATTTCCTTGAAATCTGAATTGTATTTGAAATAATGACTTTTAATCAAATGGAAATAGTTGTATAGTGTTCGGAATTCGTCTTCGATTAATTCTTTATTATCTGTAAATGAAGCCATTCCCATTACTCCAACAACTTTAATGTTATGCATTTCAACAAATTCTTTCGATTGAAGGATAACTTCTGCTTCATCAAAGTTTAAACCAAATTTGGTATCCTCTTGAGCAATAAGAAATTGAAGTAAACAGTTAATTACTCGATTGTTTTTGAGTGCTTCTTTGTTGATTTCTTGTAACAATTTCAATGAATCAACCGCATGAATCAAGGAAACAAAAGGAGCAATGTATTTCACCTTATTTGTTTGTAAGTGGCCAATCAAATGCCATTCAATGTCTTTCGGTAACACTTCATATTTATCACACAATTCCTGTACTTTGTTTTCACCGAAAACGCGTTGTCCTGAATTGTATAATTCAAGTATCATTTCAGCTGGTTTTGTCTTTGAAACTGCAACCAATGTTACGTTTTCAGGAATCTTTGATTGTACTTCCTTTAATCTATTTGTAAGTGTCATTTTACTCGTTGATATTGTAAATTGTTAAACCACTTCTCAATTTTGGCTCAATCCAAGTTGATTTTGGAGGCATAATTTCTCCGGCATTTGCTACTGCTTTGATTGCTTCCATAGAAACAGGATACAACAAAAATGCAACCGTATGTTCTTCTTTTTGAAGTTTGTCTTTCACCAATTTTATGTCAATTGTACCAGGAACAAATTCAATTTCCTTCGATGTTTTAAGATCTTCAATTCCTAAAATAGGATGGAGGATGTAATCTGTTAATATCTGAGCATCCAGGTTTTTCACCACATCATTTGATTGAAGAATAGATTTTTTAGGAGTTAAAAGCAAGGATCTGTAATTCAATAACACAACAATCTCATGTTCCTTTTCTGGTTTACGTGCTTTTGGCAACTCTAACACATCAAAATTTTCTTTCAAAGAATCAACAAATGCCTCGTCTGATAAACCATTCAAATGTTTTACAATGCGATTAAACTCGATGATTTCCATTTTCTTCTCATCAATTAAATATGCTAAGAAATAATTATGATTCTGACCTTTTGCACTTTTTGTAGCATCAATGTGATCTTTTAATCGTGCACTTGAAGCACTTCGGTGATGTCCATCTGCAATGTAAAAGTCCTTAATTGGCTTAAATGCAGCAATTAAAGGTTTAATGTGTTTCGATTTTACAACCCAAACTTCATGTTTAATTTTATCTGTTGTTGAAAATTCATATTCAGGACGATCGAGAACTATTTGAGCAAGAATTTCATCCACACTATCCGAAGATTCATGAGACAATAAAACAGGTTCCGCGTTGAAACCTGTAATATTTAAGTAATTTGTAAACATTGTTTCACGAAGTGTAATCGTTGCTTCGTGTTTTTTAATGTGATCATTTTTATATTCATCAACTGAAGCTCCAGCAATAACTCCAATGAATTCACGGTCTTCTTTTGCTTGTCTGTAAACGTAAAAAGTAGGCGTTTCATCTTGTGTAAAAATTCCTTTTTCCTTGAATTGATCGTAGCGTTTTTTAACCGCTTCAAAACGTTCTTCTGAAGAAACTTTAGCCAATTGTTGACGGTTCACTTCTGGATGAATGATATGCAGAAATGTGTATGGGTTTTCGTCTAATTTCGCACGTAAAATATGTTTACGGTAAGCTTCTAATGGCCTCGTTGAAACCAATTGCGCTTTGTCGCGCGTTGGTCGAACTGCTTTGAATGGATGAATTTTCGCCATTTATGCTAAAACTTGTTTGCCAAATTGTTTAATAATTTGATCTGCCAATTCCAATCCAATTCGATCTTGTGCTTCATTTGTTGCAGCACCAATATGTGGAGTAGTTGCAATTTTATCGTTATTCAACAAATCAGTCATTTGATTTGGTTCATTATTGAATACATCTAAACCAGCTGCTGCAATTTGTCCATTTTCCAACGCTTTCAAAAGTGCATTTTCATCAATTACACCACCACGAGCTGCATTTACGATGATTGTTCCTTTTTTCATTAATGAAAATTCCTGTTCACCAATAACAGCATTTCCGTTGTCTTGTTTTGGAACATGTAATGAAATGAAATCAGCTTGAGGTAAAGCGGCATGTAAATCTGTTGTTGAACAAATTGGAACTTGAATCATTCCAACACCAGGAAAAGGTCCAACAGGAATAGAAACTGTTTCAGCGATTTTATTCAATGCAAGAACATTCATTCCACAACCCAAAGCATAAGATGCAAGAGATTGTCCAATACGTCCAAATCCAACGATTAAAAGTGTTTTACCACGTAATTCGATTCCTTTGCTGTATTGTTTTTTCAAGGCATTGAAATCACCTGATTCCATGTGTTTGTATGAATGGTGAAGTGAACGCGAAAGCGAAAACAAATGTCCCATCACTAATTCAGCCACTGATTGTGAAGAGGAAGCTGGAGTATTGATAACGATGCGTCCGTTTTCACGTGCATACGCCACATCAATATTGTCCATTCCAACACCACCACGTCCGATTAATTTTAAATTTGGACATGCATCAATTACTTCTTTGCGAACAGTTGTAGCACTTCTAACTAAAACTACTTCCACATTGTTTTCGTTCACGAATGAACTCAAATCTTCTTGGTTTACTTTATCAGTAATAACTGTAAAACCTGCGTTTTCTAAATGTTTTTTTCCTTCGTTGGAAATTCCATCGTTAGCTAAAATTTTCATTAAGCGTGTTTTTTTGAAAAATGATTCATAACATCTACTAAAACTTGTACGCTTTCAATTGACAAAGCGTTGTACATCGAAGCGCGGTATCCACCAACTGAACGGTGACCATTTAGTCCAATGATACCTGCAGCTTTCCATTCTTGATCAAACGCATCTTTCAAAGCGTCGTTTGTCAATAGGAAATTTACGTTCATTTCAGAGCGATCTTCAGTTGCTACAGTTCCTTTGAATAAAGGATTTGAATCGATTTCAGAGTAGAGTAGAGCTGCTTTTGCTTGGTTTCTTTCTGCCATTGCTTTCACACCACCATTTGCCAATAAATGTTTCAAATTCAACATTGCGACATAAACAGAAAAAACGGGAGGAGTATTGTACATGGAATCTTTTTCAACATGTTGTTTCAAATCCAAATAACTTGGCATGAATGTTGAAGTTGATTTTCCAAGTGCATCTTTTTTAACAATGTAAAGTGTAGCTCCAGCTGGACCTAGATTTTTTTGAGCACCAGCATAAATCAAATCGTATTTAGAGGCATCGATTTCTTTTGAAAAGATATCAGAAGACATATCGCAAACAACTGGAACAGAAGCTTGTGGCATTTCTTTGAATTGAGTACCGTAAATCGTATTGTTTGAAGTAAAATGGAAATAATCTACATCTGTTGGAACGATGCTATTTTTCGGGATGTAGTTAAAGTTTTCAGTTTCTGAAGAAGCGATAACATTTACATCAACACCCACTTTTTTTGCTTCTTTAATCGCACCTGAAGCCCAAGTTCCCGTATTAACGTATGCAGCTTTTTTCGTATCGCGCATCATGTTTAATGCAGCAATGGTAAATCCTAAAGTCGCACCACCTTGAAGGTAGACAACTTCATAGTCATCTGAAATGTTTAAAGCTTTTTTCACTAGATCTCTAGCTTCTTGCATTACATTTTCAAAGTCTTTACTTCTGTGTGAAACTTCTAAGATAGAAAGTCCATTAAAATCTAAAACTGCTTTTGCAGCATCGTCAAAAACTTCGTTAGGTAAAATACAAGGGCCAGCGCCGAAATTGTGTTTTTTCATTCTTGTTTGCTATTTGTGATGTATAATTCTATGAATTTAAATACTTGAAAAACAATTTTTTATAAACAAAAAAGCTCACCAATTGAGGCAAGCTTTTTATTTATTGTGTTAAAGACATCTGTCAATACTATTTTTCAGTTGTTTCTTTTTTCGTCGTTTTTTTCGCCGTAGTAGCTTTCGGAGCTGCTTCTTTTTTCACAGCAGGTTTTTTCGCAGCTGGCTCTTTCTTAACTACTTCCTTTTTCTCAGCTTTCGCTTTTGGAGCAGCAATTACAGTGCTAACACTTTTTCTTTTGCGCGCATTTCCGTATGATCCGTTAACGCGTTTACCTTTTGCTGTTTTGATATCTCCTTTTCCCATTCTACAGTGTGTTTTTTATATTTCGTCACAAATATAAGAGATTGAGTTAATTAAGCAATACATTTTCATGTTTTTATTTTGCACATTATTTTCCACTTTCCATGCGAATTTGTCGTTGCATCAAGTTCTCATTTGACTGTTTTTGCTCGAATAATTGAAAACGAGTTGCCGAACTTTTTGGTGGAAAACTATTATTATTGGTATAACAATCTGCAGTTTCTAAAAATGGATCCAATTCAAATGAACTCACTTCTTTATCGAAAATGAAAACTTTCGTAACTGTTTCTTGTCCCATTTTCCAAATTTCAGCAGGTATACGAACAACTTCTTTTGTACCGTCTGAGAATGAGAAGGAAATAATGATTGGACTTACCAATCCACCTTTATTTGTAAAAGACAATTCATACAAATGTTTGTTTGACTCCAAAATTTTCTTTTGTTCAGGAGTTAATTTCGCTTTAAAAGTTTCGTATTCTTCTTTGTCTAATTTATCGGCTTCGAATTTATTTCGTTTTGCATAGAAATCGTCAATAGAAGCATCTTTTTCGTTAACTGTTTGCTTAATGCTTTCTTTGTTGCGAAGATCCCCGATAAAATCTGGTTTTGCTTCTTCTACATTTTTTAAAGCACTTTTTTCAATTTCCGGATTGTTTGTGTTTAATTGGAAGTGTTTCGCATAATCCAAAGAAATATCTACATACTCAGTTGAGAAAAACCATCCTCTCCAAAACCAATCTAAGTCAACTCCAGACGCATCCTCCATTGTTCTAAAGAAATCTGCAGGAGTTGGGTGTTTGAATTTCCATCGTTCACAATAAATTTTGAAAGAGTAATCAAATAATTCACGTCCCATGATTGTTTCACGCAAAATATTCAATGCTGTTGCTGGTTTACCATAAGCGTTATTTCCAAATTGCCAAATAGATTCAGAGTTGGTCATAATTGGAGAAATGAATTTTTGATCTCCTCGCATGTAATCTGTAATCATGTACGCTGGACCTCTTCGCGATGGATAATCACGTTCCCATTCTTGTTCTGTTAAGTATTGTACAAAAGTATTCAAACCTTCATCCATCCACGACCATTGACGCTCATCTGAGTTGATAATCATCGGGAAGAAATTGTGTCCAACTTCATGAATAATCACACCCCACATACCGTATTTTGTTTCTTCAGAATAGGTTCCATCTTCTTTCGGACGTCCACCATTGAAACAAATCATCGGATATTCCATTCCAATTTGATTTGCGTGAACTGAAATCGCAACTGGATAGGTGTAATCGATTGTGTATTTTGAATAAGTTTGAATCGTATGAGCGACTAATTTAGTTGAATATCTTTCCCACAAAGGATTTCCTTCTTTCGGATAAAAAGACATACACAAAATGTTTTTACCGTTTACAACAGTATTTTGTGCGTCCCACATGAATTTTCTTGAAGAAGCAAATGCAAAATCACGTACGTTTTTCGCTTTGTAAACCCATGTTTTTGATCCTCCATCAATCGTTTTTTCATTGTCTTCGGCTTCCGCTTGAGTAACAATTAACACAGGGGAATTTGCAGTTTTCGCTTTTGCAAATCGTTCTCTTTGAGTTGCATTCAAGACAGCTGAAGCATTTTGTAATTCACCAGTACCAGCGACAATATGATCAGAAGGTACTGTAATAGAAACTTCATAATCTCCAAAAGGAAGTGTGAATTCTCCTTTTCCTAAAAACTGTTTGTTTTGCCAACCTTCCACATCGTTGTAGACACACATACGTGGGAAAAATTGAGCGATTGTGTACAAGTAATTTTTATCTTTTTCGAAGTATTCGTATCCAGAACGTCCGCCAACTTTCATTCGGTCGTTGATATTGTACCACCATTTTATTTTAAACGAAATCGATTGTTTTGGTCCAAGAGGTTTTGAAGGGTCAATACGCATCATCGTTTTGTTAATGGCATATTTCATTTTCTCACCAGAAACTGCTGAAACAGATTCAATGTTGTAACCACCATCGAAAACTTGTAGTTTTCTTTCAACATCACGAATTGAACGGAAATCTTCCATTTTTTCCACTTCAATAAAGCGATTGTCTGCATCTTTTTTGTAGATGTTTTGATCCAATTGTAACCACAAATACTCCAAGTTGTCGGGAGAATTATTCGTGTAAGTGATAGTTTCTTCACCACGAATGATTTGCTTATCATCTTCTAAAGTGATAGAAATTTTATAATCTGCTTTTTGCTGATAATAATGATTTCCAGGCGCACCTGAAGCAGTTCTAAATTCGTTTGGAGTAGGTAATTCCATATCCAATTGCGCGAATTTATTTTGTGCGCTAACTCCTAATGTTAAAAGAATGAATGGTAATACTAATTTCATAAGACAATTGTTTGAGTTCTTGAGTTTTGTAGAAAAACAACAGTTTTAGCTTCTGGTTCAGTTATAAACGTCAATTTGTTTTGTTGTTGATCGAGTTGATCCATTAAAAAATCAAATTTGATTGTGATTTCTTTTGAAGGAACTTCAGTTGTATTAGATGAAAGGTAAAAATTAACGAGACCTTGTTTGTTTACTTCAAATCCAATCAATTTGAACGCTACATTTCCGTTAGAATTTACTTGAAATTGTTTTGTAATAAAAGATTCAAGTTTTTCAATCATTACTTTATCGGTATAATGATCTTCCAATTCTTTGATTGAGATTCCAACTTCGTTTAAGACATCTTCGACATCGTGTGCACTTGCAGTTAAAGTAGCTTCAAATAGTTTCTTTTCTTCATTGAAATCGAGTTCAACAAAAGCGAAAAAGTACTCGTGAGCAAAAGTGCTTGAACTTAAACTGAGCAATAGAAATAAAAGCAGGGACTTCATTGGATTAACTATTTCCTTTTGCGTAATCAGCTAAAAATTGAGCTAAACCAGAATCTGTCAATGGATGTTTCGCCAAAGCCATGATTGCACTTAAAGGTCCAGTCATAACGTCAGAACCAATTTCAGCACACTGAATAATATGCATTGGGTGACGAATAGAAGCTGCTAAAATTTCCGTTTCGAATCCGTAGTT
>JBKDZA010000039.1:0-12111 GCA_046308455.1 Fluviicola sp.
AAAGAAATAATCTTATTTCATGACGCGTTTAGAAGAAATTCAAAAAAAACAACAAGAACAAATGAAAAACAAAAAGAAATAAGTTTATACTTAAAATAAGATTTAAAACCTGTCAAATTTGGCAGGTTTTTTTGTTTACCACATATTTATGTGATTAATTTATTGTGTGCAATATCTATCTTTATCCACATAAAATCAAATACTTATGTTTACATACGCTTCCTTACTTCGTTCTTCAATAACGGTTTTAGTATTTCTAGTGAATTTAAAGTGTGATGCACAAATTCCAATGGATAGTTTGAAAGCACATTTCACTTTTGATGGAAGTTTACTAGATAATTCTTCTAATTCAAATCACATTGTTTCGGGAAGTGGTACTTATGAGACTGATCGATTTGGAAATCCATCTAAAGCTTTTCATTTTGATGGAATCAATGATTCGTTGACGCTTCCACTTTCTTCATTCGCTCCGATTTCAGGTGATTTCACTATTTCATTTTGGTATAAAACACGTTCTCCACAAGTAATGAATCTAGTGTCAATAAAGGATTCTCCAACAGATACGATTCAAAATTTTGAAATTCAAGTAAACAGTCACGATGCATATTATTTAGAAATCTATAAACAAATTTGGTATTCTACTTTCGTTTATTGGAATGGAACTGGTCAAACTTTAAATGCTGTAGCTGAAGGTGGTCCTGGCGAGTTTACAAAAGGAGAATGGTGTCATTTTGTGATTGAAAGATCATCTGATACCTTTAAAATTTATAGAAATCACGAGCTGTACACGATGAGCATCGATAATTATTTCGGTGGAAATTTAGGTGGTTTATCTCCAATGATTTTTGGAGCGGCTCCTTATCGCTATGAAGGAGAACTAGATGATTTGAGATTGTATACGAAGGCACTTTCTGAAAATGAAATTTATCGTTTATACATGGAAAATAAAGCATTTGAATTTATTTCACCCAAGAAAACAGATGCTTTTGTTCAGGGTTCATCGGTTTTAGTTAACTGGGAATACAACACAGATTTGATATCAGATTCCATTCTTGTTGAATATAGAGTCAACTCAGGACCTTGGATTCCAGCCATTCATAGTAATTTATATTACGAGAACTATTCTTATTTGGATATGAATTTACCATTTGAATCAACAGTTGAATTGAGAGTTTCAGATTATTTTGATTCTACCATAACACTTTCAACTGGTCCAATAGAAGTTAGTCCATATAAATTTGTTGAAGTTTCCAATTCACTACCTTTTACAAATCGCGATGGTGCTGGGCTATTAAATTTTAAAGGAAAAATGTGGTTGCTTGGAGGTTGGGATCCACCCTATCATCCTCCAAATAGTACACATAATGAGGTTTGGAATTCTACAGATGGAATTAATTGGACACAACTTCCAGATGCACCTTGGCCAGCAAGACATTGTAGTGCTTGGTTGGTTAATGATAGTGCGATGTGGGTAATCGGAGGAGATCCGCAATCAGGATGTTTGAGAGATGTATGGAAAAGTGAAGATGGAATCACATGGATTCAAACAGTTGATACTATTCCTTTTTTCGATCAAAGAAACAATCCGAATTATGGTGTTTTGAATGATAAATTACTTGTTTATGGGGGTGAAAAAATGTGGCGCTGGTCCATTAAATGATGTGTGGGAATCAGCAGATGGAATAAATTGGACACAATTACCAGATGCACCTTGGAAAGGAAGAGGAATGCAAATCAATAGTTGTGTGGACGATGAAAATAATCTTTGGATGCTTGGTGGATCTAACGAAGGAGACCGAAGATCATATAATGATGTATGGAAAACAAACGATGGAATCAATTGGACTGAGGTTTTGAAATCAGCTCCATGGAATGCAAAACATTGGCACACAACTGCTTTCTTCGATAATAAAATATGGGTTTTGGCTGGAATGAATACCGCTTATGAAGCAAATGATGTTTGGTATTCTGAAAATGGAGTTGATTGGAAAGAATTAAAAACCACTTTAGGTGATTGGCCATTAGGTACAAGACATGCACAATCAATAACTGTATATGACAATGCTTTGTGGTATATGTGTGGAATTTCAACGAACAATGCTTGGAAAATCGTGAATTCATCTCAAATATCTGGAATGAAAGAAAAAGAAATCGAATGGAATATTTTTCCAAATCCAACTACATCTACTTTTAGTTTCTCATTGGACGAAAGCTATTCAAATTCTAGCTATGAAATCACTAATCAACTAGGTGAAATTCAAAAATGTGGAATTGTAAAATCAGGTAAAAATGAAGCCAGTTTAAATGATTTACCAAATGGAATTTATTTCATGAAGATAAACGCGTTAAATCTCTCCATTCAAAAAATCATCAAACTTTAATGAATTTTACTTTCTGAGTACTTTTTCAAAATAAATAGCGTTTTTACAAAGAATGAAAATGACTACATTTGCAAAGAATGTTTAAACGCTTAACATATTTCAGTATCAAGTCTTTTATCGGGCCTTTTATTGTCACGTTTGCTATTTCTATGTTTATTCTAATCATGCAATTTACATGGAAATACATCGATGATTTAATGGGTAAAGGTTTGGGATTCATGTTGATTACAGAATTCATGTTCTATGTTTCAGCATCTTTGATTCCGCTCGCGTTACCATTGGCAATTCTCCTTAGTTCCATTATGACGATGGGAAATCTGGCTGAAAACAATGAGTTAACTGCTTTAAAATCATCGGGATTATCTCTTTTTAGAATTCTACGACCATTAACTTTTGTTGCTTGTTTAATTGGAATTTTGACTTTTCTATTTATGAATTACACCATTCCAGTTGTAAACTTGAAATGGCATTCAATGATTTATGATATTCAAAACACAAAAGTTTCGATTTTAGTGACTCCTGGCTCCTATTCAAAAGAAATTGATAATTTGGCGATTAAAGTGAAAACCGCAAATGATAATACCTTAACAGGAATCACTTTACATGATTACTCTGAGCCAAATGTCCATAAAACAGTAAAAGCTGATTCAGGTATTTTATACAAAGTCGACAATGGGAATACACTTTTGTTACAATTATTTAAAGGGAAAGTTTACGAAGAATTGAATACGAGTCCGCCTATTTTTGCTGGGAAAAATGATTTAATTAAGCCAAATACAAATTACCGACCTAATAGAAGAACAAGTTTCAAAATGGCTACTTATAAAATTGATTTGAGCGGTTTTAATATGGAAAAGTCGGACGAAAATCTTTTTAAGAATGATTATGAAATGTTGAATGTATTTCAAATTTATGATGCAAAAGATTCTTTAGCCAAAGAATTTAGAAAACAATGTAAAATATATGAAACGAATGCAAAGAATACACGTGCTTTTTTCCATTCGAAAGTATATAAGTTGCCAAAAATTAATGGAAAATCCAGCGGACCTGAAATTCAAGTAATTCCTGCTAAGACTATTCGAATTGAAGATTTATCGAAAGAAGATAAAATTCAAGCCATTGATCAAGCGATTTCCTCTTTTTACAATTTAAATCAAAATGGTTATTCAAATAATCAGCAAATGATTCGAAAAAATTACATTGGTCAATTTAATATGTATGAAATCGAATTCCATCGAAAGTTTGCTTTAGCATTTACCATCATAGTTTTGTTTTTTGTTGGAGCTCCACTTGGTGCAATTGTGAAAAAAGGAGGGTTTGGTGCTCCAGTTGTCATTGCAGCTTTACTTTTCATGTTGTACTTCGTCTTGTTTACAATTGGGGAAAGTCTTGCAAATGATGAAGTTGTAAGTCCTTTCTTTGGTATGTGGATGCCAGCGATTGTTCTTGCTCCCATCGCTTTTTTATTGTTTGTTTCAGCTGCGAATGATCTAAAAATCACAGAGCGAAATTATTGGAAATTAATCTTTTCATTTGGACGTAAACGATGAAAATTGGTATAATTTGTCCGAAACCTCCATTTCCTGTTATCGATGGTGGAAATTTCGCAAGTAAAGTTTTAATTGAATCGTTGAGCAAAGAAAACGAAGTAAGTGCTATAATCTTTGAAACAGACAAACATCCATTCTCATCAAAAAGCGAAAGTTTTTGCAATGAATTTTTCCAATCTTTTTCTACGGTCCATTTAAATACACGTATTTCTTTCTTTGGTTTAATTCGATCTTTTTTAAAAGGTGAAAGCTATAATCTTAAGCGATTTACCAACGATGAATTAAAATTAAAACTACTTCAATTTTTTGAACAGAAATTTGATGTTCTAGTTCTCGATAGTTTATACTCAGCTGTTGAGATTGAATTTATAAAACACCATTTTAAAGGGAAAATCATATTGCGTTCTCATAATTTGGAATTTGAATTATGGAAACGACTTTCTGAAAAAGCTACAAATCCAATTAAACGGAAATTGTTTGGCTACTTTTCAAAAAAAATCAAGCAAAAAGAAGTTTCCATCTTTAAAGAAGTTGATGAGATATGGGCTATTTCTGAAGCTGATGCAACAAAAATTACCGACTTTACTTCCACTCCAGTTTTTTCAATAGGAATTGGTTTACATACAAACCCAATAGAAAAGAAAGCTACTATTTTTAAAGCTTTTCATATTGGCGGAATGGATTGGATGCCAAATAAAGAATCGGTCGAATATATTTTATCAGAAATTTGGCAAGAAGATTTTACAGTTCCTCTGAGTTTAGTTGGAAATGGCACAAAAGAATTAAGTTCACATTCACAGAATAAAAACATTCAATTTTGCGGAAGACTTGAATCTTTGAACGAACTTTATGAAACACATGCGGTTTTAGTAGCTCCGATACTTTCTGGAAGTGGAATTCGTGTAAAAATATTAGAAGCCTTGTCTTATGGAATTCCTTGCATTACAACACGTTTAGGTGCGGAAGGAATTGATACTGCTGCCAGTGGAATTCAACTAGCAGAAAATAAAACTGAATTTCGTTCTATAATCAATAAATTAGCATCAGAAAATGATTTACTTTCTAACTTAAGTCTTAAGGCGATTAAGTATATGGATGAGAATCACAGTTTCACTCAGATTACACAAAAAATTAATGAGCGAATCAATAGTAAATAAACCAAAATTAGTAGTGATGTTGTCACGCTTTCCTTTTCCGCTTGAAAAAGGAGATAAATTACGTGCGTATCAATTTATTAAAGGTTTATCTGACGACTATTCAATCCACTTGATTTGTACAACAGATGAAATTGTTTCAACTGAAAGTAAAAAAGAATTAGAAAAATATTGTACTGAAATTCATATTTTCAAATTGACTAAACTTGGATTATTTTTTCAATTAATGACTGATTTGTTTTTCAAAAAGCCTTTTCAAGTGCATTATTTTTACCGTTCAAGTATCAATAAATCAATTCAAGGTTTACTAGAAAAAATCAAACCAGATCATATTTTCTGTCAATTGATCCGCGTTTCAGAATATGTAAAGCATTATCACCATTGTAAGAAGACTCTTGATTACATGGATGTGCTTTCAGTTGGAATGAAGCGCCGTGTTTCAGTTGAGAAATGGTACAAAAGATGGTTTTTCAAATTAGAATTTGAACGTGTTCGTTCCTATGAAAGAAGTATTTTCGATTACTTTGAAAACAAACTGATTATTTCAGATCAAGATCAAAATTTAATTCCTCACCCAAGAAATAGTGAAATTAAAATCGTTTCAAATGGAATTTCAGATTTATTCTTTGAAGAGTTAGAAGTAGAAAAAGAATTTGATTTAGTGTTTGTAGGAAATTTAAGTTATGCTCCAAATGTCGAAGCTGCAGAATTTTTAGCGAATGAAATACTGCCAGAATTACATAG
The DNA here is from genome assembly GCA_046308455.1 of Fluviicola sp. Classification (GTDB taxonomy): domain Bacteria; phylum Bacteroidota; class Bacteroidia; order Flavobacteriales_D; family Crocinitomicaceae; genus Fluviicola. The sequence goes on from JBKDZA010000039.1 coordinate 5,830, forward strand.
AAGAGGATTCAAATTGAATGTATTGATTTCTGGTGCTTCACCTGATAAAAGGGTTTTAAAATTGGAATCTGAATATGTGAAAATCTCTGGTTGGGTGGAAGATATCCGACTAAGTTATTTAAAAGGACGTTTATTTGTAGCTCCATTATTTATTGGAACGGGACAACAAAACAAAGTCTTAGAAGCAATGGCTCTAGGTGTACCCTGTCTCACTTCATCATTAGTTTTCCGTGGACTAAATCAGTTTAGCACGCAAAATATACTACTCGCAGATACATTTGACACCTTTGTCGAAAAAATAATTTCTGTATCTAACAATTTTGAATATTTGCATGTATTATCTACTAATGCTAAAAAAGAAATAAAAGAAAACTATAAATGGACTACTCAGATAAGCGCTTTAAAAAGTATATTAAGATCTTAAATGTCTGTTTAATTTTATCATTATTTTCTTGTGTCAACAATTCTAAAGTTGACGACTTTCCAAGTTGGATGTTAGGCGAATGGCATCATGAAGGACTAAAATACAATATCGTAGAAAATTGGAAAGTCAATTCAGACAATTCATCTTATACAGGCAAAACTACATGGAGTTATCCTGGTTATAAATCAATTGAAAATCTGAAAATTTATTTAAAAAACGATACGCTTCACTATTCGGTTAAAATCAATTCTAAAATTACAATTTTTAAAACTGCAGATTTTGATGGAGATACTATTTGTTTCCAAAATGTAAAAAATGAATTTCCTAAGTATTTAAATTACGCATTCAAAAATTCATCAAAAATGGTATGTTGGATAGAGAATTATAGCTCTGACCCTCAGAAACAGGTTTTTGAGTTCTCTAAAAAAGATTAAGCCGGATTAGATTTCAGTTTAGCCCTTCAAAATTTCCTTTTAAAATTTCAAAACTTATTGTAAAAAAGAACTTTTTTCCTTTTTAATGGTTTAAATTTGTAACTGGTTATCAGTTTAGAGACAAATGCGAAAATTAAATACAATCGAAGAAGCGATTGAAGACATTAAAAACGGAAAAGTTATTATAGTTGTTGATGATGAAGATCGTGAAAACGAAGGTGATTTTTTAACAGCTGCACGTAATGCAACTCCAGAAGTCATTAATTTCATGGCAACACATGGTAGAGGTTTAATTTGCGCGCCTATTTCTGAAGATAGATGCAATGATTTAGGCCTTGAATTAATGGTTCAATCAAACTCAGCGGCTTATGAAACTCCTTTCACTGTTTCTGTTGATTTAATTGGTCATGGATGTACAACTGGAATTTCTGCTTCAGATCGTTCTAAAACTGTATTAGCTCTAATTGATCCCACAATTCATCCAGACGAATTAGGAAAGCCAGGACATATTTTTCCCTTACGTGCAAAAAACGAAGGTGTATTGAGAAGACCTGGTCATACAGAAGCAGCAACAGATTTATCTCGTCTAGCTGGTTTCGAACCTGCAGGTGTTATTTGCGAAATCTTAAATGAAGATGGAAGCATGTCTCGTTTACCTGAATTGATGCTCATAGCGGAAGAACATGATTTGAAAATCATTTCTATTGCAGATTTAATTGCGTACCGTATGAAACATGAGTCATCTATAACAAAACAAGTATCTGTAAATATGCCAACAACAATTGGCGATTTTAAATTAGTTGCTTACACAGTAAATTCTACAGGACAAGAACATTTAGCCTTAGTTAAAGGTGAATGGACTGAAGATGAACCAGTGTTAGTTCGCGTGCATTCTTCATGTGTTACAGGAGATATTTTTGGATCTTGTAGATGTGATTGTGGACCACAGTTGGAATTCGCGATGAAAACTATTGAAAAGGAAGGTAAAGGAGTAATTCTGTACTTATTCCAAGAAGGACGTGGAATTGGTTTGACAAATAAATTAAGAGCCTACAAGTTACAAGAGGAAGGCTACGACACTGTTGAAGCAAATATTAAACTTGGATTTCAAGGAGATCAACGCGACTATGGAATTGGAGCACAAATCCTTCATAATTTAGGTGTTAAAAAAATCAGATTGTTGTCAAATAATCCTAAAAAACGTTCAGCTTTAACTGGTTTTGGATTAGAAATCGTCGAAAATGTTGCGATTGAAGTAGGACAAAATGTTCACAATACAAGCTACCTTAAAACTAAGGTGTCAAAAATGGGTCATACATTAAAATTAGATGATTAATGTTAGTTGCTAAAAATATTGTTAAAACAATTGATAGCAATTCTATTTTAAAAGGAATTGATATTGAAATTGCAAAAGGTGAAATCGTTTCAATTGTCGGTTCTTCTGGAGCTGGTAAAACAACCTTATTACAAATTATTGGTACTTTAGATAAGCCGAGTTCTGGTTCAATTACTATCAATTCAATTGATCCATTTAAACTTTCTTCGAATGAATTGTCTGCCTTTAGAAATAAAGAAATCGGTTTTGTTTTTCAGTTTCATCAGTTATTGCCTGAATTTACAGCAATTGAAAACATCATTATGCCAGCTTTAATTGGCAATAAAGACAAAAATCAAACGCTTGATCGTGCAAGAGAATTAATGGAAATACTTGGGATTGAAGGAAAAGAAAATCAATTTCCAAATACTTTGTCTGGTGGTGAACAACAACGTGTTGCTGTAGCTCGAGCGTTAATCAATCAACCAGCAATTGTATTTGCGGATGAACCATCTGGTAATTTGGATTCAAAAAATGCAAAAGAATTACACGAACTGTTTTTCAAGCTACGTGACATGTATCAACAAACTTTTGTAATAATTACACACAATCTAGAATTGGCTAATTTGGCTGATAGAAAAATCCAAATGGCTGACGGTCAGTTAGTATGAATCAACAATTGAATCAAGAAGAATTAAAAGAATTTCTAGATGAAAAGGTTGTAAAATACAATAAACCTGATTTCATTCAGACCGACCCTATTCAATTACCACATCGTTTTCATAAAAAACAAGACATTGAAATTATTTCTTTTTTAGTTTCGACTTTGGCTTGGGGGAATCGAAAAGCAATCATTCAAGCTGGTGAAAAATTAATTCATCTTATGGGAAATAATCCGCATGAATTTGTTTTAAATTATACTGAAAATGAGATTCCATTTGTTTATAGAACGTTTAATTCCATTGATTTAAATGCGTTTTTTCTTTCGCTTTCTGAGATTTACAAGAAGTACGAAAGCTTAGAGGATGTTTTCATTGAAAATCAATCGGATTATTCTACAGAAATTGGAATCGCTCAGTTGAGAAAGCAAATTGTAATAGATAATTTCCCTAAAAGAACTGAGAAACACATTGCAAATATTGAAAAAGGTTCAAGCTGTAAACGGATTAACATGTTTTTACGCTGGATGGTTCGTTCCTCAAATACGGGTGTAGATTTCGGAATCTGGAATAAAATTCCTTTATCTTCTCTTCATTTACCTTTAGATGTTCACACTGGAAATGTGGCTCGTAAACTTGAAATTTTGACAAGAAAGCAAGATGACTGGAAATCTGTCTTGGAAATTCAAGAAAGTTTAGTGAAATTTGATCCATCTGATCCATGTAAATATGATTTTGCATTATTTGGTTTAGGTGCATTTGAAAATTGGTAAAAAATAAGCTTTGAATTTTCCATTAGACATAGACAAACAGTCCGAGCCAAGTAAAGGTATGCTTTTACTTTCAGAACCTTTTTTACAAGATGAACATTTCTCTCGTAGTGTTATATTATTGTGTGAACACAATGAAGAAGGCAGTTTTGGGTTTATTTTAAATTCAAGTATTGATGTTGATATCAATGATTTAATTCATGATTTTCCTGGTGCAAATGTTAAAATAGGAATTGGCGGACCTGTTGAGAAAAATCAATTGTTTTACATTCATTCACATGAAAACATTGAAGGCAGTTTAAAAGTGAGTGAAGGCATTTTTATGGGTGGAGACTTTAATGCATTGAGTCTTGTGCTTGAAAAAGGAACAATAACATCTGATTCACTCCGGTTTTTTATTGGATATACAGGTTGGTCAGAAAATCAGTTGCAAACAGAAATCAATGAAAAAACTTGGGTTGTGTTAGAAAAACCTTCCAGTTTAAATGTTTTTCATACTGAAGACGAATTACTTTGGAAAGAGTTAATTCAAACAAAAGGACCTAAGTACAAACTAATGAGCGAGTTTCCAGTCAATCCATCTGATAATTAATCTGAAATTTAGATCGACATCATTTCTTTGAATCGAATTGCTTGTCTTCTTGAGATTTCAATTTTTTCCGGTTCACGTTTATCTTCTGTAGTATAAATTGATGGAATTTTTAATTCTGCTTGTAAACCACCATTGAACCAGTTTTCAATTTTGTTAATCCATTTTAGGTTTAAAATGAATTTTCTATTTGCACGAAAGAAAAACTCTGGATCTAATCTTTCTTCCAATGAATTCAAGGACCTTAAAATCAAGGGTCTACTTTTATCGAAATATACTTTTACATAGTTTCCATCACTTTCAAACATTCTAATATCAGCCAAAGAAACATAGTAATATTTTTCACCATCCTTAATGAAAATCGAGTCGTTGATTGGTAATGGTCGATTTGCACGGTCGAATTTTGGTGCTTTATCAGAAGCGATAAAATCATCTTCGGTTTTAAAAATTTTATGAACTGTTTCTTCTAAACGAGCTGGATCTACAGGTTTTAACACATAATCCAATGCTTTAACTTCAAAAGCTTTTATTGCGTACTCATCGTATGCAGTAACAAAAACAACCTTTGGAATTTCATTTAAATGTTTTAACATCTCAAAACCAGTCATTCCAGGCATTTGAATATCTAAGAAGATTAATTCTGGTTTTTTCTCGTTAATTTTTTGAATCGCTTCCTCTGGATTGCTCGCAAAATCTACAATTTCAATTTCATGATAATCTTTCAATAATTTCTTTAACTCTTCGCGTGCAAGTCTCTCATCATCAACTATTATAGTTCTCATAATTAATATTTTTTATGCTTTCAAAATTAATTTGATGCAGTAGTTTTTTTAATTTTAATTAATGCAATTACTTTATCGTTCTTTTCTGACAATTCTAACTTAGCTTTGCCATTATACTGCAATTCCAATCTACGTTTTGTATTTGCTACACCTACTCCATTTTCGTCGGTCTTTTCAAATACGCCATCATTTTGAATGGAAAAATAAACATATTCTTGGTCTTGCCATGAAGAAAAATCAATTACTCCGCCTTTAATACGTTTTGCAATACCATGTTTGAATGCATTTTCTACAATTGTTTGTAATAAAAAAGGTGGGATTTTAAAATCCATCAAATTTTCATCATGAGTTTGATTCACAATAACTCTTTCTTCGAAACGAACTTTTTCTAAATCTATGTAATCGTTTATAATCGATAATTCATCTCTAAAAGTTCCCATTTGCTCATTGTTTGCTAAGGACTTTCGCAATAGATTTGAGAGTTTCGTAATGCTATCTTTTGCTAAAACTGGTTCTATTTCAACCAAAGCTCTAATTGAATTTAAAGAATTGAATAAAAAATGTGGATTTAGTTGAGAGCGTAAATTCTTTAATTCAATTTCATTGTGACTTGCCGTCAGCTTAAAATTATGCATTTCTTGCTCAGAGGAGCGTTGAAAGAAATGGAAGGTAAAATAAACACCATTCCACAATAAAATAAAGATCGAAGTCACTAAAATATTTAACAATGAAGCTCCCCAAGTAAATTCTGGAGTATCTTTTAAAATTAATCGCTCTGCCCCATCATTCAAAAAAGACATAATCGCTGCATATAGGATTGTCGCAAATAAAACGCGTGGTATTAAATACGATAATTTTAAGCTTAACCAACCTAATTTCAAAAAGCTAAAACGCATTAAATGAGTGATTGAAACTCCAAAAACAAAGAAACAGCTCAATGTAATTAATACTTCTATTTTTTGATTTTGCGATTGAGGATTTAAAAGTGAAGCGAAAAATAACAAAGCAGTTAATAACAACCATCCAGCTATTTGAGAGATCCAGTAAACTTTTTTAGCTTTATACATAAATCAAAAATAATATTTAATCATAAAACGAACTAAATCTGTTGTTAAATGGTCAAATGTAAAAGTTAAGAGGTTAATTTCATATACAAATAATAACCTCGGTTCGATTCTAAATTCACCTCAGAATTTATTTTAAAAAGTTAGTTTGAAGTTTAATTTTTTGAGGAATAGCGGGCTATTTCGATTAAAATTAACGAACAAAATGATTTTTAAAATAAATAGCCAACTAGTAAAAAAAGTGT
>JBKDZA010000040.1:0-20361 GCA_046308455.1 Fluviicola sp.
AAGCTCAGGTGGTGGAGGTACTACTCCAACGAAAAGTTCAGGAGGTGTTAGTACACCTGTACGAAGTGGAAAAGGTGGATAGAAATAAATAAATTCTAAATAGTAAAGGAGTCAAGAAATTGGCTCCTTTTTTTATTTAAGTATTTTTCTGTACCATATTAAGAAACCAACGTTAATTACTTATTGAAATACTTCAATTTCATACACTTTCACGAACTAATTTCGTAAAATGAAAAAATGGCTCCTGCGCATTGTTAAATGGTTATTCGGTATTATCCTCGGATCAATACTGCTAATCACAATTGCGCTCTATTTTTTCAAAGACGATATTATCAATTACGCTGTAGGAGAAGTCAATAAGAATTTAAATACAAAGGTGGAAGTTTCTAAAGTCGATCTTACTTTTTGGGCCACTTTTCCAAACTTATCCATTGATTTTAATCAGGTGTTTATTCAAGATGCTGTTCCAAATTCTACACGAAAAGACACCCTTTTATACACAAATTTGTTACGCTTAAAATTCAGCCCTTTCGATATCTGGAACGAAGAATATAAAGTCAAAGAAATTACTGTTGATCCTGGAGTATTGAATATTCGAATCGATGAAAAGGGAGAAGGGAATTACAATATCATAAAAGAGTCAAAAGAAGAGGGAGATAGTAATTTTGAATTGAACTTAGAATCAATTTATTTACGTAAAATCCGTTTTGCATACAGCAATAAACAACACGAACAATATGCAAAAACACTGTTAAATGAAGTTGAATTGGATGGTAATTTCACTGCCGACCAAACAGTCATTCATGGTGAAACCGACTTTAGAATAGTTCGATTTGAAAACGGAAAAGTTCCTTTGGTCGTTCGGAAAAACGCAAGTCTGAACGTGGACCTAAAAGTGGATCAAGTTGCAAATACAGTTAAAATTTCAAATGGAAAACTAAATCTTCAAGGAATTCCATTCAATTGGAATTTGTTCTTAGATACAACAGAATTGAAATTATCAATCGATGCGAAAGATTTACCATTGCAAGACGTAGCAAATAGTTTGGCGGTAAATCAAGTCGACGAAGTGAAGAAATTGAATGGAAATGGAATCGCATTTTTCAAGTTAAAATTACTTAGTAAACTTAAAGAAGCGGATTCATATCCTGAAATAGATTGTGCTTTTGGAATTAAAAACGGAAAGTTAAAAGAACCGAGCAATGGAATTCAATTGAGTAATATTTCTCTCGATGGAAATTACTCAACGTTGAAAGGAAAAGGAAATGAAGAGTTGGTGTTGAAACAATTTGGATTCAATTCATTTAGCGGTCCGTTTAGTGGAAACCTAAAGATTACAGAATTTCAAGCTCCAAAATATAAAGGAGCTGTAAAAGGAAGTATTGACCTTGGAATCATTCACGGAATGTTTCACTTGCCTAAAATCGATCAGTTAAATGGTGTTTTAGGAATTGATAGTCGTTTTTATCTCGAAACAATCGTTCAAGATGATCAGTCTGCAATAGAAATTAAAGAGGGAAGTGGATCCGCACAATTGCGAAATGTTTTGCTACAATTAGAAAACGATTCTAGAAAATTTCATTCAATCAATGGAAATTTAGATCTAAATCGTCACGAAGCTATTTTGCACAATTGCTCCATTAAAATTGGTCAATCAGATTTCGAATTAAATGGTTCGTTCAATGAAATTGATGCCTTTTTGCAAGATAAAGCCAATCTACAAGTTTCTGTTTTATTAGAAAGCCGCAACATCGATTTGTCAGACTTTAATAATACGATTTCAACTACTAGTTCAACTTCTAAAGACATCATCACCAAAGAATGGATGTTGCCAGAGAAAATTTCAGGGAATGCACGCTTGTCTGTTCATACAATGAAATTACAAGAACATGTTTTTGAAACCATTCAAGCTGAAATGGAGGTTGGAAATAGATCAATCCTACTTCGAAAATTACATGGAATTACAAGTCAAGCTTCTGTTACTGGAACTGTTGGTGTAATTGAAACTGCTCCGGAATATTTTGAATTATCAACGAATTTATCTTCAAATAACATTCAATTTAAACCGCTATTCAAAGAATGGAATAACTTCGACCAAAATGTAATCACTGCTGATAATATTTCTGGAAAAGCCGAAGCAATTTTGGATCTAAAAGCTCCTTTTGATTTCACTACTGGAATCATGCAAGACGATATTATCGCACAATTGCAATTAAAAGTCAACAATGGTCGACTTCAAAATGTGGAAACGTTTAAAGAATTGACAAAAAGTTTAAAAACACCAAAAACGAGAGCAGTTCTTTCTCCAAAAGAGATCGAAGCTTTGGAAGGTAAATTGAACAATATTTCTTTCGAAACATTAGAAAACACGATTTACATTAAAAATAGTAAAGTAATTATTCCAAAAATGGATATTAAATCTTCAGCTTTAGATATTACGACTGAAGGAATTCACCATTTTTCCAATCAAATAGATTACAAGTTTTCTTTCCGTTTACGTGAATTAAAAATTCAACGTGATGAATCTGAATTTGGTGAAGTTATCGATGATGAATCTGGAATGAAACTGTGGGTGCGGATGTATGGAGATTTAGACAATCCAACAATTGAATGGGACAAAAATTCCCGAAAAGAAAGTAAGAAAGAAGAGTTTCAAGCTCAGAAAAACGAAGCTATCTCCATCTTGAAGTCGGAATTTGGTCTGTTTAAAAAAGACACAACAATAAAAGCATATCAACCAAAACAAGCGCAACCTCGTGAAGAGTTAAAAATTGAATTTGGGAAAGAAGAAAAAGTGGATCCTGTTGAAGAGAAAAAGAAAACCAATAAATTAAAAGAAACACTCAAAAATACAGGTAAAAAACTGCAAATCGAAAAACCAAAACCTGCTGAGGATTTCGAAATCGAAATGTAGCTAAGCTTTAATTTAAAGGTAGACTAACTCTAATAGTTGTTCCTTTTCCAAGCTCACTGTGGAGTACAAATACTTTTCCTTTGTGGTATTCTTGTACAATTCGTTTAACTAAAGTAAGTCCCAATCCCCAACCTCGTTTTTTTGACGTGATTCCAGGTTTGAAAATTTGCTTGTATTGCTTTGTTAAAAGTCCTTTTCCTGTATCAACAACATCAATGTGAAGCCATTCTGGACTTGTATGCATGGTTACAGACAATTTTCCTTTGGCTTCCATTGCATCAACTGCATTGCGACAAATGTTTTCAAACACCCATTCCATCAACGGTCGGTTGTGACGAACTGAAATATCTTCCTTTAACAAGTCGACAGTAATCTCTATTTTTTGAGAAATGCGTGGACGTAAATAAGTCATCACTGAATCGACAGTCAAATTGATGTCTTCATCTTTTAATTGCGTTTCAGAACCAATTTTTGAGAATCGTTGCGAAACAGTATCCAATCGTTGAATGTCTTTGTGCATTTCTTCGACAATACTTTGATCTACATTTTGCGCTTCGAGCAATTGAACCCAAGCCATCAAGGAAGAAAGTGGTGTTCCCATTTGGTGAGCTGTTTCTTTCGCCATACCTGCCCAAACTTGATTTTGTTCCGCTTTTCTAAACGTTGAAAACAATAAGTAGCCAATAAAAATAAATAAACCAATAATTGTAAATTGGATGTATGGATAATATTGAAGCTGTTTTAGTTCGGTAGAATTGTCGTAGTAAAGTTCAAGATTCGTCTCGTCGTTGATTTTGATTTTCAAGGGATCATTGATTTTTCGCAATCGAGCTAAGGTGTTTTTTCGAGTAGTTTTGGTCAATTCATTCTCTGAAAGGTTTGTGGCAATAATCGAATCCGTTTTCGGTAAATACAAAACAACGGGAATCAATTTTGAATATAAAATCAGTTCTAGATTGAATGTATTAATCAAAGAATCACGTTCTCGCTACAAAGAAATTGTTTTTTTCGAATCGGTGTAATAAAAAGTCATATTCAAACCTTCAACAACCTCAATTCTCAAGGGTTTATTTGTTTTTCGCCAAATCTGAGTGACTTTGACCAATGAATCTTCGTAGAGTTTCATCAGTTCTTTTTTGGTAACGGAAGGATATACTTTTCTTAGTTCAGTTGTATCAAAATCTAGATTGACGTAACCCGAAACTTGGTTTTTATCGTCAATTAAAATTACTGGTAAATCTTTGTTTTGATTGATAATTTGCATCGGGAAACTATAATCCGGAAAATAATCACCTTCAATAGGTTTCGAAATTTCGTGAGTTGCGTCTAAGTACAATTGCATTTTTGCACGTTCATAGGCACGTAATTGTAAAAACGCACGATTTGTAAACTCAATTAATTCAGCTTTTTTCTTGATTGCATCAGCCCATTGTTTTGCTCTTAATCGTTCTCTATCAGAAACTTTTTGAACCGTTTGATTCGAAATCCATAGGGAAAATCCAACTCCTACAAGAGCGAAGATCAAAAGGACAATTTTCCATTTTTGTTTATTGGAATACAAATTCATTCCTTAAAGATAAAAATATGATTGAAACTATTCGAAAAACGTACAAAATCGTGTTATGTTGTTTCACTTATTTTTCGTTAAAAAAAACAATTATTATCAATAGTTTGAAAACAGTTAAATGAATAGAATTCTATACCTTTGCATCAAAATTACAATAGATATGTCATCTGCAAGTACAAACATTCAAGATACGCTAAAAAAATTAGGTATTGAAAGTGTGAACAAAGGCGCTTCAACAGGAGCTTATTGGTTTAACACAAGAGGAACTCAAATAGATTCAATTTCACCAGTTGATGGAAAATTAATTGCATCAGTAACATCAGGATCTGAAACAGATTACGAAGCTTTAGTGTTAAAATCTCAAGAGGCTTTCAAAGCTTGGAGATTGGTTCCAGCTCCAAAAAGAGGTGAAATAGTTCGTCAACTAGCAGAAAAAATTCGTGAATACAAACAACCACTTGGAGAATTGGTTTCTTACGAAATGGGAAAATCATTGCAAGAAGGATTGGGTGAAGTTCAAGAAATGATCGATATCTGTGATTTCGCAGTTGGTTTATCTCGTCAATTATACGGTTTAACAATGCATTCAGAACGTCCAGGACACAGAATGTACGAACAATACCACCCACTTGGAATTGTAGGAATTATTTCTGCTTTCAACTTCCCAGTTGCGGTGTGGAAGTGTACTACAGCTTTGGCTGGGGGTTGTGGAGACGTTTGTATTTGGAAACCATCAGAAAAAACTCCTTTAACTGCTATCGCTTGTCAAAAAATTGCAGCTGAAGTTTTCGCTGCGAATGATGTTCCTGAAGGTGTTTCTTGTTTAGTTATTGGTGATGCTGAAATCGGAAAATTAATGTCAAACGATGCACGTATTCCTTTAATTTCTGCAACTGGTTCAACTCGAATGGGGAAAGCTGTTGGTCAAGCTGTTGGAAAACGTTTAGGACGTCACTTATTAGAATTAGGAGGAAACAACGCAGTAATTATTACTGAAAGTGCAGACTTGAAAATTGTTGTTCCAGGTGCTGTATTTGGTGCTGTTGGAACTGCAGGACAACGTTGTACTTCAACTCGTCGTTTAATTATTCATGAATCGAAATACGAAATCGTAAAAGAAGCATTAGTGAAAGCTTATGCTCAATTGCGTATCGGAGATCCTTTAGATCAAAACAATCACGTTGGTCCATTGATCGATAAAGATGCTGTTGCGGCATACGAAAATGCATTGAAACAAGTTGTTGCTGAAGGTGGAAAATTGATCGTTGAAGGTGGAGTTCTTTCAGGTCCAGGATACGAATCTGGTTGTTATGTGAAACCTGCAATCGCAGAAGCGGACAATAAATTTAAAATTGTTCAACACGAAACATTTGCACCAGTTTTGTATTTGACTAAATACTCTGGAAGTGTTGAAAATGCAATCGCAATTCAAAACAATGTTCCGCAAGGATTGTCATCTGCAATTATGACGAATGATTTAAAAGAATCTGAAGCATTTTTATCAGCTGCAGGATCTGATTGTGGAATTGCTAACGTAAACATCGGAACTTCAGGTGCTGAAATCGGTGGTGCTTTTGGTGGTGAAAAAGAAACAGGTGGTGGACGTGAGTCTGGATCTGATGCGTGGAAAGTGTACATGCGTCGTCAGACGAACACAATCAATTACACGGATTCGTTGCCGTTAGCTCAAGGAATTAAATTTGATTTATAATATATTTATTTAAGAACTCATTTTTCAGCGTTCGAATTCAAAATTAAATTCCTCATTTACAAATTGTAAACTGCGGATTTAATTTTTCTTCTGCCTCGAAAAATTGAGTTTTAAATTTTAAATAGATTTCAATTAAAAGGTGCTCGAAAAAGCACCTTTTTTTATTTAATACTTCTTAAGTAGGAATATTTTCCTTCTACTTTCTTAAACACTTCTTCATTCCAAAACTGCTCATCAATTATAGTGTTGTAACAATCTTTTCGCAAAACAGTAATTGAATTTATGATATCTTCATAAGAACCTGAAAAATCAATTTTTGCGTTTGTCCACTGAAATATCTGGTCATTATTTAAATCAAAAACGATAAAAATGGAGTCATTCGATTTTATAGTTGGAACGATAAAGTAATCTAAATTTTTAGAAATATAGAATTGAAAATTGTTAATCGTTTCATCACTATTCAATTTAAGAAAAGGTTTAATTTTCAAATTCAATTTTTCACTAACAATAAAATCTCTTTCTAAAATATAGTTGTTTGATTTTATAAACATTTCATATCGGTAATTATCAAAACTTGATTTTTTCTTGTCCCAATATAAAACTTCTGTGTAAGGGTAATACTTGTATCTGTCTTCAAAATAATCGTAGGTATTAAAAATTTTGTTGGAATAATGGTCATCTTCTTTGTCAAAAGATAAAGGATAATATTTTGTTTCAAAATAATCTATTGAACCAAAAAAAACATCATATAATCGAAGTATCTTCTTGTTATCTTCAAAATTTCCATTTTCAAATACATGCAGTAAAACTTCATCAAAATACCAAGTCGAATCTTCATAATATCCTCTGAATAAATAACCAAACTGCTTATTTTTAAGTTGATTTTCACTTATAGGTATATTGAAATTGTATAATTTTTCTTCAATATTCACAGTATTAAACTCTGGATAAAAAGTATTCTTTCGATCTATAGTATCAAGAATAAAACCATAGCACATTGTCTTTTCTTCATTGTGATGGAAGTCAAAAATTAGATTTGAATTACTCAAATATTTACGTTGATTAATTTCAGAAAGAATTTCATTTGGAATATTTGTATTAAATATTTCTTCTCCTAGTTCTTTCTCTATTATCTTTTTGTATAATCGATCTTCTTCTGTTGAAGTAAATTCTTCATCATCTTCTAATTTTTGTTTTTCAAAAAATTCACGTTTTTGTTTTTTGTAGTCAACATTGTTTTCATAAACAGTCTCTAAAATTCTAAACCATGTAAAATAACTTGCATTAAATAATAATCCAATTGGGTTTTGTAAGCTAGATTTTTCAGGGTTATCATATTCCTCATTAACAATCCAATTATCTATTTCTTCTAAATCTAAAGTGGTTTTATTTAATGTGGCATCATAGACAGACAATTTTATTCTTCCATAACCAATGTCATCTTTATAAAACACTTCATTTAAGGGGAAATAAACTATGTGTTGTACATTATAATCTTTTGCTAGTTTAGCTAAATTATTTGCAGTGATATTTTTCAATGTAACAGTATCCATTAATACAACAAAGTTTCTCTCACCTCTAAACATTGTAAATAACATTCTTTGTGCGATAGTTAATGGTACAATTCCTTTGTAACCAGAATTTTTCTCGTAATTCTGAACACTTTTTATTGTTTGTTGAATGTTTTCAGGATGATTTGAAACATCTTCATTTGCGATACCTGAATTGAGTTTTAACGTATCAAAAAACAGTTTGAATTTTGTGTCAAATTTAAATTCTGATGGTGAAAGAATTAATATTCTTGGAGAATATGTCTCATTTTCTTGTCCGTAAGTCAAAAGAATTTGTAATAAAAAGAAAATACTAATTAATGTTTTCATTCTTTCTTCCCCAACTTAAACTCAATCTTGTAATAGAAAATCGGTAAGAAGCCCAATTGCGTTTTCTCAGCTAATGGTTCTGCACTTGGATCTGCTAAATTTGGAGCATATGCTAATCCTAACAAATTACGTGTGTTCAAAACATTCACTAAGTCCAAACCAATTTCATGCGTTACTTTCGTAGCGTTCATTCGCCACAAGATTTTTAAATCTGCACGGAAATAATCTTTGAATTGACGTTCATTGAACAAAGAATCACTGAATATTAACTCTTTCACTAAATTCGTTTGTGGAATATTCACATAACCATATCTTCTTCCCCCAGCAACTGTCACTTTTCCTCCAAAAGCAATCATGTTTTTCGCATTCAATTTGAACTCTTTTCCAAACAATAAATTAGATGCATACAAACTATTGTATGATGTGTTTCTCAAAATCCCATCACTTCCACGGTATTTACTATCGTAAACAGATGTCGTAAACAAAATATAGAAACTTTTGTCAAAGTATTTTTGAACTGTCAACTCAATTCCATAATTGCGACCTGTTCCTTCGTTCACCAATGTGTCTGGGAAGAAACGCGCGAATCCACTTCCTTGATTGATGATCGAAAATGAACTTGGATTATTGTCTACAGGAATTTGATACAAATACTGATAATAAACTTCTGTACGAATGTTGAAACCTTTTTTTAACGCTTTTTCAAAACCTATTGCTGAATGGAATGATTTTGAAAAATCCATGTTTTTATTGTGGTACACTTTGTTTCCTGCACCATCTAATTGATGATACGTGTAAACGTAATACGGCTGAGTTTGACTGTGAAGTCCTGCTCCTGCAAATACTTTACTTGTTTTATTTATCGCATATTTCCAACCCAAACGCGGTTCTACAAGTGAATATGATTTACTAAAAGTAAAGGCTTGTGCATGTAAACCTGCAGTGAAATCCATTGCCTCAGAAATACGGTATTTCCATTGGATAAAAGGTTGAATTAACAATCCGCCTCCAGAATAATTCCAGCGATTAATAAAAGCCGTTTGAGGAACATTTAAAACACTATCAATGTTATTAAAAATCAATTGATCTGCATTCAAACCAAAGCGCAAAACATGTTGCTTATTGATTTTATAATTGAATGAAGTATATCCATGAATACGGGACGTTTTAAAACTGTATCCCATCAACGGATAAATTGAATCTACAGAAATATTGACTGTTTGATCAGGCCCTGGATTTACGGTGTCTAATGAACGTATCAAATAATCATGGTGTGAATGTTGTTCATCAAACGAATAAGCTAAAGTACTCGTCCAAAAGATTTTTTCGTTCAAAGTTTTCTTTAATGTCATACCAGTTGACAACATCGATGTACCAAAATATTGATCACGGTCTCCTTCTCCATAAAACTCTTCTGAATAAGTTGTTTGATCGGATATTTTAATAGCAATTTCACTTTTTCCACCAATTCCCCAAAGTGATAATTGTGCATTTTTCTTTAATGGAAAAGTAAATTTAAAAGCACCATCACCATACACTGGAACTGCATCTGTACCAATTTGAATTCCAACTCTTTGAAACAAACTAAGTGTTGAGTAGCGCCCCATGACCAAATAACTTGCACGTTTGTTTTTTGACAAAGGTCCTTCCATTAAAACTTCCGTTCCTAAAAATCCAAATTGACCTGAAAACTCGTGTTGCTTATTGTTTCCATTTCGCATTTTTAAATCGAAAATACCAGAAATTGAGTTTCCATATTCTGCTGGGAATGCCGACATAAAGAAATCTGAATTTGCTAAACTTTTGTTATTGATAATTGAAACTGGTCCACCTGTACTTCCAGAAATTGCGAAATGTGAAGGATTTGGAATATCGATTCCTTCCACTTTGTATACAATTCCCAAAGGTGAATTTCCTCGAATTACGATATCGTTACGTGAATCATCGGCACCCTGAACACCAGCGAAATTACTTGCCATACGCGCGGGATCTCCTCGTGAACCTGCAAAACGTTCCGTTTCTTCAACAGAGAATTGTTGAGCAGAAACAGTTGCCATTTCATTTTTAACTTCACCATCTTTTTGTGCTACAATGACAACATCTTCCATTTCATTGATCAATTCCTGAACGGGAATATCGACAATTAACTCTTTTCCAGAATTAACAGTTATTGAAGTAATAAAAGCTTGATACAGAGTTGATTTTATCAACAATTGATGTTTTCCAACAGGAACATTTTTGAACTCATAAAATCCATCAAAATCAGTTTTAGTGTTCAAGACTAAAGTCGTGTCAGCAAGTTTGATTTGAACTTGAATATCAATAGCGGGAAGATTCGTTTCTTGTTCAAAAACTTTACCACGAACAGTTTGACTTGGCTGTGCGAAAGCATGCAATGTAAAAAACAAAGAACATGCAATAATAAAGAGGGTTTTCATAAGGGTTTATTTTTTAGCAGAAGTAGAAACTAAAAAACGAACACATTTAAATTCGTTTTTTAGTTCTACCAGTATAGTTTTTATTTTTTAGCTTTCAAATATTCTTCTTTCGTCCAGTCTTTTTTGTAGACGCGAGTCAAGTTAATTAAGTCCATTGGATTCAATTTCAAGTTGCGCACATTCGAATACACCAATTGAAAATTATTACTGTACCACAATGGAATAAAAGGAGGATTTTTCAATAACTCAACCTCTGCTTCAACGAAAGTTTTGTAGCGTTCTTTTTGACTTTGAGCAGCACGTGCTTTTTCATACAATGCATCAAATGCTGGATTCACATAGCGTGATTGATTGATGTTTGATGGCAAATCAATTGATTTTGGAACAAATTTTCCGTAGAAGTTAGAAAGGAATGTTTCAGGACTGTTGTAATCTGCTGTCCATGAACTTCTAAATAAATCACCTTTTGCATAATTAGCATCATCATTTTTTGCTTGGAAATCAGAACCATCGATGTTTACGTTGATATTCAAATGCATTTTTATTTGGTTTGCAAATTCCTCTGCAACAGCTGAATTGATATCTTTTATGTCGATGCGTAAATTCACACTTCCAAAACCTTCTCCATTAGGAAAACCTGCTTCAGCTAATAAGGCTTTTGCTTTTTCAGGATCGAAATTATATCCATTTTCACCCACTTTTTTGAAATCATATCCATTGAAATTACTAGAAATTGGGGGAACAATTCCATAGCGACCCATTTCGTAATATTGATTATTCAATGCATTTTCAGCGATTTGATTTTTGTCGACCGCATAATTGAAAGCCATACGAACTCTTGGATCTTGGAAACGTTTATCGCTCAGGTTGAAAAAGTAGAACTGTGTGTTTAATAATGGATTATTATACAAAACCATCGTTGGAGGCACAGCATTAAATTCATCGATATGACCGTCTAACATTTCAGAAATTCGACTGATTGGTAATCCGCGAATCACATCAATTTGTTTGTTTTCGAATAAATCTAATTGTTCTAATTTTCTAGTTTCAACGATGAAGATTACAGAATCAAGATAAGGCAATGCGTTACCTTTTTCATCTATTAAATAATAATCTTCGTTTTTTGTTAAGACAATTCTTTCTTGTTCATTATTAGTTGATTCAGCAAATTTGAAAGGACCAGTTCCATTCAATTCGTGTTCTTTTTTTGCGTCAATAATTTCTTTAGCAACAATTCCAGCATTTACTTGAGCTAACTTTTCTGCAAAAGTTGGATCAGATTCAGTTAAAGTGAATTCGATATCATTTCCTTTAATCTTTAATCCTTTGATTGACTTAGCTTTACCTGAAAAAAATTCATTTGCACCTAATAATTGATCTTTCCACAAAGCAAGATAAGTAGGACGAGCTTCACCTTTATCGTTTTTCTTACATGAAAATTCGACAGTAGCAAGTACATCTTCTGGAACTAAAAGACGATCATCGTCTGATCCAAACACTTCATGTTCATGGAAGTAAACATCTTTTCTCAATGTGAATGTAAATGTTTTACCATCTTGAGACATTTTCCATTTTTCGGCCAATTGTGGTTGTAGTGTTAAATCGTCTGGATTAAAACTAACCAATCCTTCAGTAACTTGAGAAACAACTGTTTGTGAGTATACATCTGTGATGTCTGTTGCAATTAAAGTTGAAGGTGCACTGTCAAGGGCGATTTTTAACGAACCGCCAGCATTTTCAAACTCTTTTTTATCACTTCCACAACTGTAAATCAAGATTGTTGTAGCTAAAAGGGCAAATATTTTGTTCATATTAATTCTTCTGTTGAAATACAAGTTTACATAAAAAACTTTAAAAAAAGGCTACTTGTTAAAATTTGTAACTTTGTATAAGTGTTTACGTTTAAATAACAACAAACTATTTTTTTCTTAAATGATTTTTATTGATTTTTTCAATTTTTTTACAAAAAAAGCGTCCAAATTGTTGGTAAACTCAAAAAATGCCGTTATACTTGCACTTGATTTTGACATTGGTACTGAACATTATATGAAAAAATACAGAGGTTTATGCATATTATTAGGAGCATTAATGCTTTCCTTTAGTGGATTAGCTGTGCCTCTTTCTATCCAAGGAACTTACCAGGGAAAAAATTTGTATGTTCAGAATCCGGAAGATCCAGATGGATTCGGTTTTTGTGCGACGAAAGTTACTGTTAACGGTGACATCATGCCTGGAGGAGTTGCTCAAAGTGCTTTCGAAATAGATTTTTCTTTCTTTAACGTTGAAATTGGCGAACCAGTTTTTATTGTTATTGAACACAATGATGGTTGCGTTCCAAAGATTTTAAATAAAGAAGTTCTTTTACCAAGAAGTACTTTTAACACGGCTTCAATTTCATGTTCAGCTGCAGGAAAATTAACTTGGTGTACAACGAACGAACAAGGAAAATTACCTTTCCAAATTGAACAATACCGTTGGAACAAGTGGGTTAAAATTGGTGAAGTTGATGGAAAAGGGACAGCAGGACAAAATTGCTACGAATTTGAGGTTGATTCTCACTCAGGTGAAAATACTGTTCGTGTTGTTCAAATTGACCATTCTGGAACGAAACGTTCATCTAAAGAAGTGAAATTTAAATCTCCAGTTCCAATTGTTGAGAAGAATCCAGTTAAAGTGAAAGACGTTATTAATTTCACTGCCAACGGAAAACCAATTGAAACGAAATACGAAATTTTCGATGCTTACGGAAATATCGTGAAAAAAGGAGTTGGAAGTTCAGTTCCATGTTCAAACTTAGTGAAAGGAGCTTACTTCTTAAACTTCGACAACAAAACAGAAAAATTCTTTAAATCATAAGATTTACAATTTATAGTTAGCCCTTCTGAGTTTCAGGAGGGCTTTTTTTTATCAAAATTTCATCAATGAATAAAATTGAACACATCGGAATTGCAGTAAAAAACTTAGAAGCCGCAATTCAAACATACACAGATTTGTTGGGAACTGCTTGTTATAAAACAGAAGAAGTTGCTTCTGAAGGTGTTAAAACGGCTTTCTTTCAAGTAGGTGAATCTAAAATAGAATTGTTAGAAGCTACTAA
Source organism: Fluviicola sp. (assembly GCA_046308455.1). GTDB lineage: Bacteria > Bacteroidota > Bacteroidia > Flavobacteriales_D > Crocinitomicaceae > Fluviicola. Next base: position 13,608 of record JBKDZA010000040.1, read on the forward strand.
CGAAAATAGTCCAATCGCAAAATTCATTGATAAAAAAGGTGAAGGTATTCATCACATCGCTTTTGATGTAACAGATATCACTGCTTCGATGAAAGAATTATCTGAGAAAGGATTTAATTTATTAAATGAAGTTCCTAAAAATGGAGCTGATAATAAATTGGTTGCATTTTTTCATCCGAAATCAACAAACGGAGTTCTAATTGAATTGTGTCAAGAAAAAACGGTTTGATTTTTAGAAACAAACTCTTCTAAACTAGAAGTTAAATGAAATGCATTCAATCCGGCTTGTTTTGCACCAATAACATGTTGCTCACTGTCGTCGATAAAAAGCGTAGAAGCGGGATTTAAGCCATTTTCTCTACAAACGTATGTAAATATGTCCGGATTTGGTTTACGGATTCCTAAATCACACGAATAATATACTTTCTCAAAAAAGTCATTCAAGTATTTATCTGGATAGATTTCTTTCAATCTTCGATGAACCAATTCCAAATGCAAATCATTCGTATTCGAAAGTAAAAAAATGCGTTTTTCCGTTTTCAGTTTTAAAATAAATTCTAATCGCTCTTTCGGAAAATCTAGGATCATTGCATTCCATGCGTGAACAACTTCATTCGCATTTCTTCCTTTTGGTAGTTGATCCAATAAACGGTTTACAAAATGAAACGCTGAAATCTTTCCTGTTTCAAAGTCATCGAAAAGTGATTGTTGAGCAAGTTGAGAATACACGTCTTCAAAGTTCGACATTCCTAAGGCAATGAAAGCATCAATCGTTTTTTGGTAGTTTAAATTTAGAATTACGCCTCCTAAATCAAATATTATTGCATCCGTTTGTGAATTGTTCATGTTGCAAATGTAAACATAGAATTGGAAAAGAGGTGACTTGATTTTTTAGAATAGAACTGAGTTTAGAAATTCCACTTCATATTTCTATTGTCCAAGACTGCAAATGAAACTTTGAAAGCAGTTCTTGGTTCGATATTGTTTCCATCTGATAGAACACCGTAAACTCCAAGTCGAAGTCGTCTTCTTGAAAAACGGAAACTTCTTTCTAAACCAGCTAACAATTCGTAATGATGCCAATTGTATTCATGCACATACAAATAACCTCCTCCAAAAACCAATCCGATTCCTGTTTTTTTCATGTAAGGAATTTTGTTGATGATTGCTCCATTATCGTGATGAATGAAATGTGCTTCGATGAAATAATCTCTTGAAGGCAAAGAGGAATCTTGATCTTGAAATGAAAATAATGGATTTGAAAACCAAATTGGATCACTTCTTCGTTGGAACTTAAAATCAGCATTGTACAAGTTTTTTGCACTCAAAAAAGTTGCAGTTTTAATGTGGTAACTACTTGTACCAATTGTCCCTAACTGGAAATTCTGAAAAATACCTAATGTTAAATGTTCATGATCCACATCACTTCCAAAAAGTCTTGGAATTCCGCGTTCATATGTTCCATAAAAAGTAGGCCATTTTGAACCCAAAATCACTTTTCTGTATGGTTCGCGCATGTATTTTTGGTAGGGAGTAAAACTCAAACTTAGGGTTCCAATTAGAGCTTGATAACTATCAAAGTCATCAAAGTCTTCATTTGGGATAAGGCTGTCAAAGAAGCCTAAAAATTTATATCCTTTCAAAGACCTTCTTTCAGTGAAATCAGCATCAGTATCTACATAAAATCCATTGAATAATTCAAATTGATGCCCAATTTTTAATGAGGTGCGTTGAATAAAGTTACCTCGTTTATACACTTGTGTAATCGCATCATTGGGAACTATTACATCAAAATCATGCCTTAAATTGACTCGAATGGTGGAAAGCTTAAACGGATTGTAGACATATTTTGTCCAGAGCGACCCTTTTATATCGCTATTTAAAACTCCAATCGATGTTTCTATATACGAGTCGAATGTACGTTCATCTTTCCACTTTTTAAAATAACTAAATCCAGGCGCAACTCTTGGTCCTGCAATGTATAATGGACGTGCAAGTGCTGCTATTGAATTGATGTACCATTGTGTTTTTTTCGCTCGATTGCGATGCTCAATTCCAAACCAAATTACTTTTAGGAAAGTAACTTTATTGAAAACAGCATCAATGGAATCTAAGTATTCTTTTCGGTTCATTGCGTCGTGAATGGAATCACGCACAATAATGTTTCTTTGTTCTTTAAGTGTTAACGCAACTGGACGAGCAGTATTCCAATAACTCGTGTCTTTTTCATATGCTTCTGTTGTAGTGATTGCAACTTCACTGTTGAAATATTTTTGAGCAAATTGAGGATTGAAATTGTAGTCTGTAAATTGAGCAATTGTTGTACAATTTGAGGATTGATTTTTTGCTTTGTTGGTATAGGTCAACGTTTGACTTGTCAAAACACACATCGAATCTCCTGGATGAGAAAACTCTTGTTTGATATTGAAATAATCATATACCAGTAAGTTTCCTTTCTCCATCGTTAAGTCGATTTTCTGAATCAACCACAATGAATCGATGACATAAATGTATCCTGAAAGTGTAGACGTTGAACTCATTCTAGGAATAATCTTGATTTTATGAATTTTCCTTCCGTTTTCGATGTATTGCGCTTCTAGTCGGTATTTGTATGAAATAATTCCAGGACCTGAAACTGGGCTGGTAACTGGGTTTTCATGAAGATCAGAAAGGTGTAAAAGATTTTCAAAGAAATTGAAATTTGATTTTACTGTTGTTGTATAATACAAATTGTATTGATTACCATGAATATCAACTGCATGACGTGTTTCTTTTACTTTATTTGGAGGAGAAAAGTCACGAGTTGCTTTAATTTCGGCAATGTTTAAGTTCCCAGCTAGTTCTTTTTGTTTCTTTTGTTCCGCTTCAAATGGATCTTCATTCGCTTTTTCCTTTTTCTCTTCTTTGATTTTATTCTCAATGACTTCACTTGCCATGATGTAAACTTCAGTTGAATGAGGGTAATTCCAAGGATTAATTTTTTCACGAACTTTCACTACTTCAAGCATGATTTCTCTTCCTGGATTTGACTTTTTCGCTACAACTTGAACTTCTTCTATTTCTGAAATTTTCTTGGGAAATAATTGCATGTTTCGAACTTCGTCCTGCAATTTTATAATGACATAAGCTTCTCGATCAGTGTAACCAGAGTAGGAATAGACCATGAAATATTCTCCTTCGAATAATTGGATAGAGTAATTTCCGTTAACATCGGCTTGCGTTCTTAATTCCGCGTTGTTTTTTACATAAATCTGCGCATAGGGGATGGGCATTCCTTCTTCGTCAGTTATTTGTCCGGAAAGTTTATTTTGACCATACAAACAAATTGATAAAAAGAAACTAAAAAATAGAATTATGTGTTTTGAGCCTTTCATATTAGTCACTGAAGTAAAAATACAGTAATAAGACTGTAAACCTCAAAAAAAGTTACATAACGTTGGTTTTGTAGGATTAAACTCTATTATACTAGATGAATGGTTGATAATTAGTTCGTTTGACTATTATTTTCCTCTTTATTTGCTTGTTCATTTAAATACGCCATGTGTTTTTCCATTCGCTTTCTCATGAATCTTCTTAATGTATAAGTTCCGAAAGTCATCAACGCGAAAAAGTAGTAAAACCACCATGTGGTAAACCCTTCTTTGATTCCCATAAAAGTGACCAAAAGTGTAATAGAAATCGTTATGATTAACCATAATTTTTCCATTATTTTATTATATCCATTCATAACTTAGTTATTTAGTTTTTATTTTTCCTTGTGGTTTGATGAATTCGTAATAGGAGAAGTCTTGCTTCATTTTCAAGCCCTTACCATAGATTAGTGCTGTTGGAGTTTTGATGCTGACTAAACGATCAGTTGTAATTAAAGAATCTTTTTTATCCCAAAATAGGGCTTCCGTTTCCATTAATTGATCTTTGATTGGATTGAAAACACGAACAGAATCTAGCACTTCCATCGTACCTTTACTTTCATTGATTTTACCGTATTTTGCAGTTAAAATCGAAGAAAGTTTTCCTTGGTCTGTATAAAATTCAACTTTTACACCTTTGTTAAAAACGATGATTTTATCTCCTTTGGAAAACGATTCAGCTACTTTTGCATAAAGACGGATTTTAGCTTTTCCACCATCAGTTTGAATCAGATAGAGTTCTGTTGTTCGTTCATCAGGGTCGTCATTGTGCATGGTGACTTTTTTGATTTTCTCCAGGTCGTTACTACAACTGAAAAGTAAAAAGCCAACAAAAATAACGCTGATGTACTTTTTGAAAAGCATTAATCTAATTTATATTTTCTAAACCATGAATCATACAATGCTGGAGCAACTACAATTCCAACTCCAAAGCTCCAGATTTTTTGTTCGAAAGATCCACTTCCAGCAGTTCTTGAACCGTATTGAGCAGATAAATTGATGCGTGTATTTGAATTCACATTTCCAAGAGGTAAACCAAGACCCATTGTAATTGAACTTTGTTTGTATTGATTAGAATTGTAAGTATATGAGAAGTTTTGATTGGTGAAACCAACTCTATATTGAATGCGTTTAATGTAGTCGAATTTCAATGATTTCACGTCATTCTTTGCTTTCGGTAAAAATTCAATTCCAAAATTTATCGTTTTGGCATCTACGTAAATATTTTGTGTTGTGATGATGTCATTGAATTTCTCTTGGTAAGTGCTAGAAGTAACACTCGTATAATTTCCATGAAATGTTAAAGCATAAATTGTTTTTCCAGTTCTATTTGCTGCAAGTGGACGGTATGTATAAGTTAAACCAAACGACAATTTTTGTGGCATTGTGATTTCACCTTTAATATTTTCTTCAAATGAAATCGTATCGTAAGAGTTTAAGTCATCAATATCAGTATTAGAGAAATACAAGCCATACGTTTTTTTAGCACCCAATACTACTTCGGGTTCATAAGTTACACCAACTGTTAAGCGATGATTTAAAACCAATTCAGATTTTTCATTAACTGCTTGATTTCTAGGAAAACAAAAGTTTCTCGTATATAAAGCTCCAAGATTGAAATTGAAAGATCCTAAGTTAACTTCATTAATATCAGCAGCTCCTTCTAAGGTTGTTCCGATGAATTTACTTCTTCTTTCCGTTTGAATTTTGCCAAATACATAACCAGCATTCAATCCAAAAGCCAATTCATTTTTTTTGTTTTTAATTGGAACATGTGAAAATCCAACAAAAGCATTTTGAGTAGAACCAGAACCTAAATAACTGTATTCAACGCTATCGCCTTCAAAAAGTGAATAATTTTTAAATGAGTAGCCTTTTCGTGTGTAAGGTTTTAAACCAAATGCAATACCGAATCTGTTTTTAAATGGAATAATTAAGCTGAAATTCGTAATTCCTACAATTCGTCCGTTTCTACTTACACCATTTTGTGTGTATTCAGAAATATTTGAAGCAAATGAAACACCAAAAAGTGGCATTCCTTTCGATAGAAAAGCATACGAAGCTGGATTGAAAGTATTGATTGTTACAGAATCGTAAACGGAAGTATTCGCTGAACCAACACCACCAAAACGCGCTTCAATTAAGGCGTCGCTTTCGCCTATTCCTAAGGCAGAATAAGGGTTTTCAGAAAAACTTTGTCCCCAACTAATTGATAGGAAAAAACAACTAAAAAGAGTTGGATAAATGTGTTTGAACATAGAATAAAGCTTTATTTAAACCTTTTAAGGTCAAATTTTCGTCGACAAAGATGCCATATTTTCCAGCGAAATCAAAATGTAGGGCATCACCTCCTGTCATAAAGATTGTTAATTCGGGGTATTTTTGTTTGTATTCTTCAATAAAACCAATGATTTCTTTTTCCATACCATTCACCACACCAGAAATTAACGCATTTTTTGTGTTTGTTGCAATAACGTCAATTTTTTCAAAATCGTGTATCAAAGGTAAATTTCCTGTAAATTCATTCAATGCTTTGAATCGCATGCGCAGTCCTGGAGAAATTGATCCACCAATAAAAGCGTGATCTTTGATATAGTCGAACTTCAAACATGTTCCCAAATCGATTACGAGTGCGGTTGAATTTTCTGCTACAGCGATTGCGTTTGCAATTCTATCCAAACCAAGCGTTAAAGGAGTGTCGTATTTAATTAGAATTGGAAGAGGAGAAGTTTGAATAAATCGATGTGCATATGGAAGAAGGGAATAGAGCCATTTGGTATTTTTCTCACTTCTAACAGATGAAATGATAGCTGGAGTCGACTTAAAATCGTGTAAATATTTTTTTAAATCGCTTAAATCATTTTCTGAAAAAATTTGCAATGAAACAAGTTTATCCGCCTCAAACAGAGCGACTTTAATTCGGGTATTCCCAGCGTCAATAACAAGCGATTGTTTCATTTCAGTACAAAGATAACAGAACTTACAAAAAAAATCACCTGAAAAACTTGTGTTTTCAATTCTATTATTATCTTTGCACTCGCAATTGAGCTGGTGATGTAGCTCAGTCGGTAGAGCAAAGGACTGAAAATCCTTGTGTCGGGGGTTCGATTCCCTCCATCACCACAGAAAATGAGAAACAGTGTAAAAGCGGTTTCTCATTTTTTTTTGACATAAATTTTTCTTTTACTTTTGTTCTATATAATAAGGATCAGTTCATATTTCTGTGGAGCATTAAAAAAATCAAGCATATATTTGTGTTAATCTGAATAAAAAGAATCCAATATTGGTTACACCACGAAATTGAGATCTGAATGCTTTAATTTTTGCATTGAAAGATTCAGCTG
>JBKDZA010000041.1:0-6519 GCA_046308455.1 Fluviicola sp.
GGTGGTGACATTACCAAGAAATTTGAAACGGTTGTACATCGTTTTCCTATGCTTTCGCTCTCCAATTCTTATTCAGAAGAAGAAATCAAAGAATGGGAAGACCGATTAAAAAAACTGGCTTAAGGTCCAATTGAATATGTATGCGAATTAAAATACGACGGCGTTGCAATAGGAATTCGTTATGTGAATGGAAAATTAGATCGCGCGGTTACACGAGGAGATGGAACGCAAGGTGAAGATGTTACGAATAATGTGAAAACAATTCGAACGATTCCATTACAACTAAAAGGGAATTATGCTTCTGACTTTGAAATTCGTGGTGAGATATTTTTCCCAAAAGCAAATTTCGAAACATTAAATAAACAACGGGAAGAAAACGGAGAACCACTTTTTGCAAATCCACGTAACTCAGCTTCTGGAACATTGAAATCACAAGATTCAAAAGTGGTTGCAGATCGTGGGTTAGATTGTTATTTGTATGGCGTTTATGGTGAAGACTTGAACTTTGAATCGCACTTTGAAAGTGTAAATTCAGTTCGTGATTGGGGATTCAAAACGCCATTGGCAAAAGATAAATACATCGCGAAAGTTCAATCAATTGATGAAATAATGGATTTTATTCATTATTGGGACAAAGCACGTTACAATTTACCATTCGACATTGATGGAATCGTTATAAAAGTAAATAATTACGAACAACAAGCTGATCTTGGTTTCACAGCAAAATCTCCTCGTTGGGCAATTGCTTATAAATTCAAAGCAGAACGAGTTGCTACAACTTTGGAATCCGTTTCTTATCAAGTAGGACGAACTGGAGCAATTACACCTGTTGCGAATTTAACGCCCATTTTATTGGGTGGAACAGTTGTAAAACGTGCTTCGCTTCACAATGCAGACCAAATTGAAAAATTGAATTTGCATTTAAATGATGAAGTCTATGTTGAAAAAGGAGGTGAAATTATCCCGAAAATTGTAGGTGTAAATTTAGAAAAAAGAAATCCATCGACACAAGAAATACAATTCATTGAAAATTGTCCTGAATGTCAATCAACATTGATTCGTCGTGAAGGTGAAGTACAGCATTTTTGTCCAAATGAGTTGAGCTGTCCTCCACAAGTGAAAGGTCGAATGGAACATTTTATTGGTCGTAAAATGATGAATATCGATGGCTTAGGTGCGGAAACGATTGATTTGTTGTACCAACAGAATTTAGTGCGAAATGTCGCTGATTTATACGATTTGACTTTCGATCAATTACTTGCTTTGGAGCGAATGGCTGAAAAGTCGGCGAACAATTTATTGAAAGGATTACAAGATTCTAAAAACATCCCTTTTGAACGCGTTTTATTTGCTTTAGGGATTCGTTTTGTTGGAGAAACGGTTGCGAAAAAATTAGCTGCTGCCTTTAAAAATATAGATGCGCTGTCGAAAGCGAGTTTTGATGAATTGATTCTGGTGGATGAAATTGGAGAGAAAATCGCGATTTCAGTTCAAGAGTATTTCGCAGATGAACGTGCACAAGAAATCATTCGTCGATTAAAAGCTATTGGTTTACAATTTGAAATTGAAGAAGTTGAATTAGCCTCGAATAAATTGGAAGGTAAAACGTTTGTAGTTTCAGGTGTCTTTTCAAAGTTCAGTCGCGACGAAATCAATGACTTAATCGAGCAAAACGGTGGGAAAAACGTGGGTTCAATTTCAGCGAAAACGTCTTATGTCTTAGCTGGAGAAAACATGGGTCCTGCTAAATTGGAAAAAGCAAGTAGCTTGGGGATTCCGATTATTTCGGAAAGTGATTTTGAAGAAATGATCGGATGAGTTCTAAAGATAAAAAATATTTATACATAATTGCTGGACCAAATGGAGCTGGTAAAACTACCGCTTCAATGACAATTTTACCTGAGGTTTTGAATTGTTCAGAATTTGTAAACGCAGATATCATTGCTTATGGATTGTCTCCGTTTAATCCAGAAAGTGTTGCGATTCAAGCAGGAAGAATGATGCTTACTAGAATTGATGAACTTTTAAATGAGAATAATTCATTTGCTGTTGAAACAACTTTAGCAAACAAAACTTATGCAATTTTAGTTAAAAAAGCAAAGGAAAGGGGCTTTGAAGTCATTTTACTTTATTTCTGGTTAAGTTCTGTTCAACAAGCAATAAATCGTGTAGAAAAAAGAGTTTTGGAAGGAGGACACAATATTCCCGAAAATGTTATTGAACGAAGATACAAAGCAGGTTTGCAAAATTTATTCAATATTTATTTGGATATTTGTGACAGTGTTCAAGTATTCGATAATACGGTTGGTAAACCAAATTTGATCTTTAAATCAAGTTCACTTGGAACAGAAATATTTGAGAAAGAGATATTTCATAAAATGAAAATGAGATGACTAAAAAAGAAGATAAAGAATTTACATCCAAACTTCAAGCAGGTTTAAACCTAGCTTATGAGCGCATGATTGAATTTAAGAAGTATAAAAAAAGCACAATTATTGTTGAACGAGATGGGAAAATTGTTGAGTTGGATCCGTTTACGATGAAAATAGTGAAAGTTCTAAATTAAAATAATTTAATGAAGATTGCCAAATTTATCCTTATCCCTATTTTAGGTGTTATTTTTTACACACTCTTTTTACCTTATTTTGAAACAACTTATTTTGGAAATGAAGATGCGTTAATCTCAAATCGACAAGAAGGACAAGAAGGTGGATTTTTCGGAGTCGAAATTTATTATACGTATAAAGGTTTTGGATCACTGCATGCTATTTTCAATGTCACTATTAGTTCGATTACAACACTATTATTTCTTTTAAATAGTCTTGGTAAAATTTTTTTTAGAATATTTATATCATTGTTTATTCTTTCTCACATAGCATTAATAGTTTTAAACTCAACTGCTGGTTATTTATTAAGTCCACCTGATACGTATAAAATTGGATTTATTCTATTAGTTGAATCTGAAATAGTATTATTCATTCTGATTTATAGATTTTCGAAATGGAGAATCCAAAAAAATGAAAATCTATGAAGTTATCCATCGTTGAAAAAAGATTCAAAGGATTTTTTAAATATAGATATTATGGAATCATAGCTTCGATTATTCTATTTTTTATTGTCAACTACGAAGAAACTATTAATAAAACTGATTTTCCTGTTGGATTCTTAATTGCTGGAATCTTATTTATTTCACTTTACTCTTTGGGTTATTTATTTAGATCTTTATCTCAAACCTACAGAGTAATTGGAGAAGCGAAATTCAATAATGATTCAATTGAATTGAACTTTTTGGAAATAAAAAAACAATTATTAATGATCTTAAAGAAGTTGAAATTGACTTAAATTTCATCGAAGGCACAAAATATTACTACACAAAAGGAAGATCTTCAAAATACCAATTTGATGCTTCAAGAAAATTTAATGAAGGAATATTCAACTATATAACAATTCAATCAAATGAAATAAATATAGAATTTGAATTCTACATCCCATCAAAAGAAGTGTATCAAAATATTCTCAACTTTAAGAACGAAAATTTAAATTATAAGTTGATTTTTAAGTACTTTGTCAAAAAAAATAAACAATCCAGAGAAAGAAATATGAGAATTAACTACTACACTTTTTTAACTTTATCAATACTATTGTTTTCTTGCAACAAAACATCCAAAATTGATGACGATTGCAATGGAAATACCCGACGTGAAGTGAAAATCCTTATTGATGATCAAGCAGACGAAATCAATTTCACTCCTATTTTTAGTTCGATAGATTCCTTGCAAAACATTGAAGTCATTGAACCAGATAAAGAAACTGCAAGACTTTCCGTTGAAAAACAAGTTTACACAATCACTGCTTCAGTTGATAAAGTGGACCGTAAACCTGATGGCGACATCCACATTCGATTAACTGATGGAACCAACTATTTGATTGCTGAAATTCCAAATCCAAATTGTGAATACGCCAAAAACACTCTTTGGAAAACAACTTATGAAGATTGTTTAGCTTTCGTAAATGCAACAGATTTAGAAGATAAAACCGTCAAAATTACAGGTGTTGCTTTCATCGATATCGACCATCATTACAAACGCAAACAAGCAAAAAACAACTTGGAATTGCATCCAGTTTTATCCATTGAATTTTAAGTACAAAATTAAAAACCGTTCTTTCTATTTAACTGAATATGAAACGGTTGTAATTTATAGAATCCATTTTGATAAATAATTTCTTGTCCTTTTTCTGATAGTTCAAATTGTATAAATTCATTCACATCTTTACAGTTGTAATCGACAAAATATTGATACAGAGGTCTTGAAAGTGGATACAATCCATTAAGTACAGCTAAATTTTCAAATGGAGATATTGCTTGTCCACCTTCAACTGAAATATTTATTGGCCAAACATCTAGTATTGGAAAATGTTTTTTAGACGAAATGCTTGCAATATCTGTATAAGCGAATCCACCAATATCATTTTTAATTGCACTAACGATTTCTTTGGAATTACTCTTAACCCTATAATTTTTCAAAAATCCTTCAGGAGCAAATTTTTGTTTCATAAAATGATAAGTCCCCGAACTGTTATCCCTTCCATAAACATGGATCGGCATGTCGGGTCCACCCAATTCTTTCCAATTGGTAATTAATCCTTGAAATACTTCTTTAATCTGAGTAATACTCAACTCACCCACCCCGATTTTGGGATTAACGATAATCGAAACAACATCCAATCCAATAATTACTTCTTTCACTTTTTTTCCATGAAGCGCTTCTGTTTCACTAATTTCAGTTGAAGTTAGTCTTCGGGAAGTATTGAGGCAAAACAAATCACCACTTAAGAATTGTTTGATTGCTTTTTCAGATCCACCACCTACAATTTGAATATTTTTTTTACGACTTGAATTAAATTCATGGGCCATTTTAGATACAATCAAATTTGACGTGTTTGATCCACTAAATGTTATATCTTGTTTATCAAAGCTCTCTTTTGTACAACTTACAAAAAGTAAAATTGTAACTACAAACATAAATTTCATATCTTTTTTTTGTGCAAAATTACCCCTAATTAAAGGGTTTCAAGTAGAATCGAAAATTATCAATTAATTAAATATATGACATGATTCGTCGAACAAAACATGGTTTTAAGCGAGGATTTTTTGCACATCTGAATAGTAAAAGGATTTAGATGATTTAACGGTTATTATTCAATTGTTATCCTTTTCACATTTTAACAACACTAGTTAATCGAATCGAGTTTTAATTGAAATCACACATTTTATTTTCATTTCGTTATTTTTTGTGAAGTTTAAATTGAAATCAAAAACTATCCTTAACTTCGCAAAAACAGTTAGTAATACTTTCAAATATGAAACAATTCACAGGTGCTGGAGTCGCATTGGTTACTCCTTTTCACGCAGATTTTTCAATTGATACAAATAGTTTAAAACGTTTGGTTCGTGAACAAATTAATGGTGGTCCAGATTTTTTAGTTGTTCAAGGGACAACAGGTGAATCACCTACTCTTTCTGCATCTGAAAAGCAACTAGTTTTGGATACTGTTTTGGAAGAAAACAACGGACAATTGCCAATTGTTTATGGTGTAGGTGGAAATAATACAGCTGATGTAATCGAGAAATTCAAGAAAATTCCTGCTGGAGTTGATGGGATTCTTTCTGTTGCACCGTATTACAACAAACCGATTCAACGTGGATTTGTAGCACATTACAAAGCAATCGCTGAAGCTACTGATTTGCCAATTATCTTGTACAATGTACCTGGAAGAACTGGTTCAAACATGACGGCTGAAACAACATTGGAATTGGCAGAAGTGAAAAATATCGTTGCGATGAAAGAAGCTTCTGGAAACTTTGAACAAATGATGGAAATCATTCAACACAAACCGGAAGGATTTTTTTTCTTGAGCGGAGATGATGCAATTACTTTGCCTTTGATTGCTGCTGGTGGTGATGGAGTTATTTCAGTTGTTGCAAATGCGTTCCCGAAACACTTTAGTGATATGGTTCACGCCTCATTGAAAGGTGATTTTGTATCAGCGCGTAAATTCCACTACGATTTATTGACAATCACAAAATTATTTTTTGCCGAAGGAAATCCTGGTGGAGTTAAAATTACATTGGAAGAGTTGGGATGGATGGCGCCTCACATGCGTTTACCTTTGGTACAAGTCTCTGATTCTTTGAAACAAGCAATCATTGCTGAAACTAAAAAACTGAAATAATAAGTTGACTTATAAAAGTGATAGAAGACTAGATATCTAGTCTTCTTTTTTTCACTAAGAAATAAATTTTATTGATTACTCTCATGTTTACCACTAATTAAATTTTGAAAGAAGGATTTAATTTCTACGATTAGTGGCCCTTATGTAGGGTCTGCTGAAAAAGTATAACTCTTTGATTTTATTGAGTTAACAGTTAATTTTGCAGGATCAAGTGCAAGGAAAAATGAAAAAAGCATCAAAAAACCGTGCATCTCGTCCAAAATATGTGAGTACTAATCAGCTTAC
>JBKDZA010000042.1:0-14236 GCA_046308455.1 Fluviicola sp.
ATCACCGTTCCGAAATAATTGATTTCCATTATTTTTCGATCCACTTCGATACTAGTCTCTGCGGCTTCTGCACGTTGACTTAAGCCTCCACAATTGAATAGATAGTCTATTTTTCCGAATTTTTGGACCACTTTTTCTACCAATTCCGATTCATTGTGAATATTTTCTAAGTCGAGGGGAAGAATTAAATGTTCATTCGAGTTCTTTAATCCATTTTTCACAGCGAATAATTTTTCTTCAGAGCGGGCTGAAAGAACAATAAGGAAATCTTTATTTGCCAATTGTTTACAAATCTCTTCACCGATTCCTGATGAAGCTCCTGTGATCCATGCGACTTTTTTCATAGTACGAAGTTCGGAATAAAAAATTAGTGGTTTGTATTTATGGTGTGTTTTTTTCTAATGGTATTAATCCCATTGGAAAATAAACGAACAAAAAAAGACGAATATCTCTATTCGCCTTTCTCATCAATATTTAAAAATCTTACAAATCTGTTGGAAGATCTGCTTGTTTATACGATTTTGCTTTTGGTTTCAATTTGTCAATGAAAACAACTTTGAATTTTTCTCCATCTACAGAAATACACATTTCAGAAATTCCATTTGAAATTGTTGGTGAAGCTTTTTTCGCGTTTGTAAACTTTTTTTCATATAATTCATACGTATTGTCATCGTATTGCAAGAAGATACTTACAATTGTTCCGTTCTCAACACGTGCTTTACCTGAACGACATTCTGTACCATCAGGAGTGAAAAATGTAATAATAACATTTCTATGCATTTCGTCTGCAACAGTGTAAGAACCACGTTTTGCGAATGCTTCTTCTAATTTCTTAAAACAATCTTCTTGTGCGAAGAAACTAAAAGTGAAAAAGGATAAAAATCCAGCAAGTAATATTTTTTTCATAGTTGTTTAACATTGTGGAGTTTCCTCCGAGTTCAAATATAACAAGTTTGTTCAAAATAGTAACTGTTCGAAGAATTAATTATTTTTGAACAATTCAATTTTATAATTTCGACATGAAACAAATAGCAGACCATTTTAACGAAGCTTTGGAAATTTTGCAAAAATTTAACACAGTAGAGTCGCATTTAAAAATTCAACAAGCTGCGGAATTAATGATCCAGGCAGTACAATCTGGAGGAAAAATCATTTCTTGTGGCAATGGTGGATCTATGTGTGATGCGATGCATTTTGCGGAAGAATTAAGTGGACGATATCGCGATGACCGCAAAGCAATTGCGGCTCTAAGCATCTCTGACCCATCACATATCAGTTGTGTTGGAAACGATTACGGTTATGCTTTTGTGTTTTCGCGCTATTTAGAAGCTTTGGGGAATTCAGGCGATGTATTATTGGCAATTTCTACTTCTGGAAACTCAGAAAACGTAATGAACGCGATTCATGTTGCAAAGAAAAAAGGGATGAAAGTTGTTGGTCTAACTGGAAAAAATGGCGGGAAAATGGCTGAATTATGTGATGTTGAAATTAGAGCGCCACAATCAGAATATGCAGATCGCGCGCAAGAAATTCATATAAAAGTTATACATACATTGATTGATACAATCGAAAAGGCTGTTGTTTGAAAACTTTTTATCAACAAAAATTCTATTTGAAAATTGCAGTATTAGCAATTATCTTAACTAGTTTATTTGGTTTTTCGAAACATTTTTCAAGAATTTATTCAAATTCAGATCCAGCAGTAGCTGGTTTTGATGCCTTTGGATATTACATGTATTTACCTCATCTTGTACAAAAAGGAGATTTGAATATCTCTCAAGATTGGCTGGAAGAAGTTCAAGAAAAGAGATACGGTTTTTCAGCTTATCAATTAGCACAACGTGAAAATGGAAACCGTGTAAATATTTATCACATGGGTTTATCCTACGTGCAAGCACCCGCTTTTTTTGTTGGACATGGAACAGCTTATATATTTGGTTATAAAACAGACGGACTTTCAAAACCTTATGTTTATGCAATGCTCTTAAACGCGCTACTATTTTTATACTTAGGCTTGTTCTATTTATATAAATTTTTACGCTTGTTTTTCAATTCAACGATTGCAATAACATTAGTTTTACTCTCTTTTTTCGCTACTAATTTATTGGCAACTAGTTATGTGTCATTCATGATGCAGCATGTATATCTGTTTTCATTGATTAGTGTTTTTTGCTATCACTTTTTCAAAGCATTTCAATCTGAAACAATCGATAAAAAACATTTTTACATTTCTGTAGTCGTTTTTGGCTTATGCACTGTCGTTCGTCCTACACATGTCTTGTTGTATTTCATTCCTGTTCTTTATTTGTGGAATTATTTTGACTCGAGAAAAAGCTATTTTATCAACTTACTCTTATTCCCTATTTCCTCATTTATTTGGAATATTCCGCAATTCCTTTATTGGAAAATCATTGGAGGTTCGTGGTTATTGACAAATTTACATACAGAAGAAATCATCCTAGTTGATCCATATATTTTTGAGTTTCTATTCAGTTATAGAAAAGGTTGGTTTTTATATACACCTTTGTTTTTATTGTTGTTTCCAGCATTCTATTTTACTTTCAAAGAATCAAAAAGAATCTTTTGGTCAGTTTTAGTTACATTGATCGTATGTATTTGGGTATTTAGTTCGTGGGAATGTTGGCATTATGCTGCTTCATTTGGTTCACGTGTAATGATCGACTTGTATCCGATTTGTTTATTGATTATTGGTTTTTTATTCAAGCGAGTTTTAGAATTAAAATTCAACTACAGATTTACTTTTTTCGGCATCATTGTTTTAATAAGCGTTTTAAATTGTTTTCAATCGTATCAGATTTTTGAAGGTGTTTTGAGCGATACTTCAATGACAAAATCCTATTATTGGAAGGTATTTGGTAAAACTCATAAAGTTCCAAATACAGAACCGTATTTAATAATTGATCGAAACGATTTAAATTGGCCTGAAAAGTATACAAATCATCAGTTTGTTGATTTAAGATTAAAAAACACCCAGCTTTTAAACTTAAATTTAACCAATCAAATAACAGATTCTAAAATTGCTTCCATTTGTTTATTGGATAAACTTAAAACCGATGAATCTCAACTCATTGTAACTTACAACTTTATTGTAAAAGACTCAAACGTTTCATTTTTAGGTAAATGTGAGGTAGAAAGTAAATTCAATACTTATAATTGGAATTCTTTAGAATTAACATTAGGAAAACCAAAGAATAAACTTTTACAAGAGCGATTAATATTTAATTTACCTGAAATTAGGCATAAAAAAGATTCTTTGATGGTTTATATTTCCAGCGTATCCCCTGAAATAATTGAAATGAAATCGATTCAAATAAACGCAATTTCTTTAATTCGAAAAGACTAAATTCCAATAAAAAGAGTAAATTCGCAGTCAAATTAGAAAATAAAAAAATGAGTAATATATCACACTTCTTTGAATCTGGAGAACAAGCACGTCAAAAAGGACATTTTAAAAACTTAGTCATGTTGGCTCGAGTTGATGGTGTAATTTCAACATCAGAAAACACTTTATTGAAAAAAGTTGCAACTCGTTTATCATTAACTGATGAGCAAGTAGAAGAAATCATTGAAAACCCAAATGATTATCCTTCAACACCTCCTGTAACAAGAGAAGAAAGATACGAACGTTTTGTTCAATTAGTTCAATTATTAGTTATTGATGGTGCAATTGATAAAAACGAAGAGAAATTAGTTCGTCGTTATGGAATTGAGTTAGGTTTTTCTGTTGAAAGAATTGATGAGAAATTCCCAATAATTTTAGAACACTTACGCAAAGGAATGACAAGAAGCGAGGTGATCGAAAAAGTAATGTAATAGAAAACTTTATCAGAAATAATTGAAGTCGTAGAAATACGACTTTTTTTATGACTTATTTTTCTTCTGATAGTATTCAACTTTTTTAGTAACAAATTGAAACAATAGTTTCGCATCTTTTTCATTTAACTTTCTACCAAAGCGAAAAGTCTTCGTTAAATAATCAAATTGAATACGTTCACCTCCTTGAATCCATGGTGAATTTTCATACGCCTGTTGAATCGATCTTTCTTTTGGTAAATGCATTTCCATTTTAGTAATATTCTCAAGAAAATACTCATTCATTTTTCCAAATTGTCCAATTCCACGTTTCATTGAAAGTGAAATTTTGTCAATTTTGATGAATTCACGACCAAACATCACCCATAAAAATGAACGTATAACACGAATAAAGTAATAGGTCCAAAATGCCATGAAAACCCACATGATAATTTCTTGTTGATTGTTTACAGACTGATCTTTATCTTTACCAATGAAAGTAAACCATCCCCAAACAGCTGCAATTCCAATAACAATCCACATTGCAACCCAAGCTCCAAAAAGTGCTTTGAAAATTCCTGATGTTTTAGGTATAATTAAAATCGTTGTTTTTGTGTCAGATTCTACGAAGCTAACTTGCTCACCAATAAATTTCATAAATCAATTTGTTTTTCTATTCAAATGAAATCTCTTTGTTATTTTATTCATTCTGAATTTAACTATAAGTTCAATCAAACTAATGACAAAATTAAAAAAGAAAAGGCGATTCTAAGTGAATCGCCTCATCAAAATATGATTATTTGAAAATTATAATTTCACAAATCTTCTTTTTACTACAGTATTGTCTAAAACTAATTCAATTGTATATGTTCCAGCTTCAAGCATTGCAGTGTTTACATTGATTGTAGTTGCACCTGAAAGTGAACCATAGTTTCTTGAAACCAACACTTTTCCATTCATATCAACTAATCTCATTTCAACGTTAGATTGATTTGGCAATTGAACAACAACAGTTGCATTTTCAGCAGTAGGATTTGGATAAATTGATAACGTTGCATCAATTTGATTTGTTTCATCTACTGATAATGTTTCATTATAAATCACAGTTCCATTGTCTAAACCATTCGTTACTGCTTCAGCGATTGTCGCTTTTCCAGCATTGTCAATTTTACCAGTTGGATTAATTAACATAGAAACGATATGGATTTCATTTTCATCCCAACCAGCAGGTAAAATAAAGTTTGCATTTACTATATGTGTTGAACCTGCAGTAACAGTTGCAGGGAAGCTATTTGCAGCTCCTCCGAAACTTGGGGCGATGATTCTAGCTACATGCGTGTAAACCATTTGTGCGGCTGGAACAGGATTAGATAAAGTTTCAAAACCACCCATTACACCAGATCCACCACCTGAATAGTAATTTGCTTGATTATAACCAGCAACTGTTCCAGTAACATTTTCTTCCGTTAAAACAATCGCCATTTTATAACTTGAACTTGCTGCTTGTTGGAAATCAACTGTTGCAGAAACTTTTAATTCACGAGTAGTAGCATTATATGTAGCACCGTTTTCAATAAACGCAACTGGAGCAACTTGAATTCTGTTTAAGAAATCTGCTTCCATTGCTGAAGGGTCAATTCCAGTAAATCTGTCTACTAATGCTTTTGGATATCCTGTAACTAATGGACCAATTCCTGCATCATAAGTTGAATCTGTCATTGGATCACCATTGTGAACTGCAATACCTGCCCAAAAAGCACTGTATTTGTCTTCCATGTTTTCCATTGCTACTGCTCCACGAGGACACCATCCACACCAAGTACCAGTTGCTTCTTCAGAAACTACCATTTTTCCTGCAGCAGGAACAATTGGATTAACTATTAATGTTACGTCATCATCAGCAGGATCTAAATCTGTTCCTCCATTTGGATTTGATACAGTTGCAACCATCGGTAAAGAACCTGCTGCAAGTGTAATTGTTCCAGGCATAGTTATTTCAACTGTTGCTAAAGAAGCTAAAGTTTGACCAGTTACAGAATGATTAATTTGATTACCATTGTAATCTACAGTTAAATCAAATGAATTCAATGTTGTTGTTCCTAAGTTTCTAACTGTAACTTTAGGTGTAACTGTACTACCTGCAAGATTTGCACCTGTAAAAGAAACTAAATTAGCAGCTGCATTTAAACTTGGTAAAGTGTATGGAGTAATTGTTGTAGAGAAATCATCCATGTAATATTGCGCATCGTTTGGTGCATCACTATCTAAAGGGAAAATATCAATTGATGCAATTTGATTATTTGCATTACTAAATGTTCCTTGTGAAGCATTGTCAATAAATACTTCCCAAACATTTGTGTTGAAATTAATTTCTAAACGGTAATTGAACCAAACACCTTGAGGATAAGAACCTGTAAAGCTCAAACCTTGTTGATTATTGATTAAAATTGTTCCATTATCCTTGAAAAAGCAATCCATTGCCCAAACTTGTCCAATAGTTGCATTTCTTTGTAAATTAAAATATCCTGCTTTTCCGTTGTTCACTTTCATGTTAAATTCCATTGTGAACTGACCTGTATTTAAAACACCAAAGTTTCGAACTAAGTCAACTGGTCCACCTGAAGCTGAAGTTGAAGAAAAATAAAGTGATTTAGTTCCAGAAAATGCATCTGCAGAAGAGACTAAAACATCTTCAGCAGTCCCTGGAGCATTACTCCAAGTTGTCCAAGCTCCCGCAGATTGTGGTCCTAAATAAGACCCAGCAGTGTAGCTTTCAAAATTATCGGTAAATGTCTGAGCTGAAACAGCTGAAGAAATACCGATTGTTAAAAATGCAAGTAAATTGTTTTTCATAAATTTTTAATATTTTAAGGAATTACCTATTAAATTGAAAAAAAAGTTTTAGTGTCAATTTTAAAATAAATTTTCAACTATTCAATTTAAATCGGTAACTCCGAAGTTTTTTCAAAGATGATAATAAAAGAAATTTATAATAGCTATACTTTTTCTTTATTATTGGAATCCAACTTATTCAAAATAAGAGAAATTGTGATCTTTTTTGATTGTTAAAAGCGATTCATAAATCAATTTAATGCAATTTTCCACATCGTCTTTATGACACATTTCTACAGTTGTGTGCATATATCTCAAAGGCAAAGAAATCAAAGCTGAAGCAACTCCTTTTCCTGAATATGCAAAAGCATCAGTATCAGTTCCCGTAGCACGTGAAACTGCGGCACGTTGAAAAGGGATTTTATTTTTTTCAGCAGTTGTAATTATAAGATTCAATAAATTATTTTGAACCGCAGGACCATAAGTTAAAACTGGACCTTTTCCTCCAGCCAAATCACCTGTTTCAATTTTATTGAGCATTGGCGTTCCTGTATCGTGGCAAACATCTGTAACTATTGCAACATCTGGATTGATACTTCTTGAAATCATTTCTGCACCTCTCAGACCAACTTCCTCTTGAACGGCATTTACAATGTATAACCCAAAAGGTAACTGTTTTTTATTTTTATGTAATAAACGTGCTACTTCGGCAATCATAAAACCACCAATTCGATTATCCAACGCACGACCAACATACTTGTTTTTATTAAGAATTAAGAATTCATCTTCATAAGTGATAACACAACCAACATGCACTCCCAATTCCTCCACTTCTTTCTTAGTAGAACACCCAAGGTCTAAACAAATATTTTTAATACTTGGCGCTTCATCTTTTTCACTTCTGGTGTGAATTGCTGGCCAACCAAATACAGCTTTAACATATCCTTTTTTTGTGTGAATATTTACTCTTTTAGATGGTGCAATCATGTGATCGGAACCACCATTTCTTCTGACATAGACAAAACCTTGATCTGTAATGTAATGAACAAACCAAGAGATTTCATCTGCATGTGCTTCAATGACAACTTTGTATTCAGCCTCAGGATTGATAATTCCAACTGCACTTCCGTAAATATCTGTTTGAAACGCATCAACGTATGGTCGGATGTAATCCATCCACATTTTTTGACCAGGAGTCTCAAAGCCAGTTGGAGCAGCGTTATTCAAATAGTTTTCTAAAAAAACTTCACTCTTTGATTCAATGATTGCTTTCGTTGCTTTTACAATTTCTTTTTTTGAATCAACAATTTTCGATTCAACTTTAGTCGTTTTTTTTGTTTCTTTTTTTGCCATATTCTTTTATTTCATCAATGTAATATTTCCTTTAATTATTTTTTGATCTCCTCCCAAACAAGTTGCTTCTAGATAATAATCGTACACATCTGGGTCGACCATCTTACCTCTAAAACTTCCATCCCATCCTTTTGACATATCTGTTGATTCAAAAATTAGTTCTCCCCATCGATCAAAGATTCTAAAAACGATCTTTTCGGCAATAGCACTTCGGACATATAAAACATCGTTTTCACCATCATCATTTGGAGAAAACGCATTTGGAACATATACAAAACGTTTATCACACAATGTTTCTAAAACCACAACCAAAGCTGTATCAGACTTAATACAATCTCCATCAGACACGGTCGCTGTAAAAATTGTTGTTTGATTAACTACGGCTGTTGTTTGAGCGGCATTTGAGTTTTCCACCCCACTAGTTGGCGACCAAGAAATCGAATAAATGGATGGCGTAACAGATAAATTTACAGTTGATTGAGTAACAACTGGAGATGGACTAGCAGTTGCGATTACTACATCTGAAAAAGTACTCCTATAAATAAAAATTGAATCTACGGAAACACATCCATTTGAAGCTGAAGCAGTACAGTAAACCCATTGAGAAACAGTTGGATTTGCAATCACTTCATTTGCAGAAACTGGCGTTAGAATTGAATCTGGAGACCAATCATATGTGAAGGTAATACTTGGCAAAGATATTTGAGCTGTTAAATTGGTTGTTTCTCCAATACACAAGGAATCGTCACCAAAAATCTCTAAACTTGAACCAATTATCGTCACTTCAACACTGTCGATTTTTGTACACGCACCATTACTAATCTGAACATAGTAAAATCCTGATTCAGTTGGAGTAATCGTTAAGGTTGAATCACTCACTTGAGAGTTTAACGTATCAGAAACTGGATTTGTTGACGACCAAACAAAACTTGTTGCGGTACCTAAAGAATTGGCTGTAAAAGTTAAAGGAACAGGTGTACAAATGACTTCATCTGAAGTTGCGTTTAATTGAAGTTCTGGTAACACATTAATTGTGATTTCGGCTGTATCGCGTAATAAACAAATACTGTCTGTAACAATTAGAGTTACTAAATATTGACCTGGTTCAGTGTATGTAATTGTAGGATTAAAAATAACTGTACTCGTATCTCCATTTCCAAAATTCCAAATGTATGTATCTCCTTGGGAGGAGAAATTGTCTAGTGTAACAGTAAAATCTTCACACCCTAAGGTATTTAAAGTCGTGAATTCAGCATCAGGTAGTAATTCAAAGTCAAATTTAAAGACTAAATTATTACAATTTGGACTTAAATTATTGTTCGACCATGCACCAGAAGTTGTTGGAAAGTCACTATGAGCTCCACATCCTCCACAAACAGATTGATAAACCACTCCATTTTTATCAAATCGAGAAGTTCCACCATCCACATGCTCTCTCGCTTGGTTTCCACCTAAATAAGAACCATATAACATTCCGTCAAAATCTCTTTCCAATACCAATAAATAAAAATCAAAACCATTTGCTGGAGTTTGTTGAAAAGCATCGGATGTTACTGGCATTCCAGATAAAGGTGTTGAAAGTAATAAATTTGCACCCCAGCCTGATACATACATATTTCCACAAATATCAACTAGGAAAGCAGCAGGTGAAATATTTATTTGTCCATTTCCATTTCCAAAAGTTGTTGAGTTTTGAACAACATTTAAATTTGGGTTTAATCGTATGATAAATTGACCAGAATTTGCATTACCTGTTGCATTGAAAATTGGAAATAATCCTCCAACGCTTTGTCCTAAAGCATAAATTTCATCAATACGATTGATTTCAACAAAATGAACTTGATCATAATTACTTGTTCCTATATATGTAGCAGTTGATAATGTTTGTCCATTTGGAGTAAGTTTAGCAATAAAACCATCTGCTTTCCCACCCATGTAATTCGGATTTAAACCAGTTGCTGTTCCAGGTAAATTTGTACTTGTTGTTCCACCTCCAAAAACGATATTATAAGACGAATCAATTTTAACTGAATAACTTGCATCGTTACTTGATCCACCATAATAAGATGACCAAAGCAAAGTACTCAAGTCAGAACTAATTTTAAAAATCACTCCATCTTGTTGACCTGCATTTGAAGCTTGGAATGCATTTAATACTGGGAAATTTGTGGATCTTGAGCAAGACGTAACAATACAATTCCCCAACGAATCCAGCATGATTTCACCTCTAAATTGATCTCCATAATTTGTAGTCAATGAATCATAAGCCGCAACAGAACTATAAGTTCCAGATGATATTTTATAATTTACTCCGTCATTACTTGATCCTCCAACATAGGTTGAACCCAATAAATTATGTCCGTTTGCACTAATTTTAGCCACAAAAATATCTGTACCTTGAGTTCCAAAATTACTTCCATTAAATTGGATACTTAACGACGTTCCTCCTGCATGGGTATTTTGAAATCCATTTTGAATTGGGAAATCAGTACTTGATGTTGCTCCAAAAAGATAGACATTGTTATTTGCATCACAAATTAATGAATGCGCGGTTTCTGTTCCTTGGGTATTGTCTCCTCCTCCGATAAAGGTTGTCCAAATCATTGTAGTTCCATCTGGAGTATATTTCGAAATAAACGCATCCGTTGTAACAGACCCAGCCACATTAGGAACCGTGAAATTTGATGCAACATCATAAGCTAAATTATCGGGCGTTGGATACGCATTTCCATAAATCGTTCCCGCAGAATATGCCGTTCCATCATATCCATAAGTAGCAGTCATTCCAAAATTATCTGTAATTGAACCACAGTAAGTTGCGAAAATCAACTCTGGGTCGATGATTAAAATTGCATGTGGATTAAATTTTCCTAGTTTGAATCGAACAGTTTTTCCTTCAAGAATAAATTCACATGGAACTTCAGTTTTTTTTCCGTTCAACAATTCATATGCGATTGGTTTGTATTCTTTCACCAAACCTAAAGAAGTTGTTATATCTAAATCACCTTTTGAACTAATTGAAATGGATTGCGCATTTTTAATTTTAAGACTTATTCCATTTGGATTTGAACCTTCATAGCACCAAAACTCATACTTGAATTGATCGTCGTCGTCAAATAGTTTTAAATCGATTTTATTGTAAATGTTTTCAAGAGTAACTTCTGCATATCCATGAACTTCACTCACCCATTTACTTTTGTCTTTTCCTTTAAAGAAATTGTAATAATTTTTGGTAGGTAGTTCTTTTTTAATAGACTTGATTTCATTTGAATTTTCGAATTCAATTCCTACAATTGCTTGCTTGTAAAATTGTGCACTATCGGTTTCTTGATATAAATGTGCTTTTTGTAAGGCTGAATAATCTCTTAAATCATATATAAACCCATGTTGTTGAATCCATAAATTCTGTCCGTTGAGTCTTGATTGAAACAACACGTCTTCATCCCATTGCCCTTTGTTTTCAAGCATTGAATGGAATGGATTATGCTTGTGAATCTCTTCTTGAGACCAAGCAAAACCAAAAAATAAAATTGAAAAAATTACAAGTAGGTTTTTCATATGTCTAAAATACGTTTTTTTTTGAAACAAAGTTGCATGAGGATCGATTAAACACTTTTACTTCCTTGTGTTAAAAAATATCGAAATTAACTCCTTTTACTCACTTGATTTATTCTTACTTTTGCTTAAAACTTGGAAAATGACTACTGATTGGCTGTTAAATGAAGTGGCAATGATTACTGAAACCAATTTAGATTGGATGAAAAAAAGGTATCGTTTGTATTCTGAAAATCAACTGAATTGGAAACCAAACAAAGACACGTGGAGTTTAAATGAAATTTTTGCCCATTTAAATGAATACGCAAATTTTTATCATTCTGTTATTTTCAAGCGTTTGGAAACAACAAAATACAGAACTCCAAGTGCAACTTTTTCCTCTTCTCCACTTGGAAAATCAGCTTGGGGGTCAATGAAATTAGGAAATGCAAAAAACATCAAACGCAAATTCAACGCTCCAAAATTATACAATCCAAGTATCAACAAACAATTAGTCTCTGGAAATGATTGTCAAACTTTTGAAGAAAAACAGAGAGAGTTTTTAGCACTTTTAGAACAAGTTACAACGGTTAATCTGAGAAAAGTTCGTGTTCCAATTGCAATTTCGAAATTTGTAAGATTACGTTTGGGAGATGCTTTACTTTTTGTTGCTTATCATAATGAAAGACATATGCAACAAGCAATGAATATTTCAAAACTACCCGCATTTCCTAAAAAATGACAGCAAACTATTTTTATTGTGCTTATGCACTTTCACCGTTAAGAAAAGAAAACTCAGATACTTCTGAAATTGTCAGTCAATTGGTTTTTGGAGAAATCGTTGAATTGATTGAAGAAAAAGAACAGTGGAGAAAAGTGCGCTCTTTTCACGACAATTATGAAGGTTGGACCGATTTTAAATTATTGAATCCTTTGACTCAAAAAGAAGTTACACGTTGGCTGGATGGACAAACAATTGAGTACAATCATTTTAGAGAAATCACAGGTCCAAATGGAAAATTCTTTGCATTAAAAGGCTCTTTTAGAACAATTGATACTGTTAATTCATTTAAAATTGGTAACAATGAATATGTGTATACTGACATTGATAGGATTGAAAAACCTACTTCCCCATCTGAATTTGCACTTTCATTTTTGAATTCTCCCTATTTGTGGGGAGGTAAATCAGTCTTTGGAATTGATTGTTCTGGTCTTTCTCAAACAGTTTTTCGTTTGTTTGATATTAAGTTACCTCGAGATGCACATGAACAAGAAGAAATGGGGATTGAAATTCCATATGGTGAGCATCAAAAAGATGATTTAGTATTTTTTGTAAACGCAAACAATAAAATTCACCATGTAGGAATCTTAATTTCTGAAAATGAACTAATTCATGCACATGGATTTGTAAGAATTGATGATTTTACAGCAGATGGAATCGTTCAAAAACACTCAGGAATACTAAGTCACAAACTATATTCCATTAAACGTGTTTAAATTATATCGCAAGTTTGTTCTCTATACATATTTTTGAGCTTATATTTGCGACAACATTAGTAAAAACTTATAATAAACTGAATGAAAATTCTATTGACTGGTGGTGCTGGATTTATCGGAAGTAATCTTACAAAAAGATTGGTAAACGAAGGGCATTCGGTAGTTGTTCTAGACAACTTATTAAGAGGTAATAAAATTGAAAAAGATATTTTTGAGAAAATCGATTTTCGATTAGGTGACGTGCGTGATGCACAATTTGTAAATGATGCAGCGAAAGGATGTGATGTGATCATTCATTTTGCAGCAGTTTTGGGAGTTGATGTCGTTGCAGACAATCCGGTTGAAACGATGGATGTTGAAGTTATTGGAACACGAAATGTTGTAATGGCTGCACATGCAAACAATGTGAAGAAAATCATGTATGCTTCTACAAGTGGAATTTACGGACATTCAGCATTTGAAAATGTGTTAACTGAAGAAGTTTTAGTTGATCCTCGTACTTCTTACGCGATGGCAAAACGTTACAATGAGATTTATTTAGCTTCTCACCATGATGAAAAAGGAATAGATATCGTTTCATTGCGTTTCTTCAATGTTTATGGTTACAATCAAGATAATAGAATGGTTGTTCCACGTTTTTTCGAGCAGGCATTAAAAGGTGAAAAAATAACTGTTTTTGGAACGGGAATGCAAACACGTGATTTCACATATATTGATGATACTGTAGAATCTTGTATTCGTTTATTAAATGTAAAAGGATGTCATATTGTAAACATTGCAAACGAAGAAGAATGGTGTATCAAAGATTTGGCAGATCAAATTAAAGAAATCACACAATCTAATTCTGAATTAACTTATGTTGAAGCTCCAAGCAAACGTTACGACTATGAAGTTGAACGAAGAGTTGGAAGTTCAAGTAAATTATTTGAAATCACACAATATAAACCAGATACTAAATTATACGATGGATTAGCTAAAATCCATGCAATCAATTACACTAAATAACAATCAAAAAAAAGTAAAATGACAAGAGACCTCGAAATTTTTGGACTAATTGCTGAAGAAAGACAACGCCAAGAACACGGAATTGAATTAATTGCATCTGAGAACTTTGTATCGGATCAAGTTATGGAAGCAATGGGTTCTGTTTTGACAAATAAATATGCTGAAGGACTTCCTAACAAACGTTATTATGGTGGTTGTGAGG
>JBKDZA010000043.1:0-7485 GCA_046308455.1 Fluviicola sp.
CACAAGCTGCAGGAGTAATTCACACAGATTTTGAAAAAGGATTTATTCGTGCGGAGGTGATGAAGTATGAAGATTTCACGACTTTGGGATCGGAGAATGTGGTGAAAGATGCTGGTAAATTTAAAGTAGAAGGGAAGGAGTATATTGTTGAAGATGGCGATATCATGCACTTCCGATTTAACGTCTAATTTTAGTTGCTACACGCTTCTGATGCGTGTAACACAAATTAAAGTTAATGATTTTTATTTAAAAAGTCAACAATTTTTGAAAAATAGTTAATCAATAAAGGGCAAGAATCATTCTCGCCCTTTTTCTTTGATCTAAATCATAATTATTGCTTCATAAAAGAAACTACTTTCGTTTCTAAACTCGTTTTATTCGTTAACACAAATTGATAAAAACCACTTTTCCATTCTGAACATTCAATTGAATTATCTCCACTAGTTAATATCGAAGTATAAATTGTTCTTCCCTGCATATCAACGACTCTCAATTCATACGAATCAGTGTTTTCAATTCGTATTGTTGCTAAGTCAATTGCAGGGACTGGGAAAATTGAAAAATCAGTTTTCGTTTCTATTTCACTAATCGACAAGAAACAATTATTTGAAGCATCGAATGTTGGAACAGCAATAGTAAACACTCCTGCGTCAGGACATCTTGCCCACGCTTCATTACTTGCTAAAACTCCAGAAGTAACATTGTCAAAAATTGAAATTCCATCCGTTAAATAAATTGTTTCAGCCGTAGAACTGATTTTGAAATTTGCATGAACTCCAGTCTGTGTTGAATCATCATCCACCCATACGATGAAATAATCGTTTGGAGCTATGTAAGCATTTGCAGGGAATGCCCATTTTGTCAAGTTAAAGTTGTCATCAGTTAAATAAAGTCCAACCAATGATTTTGCTGAACTTGTAGTGTTGTATAACTCCAACCAGTCATCATCTTGTCCATAATTATCGAATACAAAATCTGTATTCTTAGCCATTATTTCATTGATTACAAGTTCATTGTCAACTGTAGTTGGAATTGAAATTTGTAATGTATGGTACTCGTGTTCAGCTCTTTCTGGACTAAAAATTCCTGCTGTTGCATTTTGCGAATAAATGAAATACTGCATGTAAGCTCCGTTCATTTGTAGGGTAGTTCCATATACATGATCGCCAGCAGCACCGTCATTGTGAGCACCATCATCGAATAATTGAACGCGAGTAAAGTTCTTTTCTATGGCAAAACGATATCCGAAATACACTTCTGTTTCATTCGAACAAGTAACATTAATTGTGTTATTATCCCCATAATTTGGAGTAGGATTTGTAAATGAATGACTTACAATTGTAGGTGCAACATAATTAAAATCAGTGTTTGATTGAAAGTAGGTAACACGTGCACCCATTAAATTCTGTAGACCTTGAATGGTGAAACCGCCTCCACCACCGCCACCGCCACCGCCACCGCCACCAGTGACGTTTGATGTCAGTGAATTTTGAAATTGTGTATACGTTTAGAACTTATATGGATCTGCTTGTACAGATGCATCGATTGTTGTACGAAGTGTATTTGCTGTTGTTAAATACTCTCCAGATGCAAAAATATCGTTTAAAATTGTTCGGATATGTGCCATGTACATTTTTTTGTAGGTAGCATTTCCTAAAATTTTCACAATTAAAGGATGATTTGCAGAGCTAGAATTTGAAAAAGGATCTAAGGTTGTTGTTGAACTTCCTCCACCTGGAAAACCTCCAAAAGACATGTTTAAATCCCAAATAGTTGGAACGAAACGCCCATTTTGATCTTCGTATAAATAATAATTTTGACGAAATGTACCATTGTACGAGTCCAAATTAACCAAAACATTATTGTAGGCAAGCATCCAAATTGCACGATCAATATCTAATTTCGTTTCAATTGAAGTAAAATTATTGTTTAAAGTATTTGTTAGAGTAACCAAATCATTCCAACCATAATCTGATTCTAATTCATAACTTGTTGCATATAAGCTAGAATCAGATCCTAAGTATTTTAAATCGGGTGATCCAGATGAGCCTGGACCAGCACCTCCAACTGGATTACATTTCACAAATGAGCCCAAATTATCGTAATAATGATCTGCAACAAACTTTTCATCAATACTTTCTGCATTTGAATACAAACCTCTTAATGTTCCATTGATGTAAACATTTGCGAAATTGGCTTTTGGACAATCCATAAACTGTTCTAAAATGGCATAACTCAAAACTTCACGAATCATTGAAGGATCTTGATAACCATTTTGTAATTTGACATCTGTATACCCTTGATGATCTTGATTGTTTATGTAATCCAACTTAATGTGTAAAGGGTTTTTGTTGTTACTCGCGTTGTACGATGAATTCCCTTTG
Organism: Fluviicola sp.; assembly: GCA_046308455.1. Lineage (GTDB taxonomy): Bacteria > Bacteroidota > Bacteroidia > Flavobacteriales_D > Crocinitomicaceae > Fluviicola. The sequence goes on from JBKDZA010000043.1 coordinate 2,385, forward strand.
TATTTCACCCCGACACTGTCGTATGTAACTCCATTTATTCGTACTGAATCTGCTAGAAGATATCCTTCTGTTGAAGAAGCTAGCGCATCAAGTTGAGAATCCCAAGTACTTGAAGGAAAAAAGATTTCAATTGTTTGAACAGTTGATCGGTCGTAAAAACTTTGAGAGAAACCAAAGATAGGTAGGAGAGTACCCAAAAGCAAGAGCATTTTAATAGTCATATAAGAACAAGTTTTATGTTAACAAATTCTTTAGACGATGTTAAATTAAAATTCCCTCGCTCGGGTAAAAAAAAATCCCGAAATATTTTCCGGGACTTAATTTTTGTTATTTAATATTCATCTTCATTGAAAAGAAAATCATCTTTGGAAGGATAATCTGGCCAAATTTCTTCGATGCTTTCATAAATATCACCTTCGTCTTCTAAATCTTGTAAATTCTCAACGACTTCCATAGGTGCTCCAGCACGAATTGCAAAATCAATCAATTCCTCTTTTGATGCAGGCCATGGTGCGTCTTCTAAATAGGATGCTAATTCTAAAGTCCAGTACATTGTATTCGAATTTTTTAGTTGTTATTTCGCGCAAAAATACTTTTTATTTTTTCAAATGCAAGCTTTATAAAAAGTTTTTGAGGTTTTATTTTTGTTAACTAATTTAAATAGTTGAAATTCAGCTTGATAAATTAATCCTTTCTTGGGTGCCAAGGTGTTTCGATTGCCTTTAAATCATGTGTGAATTTTCGTGATAAAACAAATAAATAATCACTTAAACGATTCATGTAACTTAAAATTAAAGCCTCAACTTCTGCAGTTTCAGATAAATGCGAAACCATTCGTTCTGCTCGTCGACAAACACAACGCGCAATATGCGTATGAGAAACCAATTGATTTCCTCCAGGTAAAACAAAAAACTTCATCGGTTCCAATTCTTGTTCCATTGAATCAATTTTCTCTTCTAAAAATTCAATGTCTTTTTCATATAATTGAGGCAACTGCATATTGGATTTCTCTGGATCAGCTGCCAAATGTGAACCAATTGTAAACAAACGATCTTGGATCTCCAACAACACATCAATGACTGTTTGGTCAGAAGTTGAATCTCTCAATAAACCAATGTAACTATTTAATTCATCAACAGTTCCATAAGACTCGATTCTTAAGTGATGTTTTGGTAGTCGTGTACCTCCAATCAAACCTGTTGTTCCGTTGTCACCTTTGCGTGTGTATATTTTCATAGTACAAAATTAAAATCATTCCTGTTTTTTCATAGCTTTGTTGAAATAAAGATTCCCTTGAAAGCATTAATTTTTATTTCTCTCGTTTACTTAACTTGTTCAACTACTACTGTGAACAGTCGAATAGATAAATATGTTTATACTGAACGTGTTCTACAAGTAAATGGTAGAACTATTTATGAAAAGAATTGTGATTTGTGTCACTCACTTCACGATCCAAGTAATTTCACGAAAGAAAAGCTCCAAAAAGTTGTTCCGAAAATGGTAAAGAAAGTAAACCGTAAAAAAGGTCATTTTATTTCACCTGAAAATGAGAAGATTTTGATTAATTATCTGGTTTCCAAAGGAAAATAGTTTCATTTTATTGAATTCATCTTTTTTAAGTTTCTCTTTTTCTTGTAATATGGTTTTTTCTTAACAAACCAATACAAGTAAAAACTTAAATACAGAATCCAAACAAAAATCATATCTAGTTATAAATTAATATAGTGGTTTATACAATTTCAATAAGGCTTGATAAATACTATTGTGTAAAATTGTTGCATGATCTTCGTCTGTCATCAATTTGTAATCGCTTTTGACATTTTTAATTGGATGAATCACTTTGAAAAGTCGTTTCGCACCTGTTAGCATCATTTTGGGTTCTTTATTTCCAACTGAAACATAAACATACGTTGAATCAGGGATTGATTGTTTAAAATCTTTCGACTCAATTTTCTTTAGAAGACTTTCATTGTCCCACCATAAACTTGGACTAACAATCAAATAATGTGAAAACAAATATGGTTTTTTAATCAAAATCTCAGTTGCGAGTAATCCACCTAAGGATTGGCCAATAATAAAATTTGTTGTCGATTTTGAATAATTAGCTTGAATAAAAGGTTTCAATTCTTTTTCTATAAAGGCTATAAACGCTTCAGAATGACCAGTTGTTGGATATGTTTCTTTCAACTCTTTTAAGTCTGTATGGAAAGTAAAGTCTCTTTTTCTATCCACATTTTGAATGCCAACAACGATACATTCAGGCATGTCATAATACAATGGAAAGAATTGCGAAAGTCCATATATATGTACAACATCTTCGTTTAAACTTCCATCTAAAACATAAATCACTGGATAAACCTTTGTTGAATCAAAATTTACTGGTAGAAAAATATTCAATGTTCGATTTTCTTTTAATTCATTCGAGTAAATCGTTTCGATTTTCCCAACAGTCAAATTTCTTGATTCAGATTGATTTTGAGCAATAAGCGAATTAACGCAAAATAGAACTAAAAATAGTGCAATAGACTTTCTCATAAATGAATGTTTAAGTTTTAAACTTAGATATATTAATTGGTTTTTAAGACCTTTTCGAATGCTTTTCGCGGACTTCCTCTAAAATAAACTTCACCACAATATTCATATTCAAAATCTGATAAAAGTTTTAGCATCGCTAAATTATCGAAGTTCGTATCCACTTTAATACTTGAAATTCCTTTTTCAGTTGCAAATTCTTCAATAAAACGCATCATTGTTTTTGCATAACCCTTACCTAAATGTTCTTGAGCTATTGCAACTCGGTGATAGACAACAAAATCAGAGTTTGTAATCCATTTCCCAATAATTCGCTCATATTCAGGTTCATCATTGATTAGAATCGCACAATAACCAACAATCTCATTCGCTTCAACTAAAACAAAACCATTTCCAATCGTGATATCATTTTCAAGAACCTTCAAATTTGGATAACCATCTTGCCATTGATTACTTCCATCTTTTTTACGTCGTTCAATCGCTCCTTGGATGATTTCCCAGATTGTTGACAAATCATTTATTGTTGCTTTATGGAAGAAAAGTTGATTCATTTTTAAAAAGAAATTACATCTTTCTACGTTTCTTCTCCTGACGAATCAAGCCCAATTCACGGCCTGTTTGTCCTTTTACAGAAGTATTTTCATCCGCTCTACGGAATAAATATGGGATTACTTCTTTCACTGGACCATAAGGAACATATTTTGCAACATTGAATCCTTCGTTTGCCATTGTGTAAGAAATATGATCACTCATTCCTAATAACTGCGCGAAATAAAAACGTTTGTCGTCTTTTGTAATTCCTTTTTTTGTCATCAAGTCAGCTAACAATGCAGAAGAATCTTCGTTGTGTGACCCAGCACAAACACCCACAAATTCGATGTTATCCGTTAAAAAGTCCAATGCAGAATTGTAATCTTTGTCACACGTTTCTTTATCTGGTTGAATAGGAGAGGGATACCCTTTTTCAAGAGCTCGGTTGCGCTCTTTTTCCATGTAGGCTCCACGAACTAATTTCACTCCGTATTTCAAATTATTTTCTTTCGCCCATGCAACACTTTTCTTTAAAAACTCTAAACGATCATGGCGATACATTTGAACTGTATTGAAAATCAATGCTTTTTCTTGATTGTATTTTGCCATCATTTCATGTGAAATACGATCAATTACATCTTGAATCCACGTTTCTTCAGCATCAATAAAAACGGGAACTCCAGCTTCAAATCCAGCTTTACAAATTCGGTCAACACGTTCAACTGTATCTTGGTATTCTTTTAATTCTGCTTCAGTTAAATTGTCTGTGCTTTCATTTGCTTTTTCAAGAATTCCAAAACGAGTAATTCCAGTTGTTTTGAATACTGCAAAAGGAATCGCTGCTAAATTGCTTTTCGCTTTTGTGATCGTTGCAATAATTTCTTGAGTTGTTGCTTCAAAATCTTCAACAGATGTTTTTCCTTCAACAGAGTAATCGAGAATTGTCCCAACTTTGTGTTTCCACATTTTGTCAATTGTTGGTGTACATTCCTCAATTGTTTCACCACCACAAAATTGTTTAAAGATTGTTTTTTTGATCAATCCATTAATTGGAAGTCTCAATTTTAAGCCAAAACGAGTCAAACCTTTACCAATTTTCACCAAAAATGGACTAGCAATTACTGTGAAAAGAAAATTTGCGCGCTTTAAGTCTTTGTTTGACTGATGTTTAAACGCTATCTCTGTATTATTGAATGAAATCATATTACAAAAATAACGTTGTTTCAGATAAAATTAAATACTTTTAAATGAAATTTACAACAATTATATTCATTCTAAACAAGAAATAAAGTGATTCATTTTACATTGGATAACTGTTCAATTGAAATTGGGAACATCGAAAATGGAAGTTTTCAAGAATTGGTTTCGTCAACATATCTAAATTCAAAGAAAATTATTATCGTTGATGAAAACACACACGATTCATGTTTGGAGTATTTAATCACAACTTTTCCAAATCTAGAAGATGCTGAAGTAATGCTTCTCCCTGCTGGTGAGGAAAACAAGGTGATGGAAGTTTGTTTTCAAGTATGGCAAGCATTGTCAGAATACAATATTTCTCGTAGTGATTTAATTATCAATTTAGGAGGAGGATTAGTTACAGATGTTGGTGGTTTTATCGCTTCAGTGTTTAAAAGAGGAGTAAGTTTTATTCATGTTCCAACTTCATTATTGGGAATGGTCGATGCTTCAATTGGAGGAAAAACAGGAATCAATCTTGGATCTCTAAAGAATGAATTAGGAGTTTTTAATCATCCAAAAGCTATTTTTATCGATTCTAGATTTTTACATACTTTACCGAACCAAGAATTAATTAATGGTTTTGCTGAAATCATTAAACATAGTTTAGTCGCTAAAAAAGATTTGTGGGATGTGTTAAAAACGATTGATCCTGCAGAATTATTGACTTATCCAGATTTAACAAATCTAAGTGCGATTTCATCAGGAATAAAAATTCAAATTGTAGATGAAGATCCTTTAGAAAAAGGAATTCGCAAAGTATTGAATTTTGGTCATACAATTGGACATGGAATTGAAG
>JBKDZA010000044.1:0-4627 GCA_046308455.1 Fluviicola sp.
CCATAGTGATTCTCGACCCATTGGTTAATAAATAAAATACTTAAAATAAAAACAGGAAATTCAAATTTTATATTAATAAAGTAGTCAAACATGATTAGTTTTTTTAAACAAATCAAATTTAATACTAATTATGATATTCAAAGGTCTTTTATCTAAAATATCACGCTAGTGAGGACTTGGAAACGAATACCGTTTAAACCTGACGATTTATAAGCGGTCTGAGATTAATTTATATTCGAACTCAGGTTTTAAGCGCCCAAAAAAATTAAATTTTCCAACGCAACTGAATCGTAATATCAGATTTTTGATTTCCCAATATCTCTTCTGAACCAGAACTAATAACCGTTCTATTGGAATAAATAAACGTTCCATAACGAATCCATAAGTCGAATTGTCTCAAGAATGAATAACGGAGTAACAAATAAGCCCGAGATCCTTGATAGTAATAAGAAGGAGACGAGAAAACATACAAAGCGTTATTTTCAAAAGTGTAAATTCGTGTATCGTAACTGTCTGTATCAAAAAGTGCGAAACGAGCAGAAATATCAAAAGGCTTCATTTTTGGCTGGAATTGTAAGTCTGTCGAAAATAACCAACCTTCTTCTTTATTGTTTGAAAGACGATTGATTGTTGTGTACTCCAATCGACTTTTAAAAGTGATTCCGTCAGAAACTTTATAACTCAAATTAATTCGGTAATTGTTTTGAATCACATCTTCAATTTCAGTAATTGTCTCATCCGAATTTCGTGAGTTTTTTTGTCGTACTTGTGTTCTAAATCTTCCGTACAATTCAAATATTTTGTTTGGTTTGTATGTTGGTTGAAATAAAAACTCATACCCTTCAGAAGGTGCATCAACTTGATATCTAAGCCATGGGAATTTGAAAATATCAGCATATGTACTTAAAGACCAAGCTGAATTTAACTTCCATTTTGCCCCCATGAACAAGCCTTTTTCATTTTGTGTTTGAGAACTTTCAGCAAAACCATTGTTGTAAAAACTGTGATAAGCCCTGTCATAATCACGATAAATCAATGAAACCGACAAGCGAGGATCTATGGTGGACATGATTCCGTACAATTGAGCAAAAGCTTTCGAATGACTTGCATAAGCGACTTCACCGAAAATACTAGAGTTTTTTAATACAAAATTGAAATCGGAACTATATGTCGTAGTCGATTTTCCTCTGAATTGATACAAATTATACAAAGAAGTATCTCTCAATAAACTTGTTGAATAGGATTGGTTCACAGCAGCAATTCCCCAATTGAAACGTGCTGTATTGTACGCCAAATAGGAGCCGTAAACTTGTTCTCGTAACTTATCTTTTTTGGCAATTTCACTTGTAGTTCGATGAAAACCAGTTAAGTCAATTGTTGAAACAAACTCAAACTCTGATTCAAGTGAGTCAGATTGAACATTTCCATCTACTTTTTTTGAACTGTACCAAGCAATTAAGTTAAAATTTTTGTATCCTAAATTCGTTGCAGCTCCTCTGAAAAAACGATTCTCGTCCGCAGAAGTATAGGGGCGTAAATAATTGGCTGTTTTTTTCGATGCGAAAATATCCGCGGTTTTTCCAAAAGCATAACCAGACCAAGTATTTAATCCCTGTCCGATTTGTATTTGATAATCACCTAATGCTACAGCTTTAATGTATTTACCACCTTTATAAAAAGCATGGTAGGAATAATAGTCAAAACCAGTTTTCTTTTGAGAACCTTTAAAAAACTCTTCACCTGGATCTTTTTCAGCTGTTATTCCTGCGCTTAAATTCGTTCGGTAAGTGTATCTGAATCGGGTATAAAAACGATCTGGACTACCGTAATAATAGGAATTAGAACTTTGTTTTATTGAATCTGGAACAGACGAATATCCTTTTCTATCTTCAGGAGTTAATTGATAACGTGTAAAAAGCTCAAAGTTTCCATTCTTGATTGCTTCTTTGAATGTTATATGGAGTTGGTCTAAACGATTGTCAATAAATACAAATGGCAAAATCAATTGGATCATTTCTAAATCCAAGTATTTTAAACTTTGTAATTCATAAATGGAAATGTAATTTCCGAATTGCTCTTTATGTAAAAGGATTTCACTGATTTGAATATCAGTCAACAATCCCAACGATTGGAGTTCTTCGTTTGTTGTATTGTTTAAATTGATTGGATTTTCGTAAAAGTAATTCAGTTGATCAAATAAATTAGTTAAGTCTAATTCTTCTGTTTCATTTTGCTCAGAAATAAATTCAATTCGCTGTTGTATAATTTCTGATTTTTCTTGTGAAAAAACAGAAAAGCAAAGCAAAAAAAACAGTATAAAAAGACTATTTCTCATTCTTGGAGAATTGATAATTTAAACCAAAAGAAGGAGTCCAACCCAATACTGGATGATAATTTGTGGCAATATCCATTGAAAATTGATTCCATTTATATCCTAAGCCAAAAGCAAAAGAGGTTGGTCCACTTTGAGCTCCTAGACGAATAAAGAAATTTTTAACTGGAATGTATTCAACCCCACCTTTGAAACTGAAATCATGTATTGTTTGCTTTTCTACTTCTCCAGTAATCAGAACTACTTCTGATAATTTGTAACGAAATCCAGCTCTTAATACCGAAGTAAATCGTTCTTCTGTAGCACTGATTTTTTGAGCTCCGAAATTCATAGCTGAAATTCCAATCATCCATTTTTCGGATACTTTTGCAAGCAATCCCAATTCTCCAGTTGCACTTAGTGAAGAGCCATAATTTTCATTAAAACGCAATTGATGCATGTTTACTTGAGCGCCTAAAAAGAAATTATCTGATAACTGTAAACTGTAACCCAATCCTGCTTTTGTTGATCGGTATTGTTCATATCCGAATGTTGTAGCTCCCAAAGAAAAAACTCCTTTTTTGATAGGCAAAGCAACTGCAAGAGCTTGAGTTTGGAGTTCTTTTGCTAAAAAGCGACTTTCATAAAAAACACCAGCTTCGATAGATTTTAATTCAGCTGTCGCGGCTGGGTTGTGGTAATAGCTCCAAACATCTGAAAGAGCAACACTTGAGTTTGAAAGTCCACTGGAACGAACGCCAACAGGTCGCCATCCTTGTCCATTTACAACTACACTTAAAAAAAGTGTAAGTATTAGTAGTGTTTTTTTAATCATTTTTTCTTGAACAAGCGTTTTAAACCTTTGATGTTTTCATTGTAATAATCTTCTTCCAAGACAAAAAACCAAGTTTCACCTTTATTTTCTGACACAGCGAATATACGATATTCATCTGTAAGAAAAGTACTTTCTGTTGCTTTTTCAACTGTATAAATTCGCTGAATCGATTTACCTTGATCTTTTGTTTCAATCATCATTGGATTATCAAAAAACAAGCGATCTTCATCGTCTTTTTGTTTGAATTTATTAATAAAAGCCGTATCTCCTTTTTCTTTAAAGTACTTTATCACTGAAACATGTGTTCCTGCTGAAATAACCAAAGGATCATTGTTATTATATGCTTCGATGAATTGATTCAATTGCTCATTTAATCTATTTTCTTGTTCACCACTTAAGGTACAAGCTGAAAAAAGAATTAATAGTGTAAACGAGACTAGCAAGATTCGCTTCATTTATTTAAAGTTTTATTTATTATTTTTGCTCTAAATTAAATAAAAAATGAAACATCTTGCACTACTATTTTTAGTTACTATTCCATTTTTTTCAACAGCTCAATTAACGACAGAAACAATTTCAATTGGCGGACAAACACGTTCATATCAATTGTATGTTCCCACTGGATTTAATGCAACTACTGAAACTCCAAGAATGATATTTATTCTTCATGGACTTGGAGGTACAAGTGCAAGTATGGTTTCTGCAGGGTTTAATTTTGTGGCAGATACTGCTCGAGTAATTGTTGTTTACCCGCAAGGTGCATTAAATTCTTTTGGACAAGCATCTTGGAACAACGGAACTTTATTGAGTAGTACAGTTAATGATGAAGCTTTTTTTAATGCATTAATGGACAGAGGATTGTCTGAGTTTAACGTGAATCCTGCAAAGATTTACGTTACTGGATTTTCGATGGGTTCAATCATGTCACATCATTTAGCTTGTGCGTTAAACAATCGTATCGCTGCAATTGGAACGATGGCTGGAACTATGTCTACATCTGATATTTCAACGTGTAATCCAACTTACAAAACTCCTGTAATTCATTTACATGGTACTGTTGATGGTACCGTTCCTTATGCTGGAACAGCTATTCCCTCTTTGTCTCTTGTAGCTGAAACAATGAATTTTTGGAGAAATGTACACGGATGTGATGCAACTGCAGATTCAACACAATTACCAAACATAGCAGCAGATAATATTACTGTAGATCGATTTGTTTACGATAACTGTAATCCAATAGGTTCTGTTGAATTATGGCGTTTAAATAATGCGGATCACATTTATTTGTATCAACCCGTCAACGATATCACTGAAATGTTTGAAATTTGGAAGTTCTTCAATAAATGGGAACATTCAAATCCAACAACATTATCGCTTTCTAAAAAAGATTACCAAGATTTTGCGATTTATCCGAATCCAGCAAATGAGTTCATTACAATAGAATCTAATTTTGAAGGTATGAATTACTCAATTGTAAATGC
>JBKDZA010000045.1:0-44127 GCA_046308455.1 Fluviicola sp.
GATCTACAACATTGGAGGTAAATTGGTTCGCCAATTCAAGAAAGACAACGAAGTTACTTCTGTTGATTGGGACTTGAAAAACGCGATTGGAGTTCCGATTGCAAGTGGAGTGTATTTGATACATGTAGATGTACCAGGAGCAGGTGAACGCATAATTAAGTTCTTCTGTGGTATGCGTCAAATCGACTTGCAAAATATTTAGATGTTTGTTAAAAACTTATATTTTTTACGAATTAGATAGTATGAATTAAAAAAATAAAAACGTATATTTGTTGCAACAGGAGGGCTCGATGGGCTCTCTTGTTGTTGTTAATGGGTTATACAAAACTGAAGTTATGTCAAATATTGCATATTATACAGAAGAAGGTTTAAAGAAATTAAAAGACGAATTATACGATCTAAAAACGGTTCAACGTCCTAAAATTTCTGAACAAATTGCTGAAGCAAGAGATAAAGGTGATTTATCTGAAAACGCTGAATACGATGCTGCTAAAGAAGCTCAAGGTCTTTTAGAAATGCGAATTTCTAAGATGGAAGACTTGGTAGCAAATGCACGTATCATTGATAACACATTGATTGATGCTTCAAAAGTTTATATTCTTTCTACAGTTACAATGAAGAATAAAGCAAATGGAATGGAAGTGAAATACACTTTAGTTGCAGAAAACGAAGCTGATTTGAAAGAAAAGAAAATCTCAATTGATTCTCCTATTGGAAAAGGATTATTAGGAAAATCAGTTGGTGATATTGCTGATGTTCAAACACCTAATGGAATTATCCAATTTGAAGTTTTAGAAATTACAAGATAATGGCAACGTTATTTTCAAAAATTGTTGCAGGGGAAATTCCTTGTTATAAAGTAGCCGAGAATGATGAATTCTTGGCTTTTTTAGATATTATGCCTTTGCGAAAAGGACATGTTTTAGTGATTCCAAAACTAGAAGTTGATTACATTTTTGACATAGAAGATGAATTGCTTGGTCGAATGATGATATTTTCAAAAGAGGTGGCTCATAAAATAAAGAAAGCATTTCCGTGTAAAAAAATTGGAGTTACTGTTATAGGTTTAGAAGTGCCACACGCACATATTCATTTAGTTCCAATGAATTCCTTAAGTGATATGAATTTTGCGCAAGAAAAAATGACTTTAACTTCTGAAGAATTGAGTCAGATTGCACATTCAATTAGCGAGAACTAAAGAATACTCTTAAAACAAATAAACACAATTACTTCTAATACAATTGCAGTAAAAACTTGTTGCAATAGATTCGGCTTTTCTGTGCTGTTTTTAAAGCGTGTTAGCAAATTTGCAGTTCTAAAAAACAAGTTATTCAATTTTTCAAAGAAAGCTATTTGTAGAACAAACAAGCTCAAGAAAAGTACAGCAAATGAAATCGTATAAATGGGTGCTTTGAGATACAACAATTCAGGATTTTTATTGATGTAAGTTGAAAGTGAATCCAAACCAAACCCGCTCATACAACCATATAAAATAATCGAATGTATGATGTATATCGAAAGTGTATTTTGACCGATTTTCAATGCAAAAGGATGAATATTTTTAATTTTAGTCGCAATCCAAGCAATTAAAAGAATTACAAGTAGAGCTTCAGAAAACCTTAGAAAAAACGTAACAGTACACGTAAAAAACTTTTCACTTCCAAACAAAGGTCCTAAGAAAACATTCAAGTATTTTGGAATGATTAATCCCAATAATAAAAGTGTAATAGCAGTTAAAAATATCTTTAAAGCATTCGTTTTAGTGTGAAATAACGCTTCATTATGAGCTAATTTATAACCAATAAATGCTCCGGATAAAACATATGCTCCAGATGGAAATATTGGAAAAACACTGTTTTCACCACCAAAAATCGTTGAGAGACCCTTCGGTAAAAAAGAGATTTGATCATGTGTATTAAAGTATGCATTGAAAAAAGGATGACCCGCAAAAAAAACAAATGCACCAATTAAAAATCCAATCCCAATTTTATTAAATGCTTTAAATTTTGCAAATAAATAATAAATCAACAAGATAAAAAGTATTCCAAAGGAAATTGAATGTAAAATATGAAACGTGAAAAACCGTTCCCCAATCATTTTTTGTAATTGATCGAAAATAGGTTTATCTGCCTTCCAATACTTTATTCCAGAATAAATGGAATGAAAATTTATTTGCAATACATAAGCCCAAACCAATAAAATGACAATTCGTTTTTTTCCTTTTTTAAAGCGTTCTTGATTGAATGATTCTAAACTTCCTCTAAAAAGCAGAAAGGTAAATACAATTCCAGTAATTGTTAAAAACAAAGGTGCTGTAACTCCTCTAATGCTTTCGTAAATATGTAATCCGCTATTTGTGTTTTTATTGATTCGATCATCTAGCCATAAGACAACAAAGTGACCTTGAAGCATAAGAAGAATTGAAATAGTTCTAGCTAAATCAATGAATTCAATTCTATTGGATTTTATTTTCGGAATCAACTTTTAGTTTTTGGTTTTTTTGGATTTGAAGTTGCGTATTTATCTGTTTTAGATACTTTTATTTGTTTTTTCAAGGTAAACTCATGACACGCTTTTTTAGCTGTAAGTGTCACAGTATAAGTTCCTGGATTTTTATAATAATGCTTTGGATTCGCTTTGTTTGAAGTCGTTCCGTCGCCAAAATCCCATGTATATGAATCACATTTTACGGTGTAATTTGTAATTCGAATATTTGTCCAAGTTTCTTTAATCTTAAACTCCAATTTTGGAGATTTTACAGGCTTTGGTATTTGTACTTGATCTAAAAAATAAGTGTTATAATTTTTAAGAACGAATTGCTCTGCTGTTTTTAATATTTTTTCAGACCAAGTTTTATCAGCTTTTTCTGGAACAAAACAATTTTCCAAACTTTCTTTGAATAAAGCTGTAAAGAATGTTGCAGCTATCGTAAAGCTACCATTTATATTTGGATGTTGGTCGTCAACTTGATATAAATTTATTTCAGGATTTGCAGCCATTAATTCAGACCAAACTAAACCAACTGGCACCATTGGGTATCCGAACTTTTCATGCAATTGAAAATAACCCTGACGAACACGCTCTTGCATTTTTTCGTTCGTATTATTTGCCTCTTCAGCAGCAAAACCATTTTTATACCCCCATGTCATGTAAAAATAAATACTACTACATGGACTTGATTTCTGAACAGAATCAATTAATTGTTGAACATATGGAATTGTTTCAGTAGCAATAACGGAAGAATCTTGTGCAAGTTCTCTACTAAATCCTTGAATAATCACATAATCCCATTTACGCGAATTCATTTTTTTGTATGTAGAAGCTCTACCAGCATGTTCCTTCAATGAACTTCCACTAACTGCGATCGAATCAGCGTAAACCATTTTACCTTTAGATCGAGCGATTTTCTCAAAAATCTTAGGCATGTTGTTGTAATGCGTATAACTGTTACCTATAAATAGAACGTTTACTTGAGAATAAGAATAGGCACAAAAAAGATTAAAAATAAAAAGAGTAAGTTTTTTAAACATTATTTTCTATATTTTTTACGAATTGGAAATAAAACATCAAGTGATTTGTTATAAAATTCACTTAAAGGTTTAATGAAATAAATCATTATTACAAAAATACAAATGAATAGCGCGGCATATATCGCAGCTTCATATGGATTTAAAGCGTTATGTGTTCTGTTAATATAAGTTGCAATTCCTACATTTATGATCGCGCCATATAAAATCATCATATGAACGATGAAAATAGACAAGGTATTTTGTCCAATGCGAATGAAAATGTTGTCTTTTATTGTGAATATTTTCTCGATTGCAGATAAAAATCCTAAGATCATTAATATCCAACCTAAGTTCTCAAATAACCAATTTGCTTTTGCTAAATACATGATTCCAAAACCAAAGAAGTGGATGAATTTATAATGTAAAAAATACAAGATATCTGTTGAAAAGAACGCTAAAATCACACCTAGTAGGAATAAAAATAGCGGAATATTCCATTTTGATTTATTGATCCAAATACTGTGTAATACAACTCCAATTCCTGCTCCAAAGAAGGTGTAACCTAAATGTGGTGTAAACGGAAACAAGGACCTTCCTCCAGGCGCATTAAACATGTTTTGAATGAAATTTGGCGCATTGTAAGGCCATGGAATTTTTTCACCATCAATTCTGATTTCACTAATTGGTGAATTTAAAGCGAAAATAAGAAGTGAAAAACCAAAATAATAGACCCAAAGTGGAATTACTTTCGTTAATTTATACAATCCGAAAACTAGTAGTAGTCCTAAAATTCCAAATCCGATACATTGTAAGATGTGAAATCCTCTTGGAGTAATTAAATATCCCCAAAACAATAACTCTAACACTCTTCTAAAGCCTAATTTAACGCGATTGTTTTGAAAAAACGGAACATCTCTGTTCATGTATAACAAATAAACAAAGACCATTCCTGTCATTGTTAGGAACATGGGAGAAGTATAACCTCTCACTAAATGCCAAATGTCGTAAACTAAATAATCAGGGTTTGCAAAATGCGGATCAGGACTTCTGAAATTCACTCCTAATGTTTGATCAATGAAATGACCTTCCAACATTAATAGAATCGCAATAGATCGCGCCATGTCAATAAACTTCAAACGTGGACGCTTAACTGGTTCTATTTCTGTTACAATTTCTGACATTTAATTTATTTTAAAGCGACAAAGATACTATTTTCTTGAATTTATAAACCTATTCAGTTTCACCTAAAACTAAAATGCGAATCGGTTTTTCATAATCTTTGAAATAAAGCTCAATTGGCAAACTAAAAAAGCCTGTTGGAAAAGGTTTGTTTTGCTTGAAATTTAGCGTTAATGTTCCATTCTCAGCTAAAATAAATTGACTGGTTTCAAACGTAAAATAGTCATTTCCAGCAAGCGAATCACACGTTAAATTCATTGAATGATTGGAATGAAGAATTACCTTGAATTCTGTAGCGGATTTCGTTGCGATTTTCCCCAAAATTACTGTGTTTGGATTTACGTCAACCAAGAAAAATAAACTGTCTGTATCTAAATAACTAATGCTTTGAATTTCAATCTTTCGTTCTTTTGCTGCAGCACGTGAATAAATCGAGTTTTTCTGGTCGTTTGGATTGTCACTCGTTACTTGGTCTGCAGTGTATTCACCAAAAGGTAAACCTTCAATTTCTAATTTCCCACCATTTGCAGCTGTCCCATCCAAATAAGGAGCAAACTTTCCATTGTCAATTGGCAATAAATGATTTTTTAAAGAAGCAATCCTTCTTTTTGTCACAGCGACATTGTAATCTGTTTTAGCTAATGGAGATGCAAATCCGCTAACATTTAGTCTTAAACGCAATCCTTTTTCCAATTCAGCAAAAACCAATTCTTCAAAATAACTTAAATCTTTAAATCCTTGATCGACATATTCTAAAAAGAAACTTTCGATGTCTTCAACTGCCTCTTCAGCTTTTTCTTTCGTCAAGCCTGCTGCATATTCTTTTTGATAACTTGCCTGAAGTTTGGTGTAATCTTGATACGTTTGATCGTATGTTAAATTGGTTGAAGTTGCCGTTGTCTTTGGATCTGGACAATCATTATGGAAATACAAAGTAACAGGTAAACGCTTATTCAATTCATCCAAGGTTTCTTTTTTCGTTACAATTGGAATCACTTCTGGATCTGGAATAGTGTATGCAAATACATCTGAACAACACGTTGGGTTTTTAGAGTATTTCACACCTAAACGATTGCTGCTCAAAAAGCTGGAGTCTTTTTCTTTGAAAAAATAGACGTCATTCGCTGAACTATTGAATGGAATTCCACTGTTTTTCTTTTCGCCCCATTGATCATTTGTGTATGTCGACTGATGAATATCATATCCTCCAAATCCGTCCCACCAAGAAGAAGAAAAATAGAGTGTTTGCGTCTTCTCGTCAAACCAGGGACAAATTTCGTTGTCGATGGAATTAAAGGGTTTCAACGGTTTTACTTTTCCATATTGATTTCCGTTTTTAATGATCGAAAAATATAAATCCATACCATTTTCGGCTTCTCGATTGGATGAGAAAATCAACCATTCTTCATTGTCAATCCACGCAATACATGGAGTAGTGGAAGTTTTCCCAGATTCATTGATCACATCTGAAAGTATTTCAGGAGTTTGCCATTTACCGTTTAAATAACGTGAAACAGCAATTTTGCAAGTAGATTGAAACGCATCGCCTTCACAAATACTATAGTAATAGCGCAATCCATCGTGGGAAAAAGTTCCGTTTCCAGTGTTTTTATCTGAAAAATTCAATGGGTCTAATTCTTTTTCTTTGCTAAGAGTCGAATCAAAAGGAATTCGATACAACTTATTTCGATAGATTTTTTCATCCGGAATGACTTCGCTTTCACTTTTTAGACTGGAAAAAATAATTTCCTTATTGAAAACTAGATGTGCAAATTCAGAATTTTCGGTATTTAAATTCTCAGGTAAAAGCACTTTTTCTAAGGTTGAAGTATCTTTTATTGCAGCTTGAGCCCACAAACAAGATTCCAGTTCACGTTTGGATTTTAAGTAAACATATTCATTTCGATACTTGCTGTATTTTTTCTTTGCCAGTTTGAATAAGTCAATTGCTTTTTTATAATTCCCACATTGTTTTTCCATTAAAGCCCAGTACAATAGACTTTTCTTGTAAATCTTTGCATCTTCTTTTTCGTAAACTTTTTGGTAATAATAACGCGCCTTTTCGTAGTCTTTGTATTGTCTTAATGCTTCTGCGTATTTCCAATTGATATCAACTGTTGTTGAATCGATGTCAAGTGCTTTTCGATAATAGTCAACCGCATAAACATAATCTCCCTTTTGATATTTTTCATCGGCAAAGGACAATATTTTGGTTAATTCACTTTGAGAAAAGGAATACACGCAAATAAATAAACTTAAAACAATTAAATATAATCTGGGCATATGCGATGGATCACTTTTTCTGGTTTGAAACGTTGAATGGTGTAATGAACTGAAAATTCAATCCCGCCTCGTAAGTTACTTGCAGGTACTAGTTTTGAAACATTGGTATCATAACTTACAGCAACTGACCATGTTTGGATTTCAGCGCCAACACGAACGATAATAGCATCTCGACCTCTGAACCAGATTCCACCATCAACAGCTTTGTATTTCCCTAATCGATCTTCAAGAATATATTGTACTTGTGAACCAACTAAAAACTCACGGTACTTCCCTTGGAAATTGATTCCTAGTCCAGGTTTTAAGCGAAAGTCAAACTTAAATGGTACTTGATAAACGGAAAATAAACTGACACGAATATCTCGCGAAACAGTTGTACCAAAAAATCCTTGATTGGGTCTATTTAAGTTGTGAAACGAAAGTCCAGAACTTAGAAATTCATCTTTAGCGCGAAGCCATTTGTGCGTAAATCCGAGTGATGTGTTTAAGTTTAGTCGATTATCTGTTGCGAGTAGTTCATTTGTTGCAAGTGTTGGATCGAAGT
The DNA here is from genome assembly GCA_046308455.1 of Fluviicola sp. Classification (GTDB taxonomy): domain Bacteria; phylum Bacteroidota; class Bacteroidia; order Flavobacteriales_D; family Crocinitomicaceae; genus Fluviicola. The sequence goes on from JBKDZA010000045.1 coordinate 7,516, forward strand.
TTACACCATTAAATTGATTGTCGAAATACAATTTATCAAAATCGATTTGGCGGTAATTGATTCCTACAGCAAGTCCAGGTGTTATAATATGACTGGAATCTGATGTGATTTTGAAAGTTTTACTTGCAGAAAAAAGCGATTCTATTGTTCTTAATTTTCCATCACCAACATCATCGTTGAAAAGAAAAGCTCCAATATTGATTCCTTGTTTTTTTAATTTAAAATCTGCTCCAATTACAGTTGTTCGAAATGGAACAGTCACACTTCTCCATTGTTCTTTGAAATTGAGCATTAATCGAATGTCACCTTTGAAATCACCTGTATTTCCTGGGTTTTGATAGAGTGGTTGTCTGTTTACTTGAGAGAAATGGATATCCTGTGCGAACGAATTAAAAAACGCGCAATTTAAAAGCAATAGGAAAAAGCCAATTCGTTTTATGAACATATACAGTCAAATATACGATTTTTGACCGAAAAAAAACACTGCTATTTTAGAAATGAATAAAAAACTGTAATTTCGGAATATGGTAAAATATTTAGCATTGATTTTTGTTCTGACTTCTGCTTTTACAATGAAGTCGGATAGTTTGATAAAAAACATGTATCCTTTTTTAATTGGTGAATATCAATTAGTTCAAGTTGTGGATGGGAAAAAAGTAAAATTAGCAAAGGAAATGAATGCAATTTATTCGTTAAAAGTTCAAAAGAATGACCGACTTGTTGTTTTTAAAGATGGAAAAAAGACGGGGAAATATAAATTCGTTGAAACTTCTATGTCTTTTCTACAAGATCAAAATCACATTGTAATTGCTGTAAAAGATGAGTTCCAGCCGGTGTTTTACAGAACGGATACAGTTATTTTAAACAATTATCCAGAGGAGTTTTTAGATAATTATTTTGTCAAAATAAAAAAGTAAATACTAGAAATTACTTGTATTCAATTTCAGCAAGTAAAGTGTTTTTCTTTACGGTCGCTCCTTTTCGGTATTTCCATTTTTTAATTTTTCCTGCCTTTTTCGACAAAACGAAGAATTCTTTCATTTTGCTTTCTTCAAGAATGAGTTGATCATAATCAGCTAATAGTGTTGAGTTTTTGGAAATCCAATCAAATTCTTCTTTAAATTCAATCGGCAATTTAGGCGTTAATTTATCTGGAGTAAGATTACTTGCGAAATCAGCCCATACAGTTTTTCTATTTTCTAATTCAAGAGGGAAATTTAAAATCAACGAAGAAAAGTCGGCTTGCAATTTTGTTTTAAGTTGACTTATTTTTATAAATTGCTTAGTGTTATCATAACGTAAAATACATTCATTTTTCTTGAAAGATTGCCCTTCTTTCATCGACCATTCAATTTTTCCAGAATTTGGAGCCAATAAATTTGAATAGTCATTTGATTTTTCGGTTTTAAAAGTTGAGGTAGTTGTATCTTGAATCGCTTGCGAGCTTTCATTTTCTTGCTTTTGAATAATTGGTTTTTCAGACAACGTATTTTTATTTTGTTCACACGAGAAGAAACAAAACAAAAAGAGAAATATAAAGGAAAGTCGGAGCATAATTTTCATCTTTTGGTAAGATACATTTTTCTTTTTAAAAAGTTCACAAAAGTATGTTAAGCTTAGATGAAATTGTTAATAACTCCGTTAACATTTAGCTTTTCAACGATGAATTAAGTTGAAACTTGTTGTCTATTTTTGTAGAAAGCAAATTTGAAACATATGCTATCGACTATATTTAAGAAAAAACTATCAGATAATCAATTAGCTAACGTTTTCATTAACGGAATACTTGAGTTAGTGGAAAATAGCTTTTCTGAAGTTGTTGGAATGGTAAACGATGATGTTGCTTTTCCTGAGAATCCAAATATAGAGGTTTCAAATAATGGGCATTTTTCATTGATAGTTTTAGCTGCAAATCTTTCAAATTTAGAAAGTACTTTCGAAACAGATCAAGCTGACCGTGTTGAGCGAATTATTTTTGACAAATTGGCTGTGATGATGAATTGTTCTTCAGAGCAGGCGATGGAAGAGATTCGTGATTTGCAAAAATTCATGGGAAGAATCAATCATCCGTCTAAGAATTTGATTTACGCTATGTCGAAAGCATTTTTCTTTAAATACGATTTGAATCAATACCAAGACGAATACTTTAGAAGATTATCTACACCAAATCCGTTGTTCTTAAAACGTTTGGATGCAATTATGCCAGAATACCTTTGGGATTGGGATAATTTCTTTAGAAGATATAAAATCGAAGAATAAAAATTAAACAAAATAAAAAAGGGCTTTCAATAATGAGAGCCCTTTTTAGTTGTTTCAAGATTCTATCCTCGTCTTCTTTCAAGTAAGATCATCATCATCAATGAAAGCGCGATATTTTCTTCGTCTTCATCTTTTAAGTCACCTTCTTTAGAAACAGTGAATTTTCTTCCAAAGAATGACGCGTCTTTTTTAAGCATAACAATATTGTTGTCATCCATGTCTTTAACATCGTATTTCGGATTGAATAAATATCCAGTTAAAATGCTTAAAATTGGAACTTCACCTAATAAAGCGTCCCAAACTTTTACCCATGCATTTCTTTCGCGGATATAAAACAATTGATTTCCTTCTTTGTCATAAATATTGTAGCGTGTTCTCCAAATTGATGCCCAACCTTTACGTGCAACACGACCAATTTGCTCACCATTTGCATCTGTGAAAATGTATGCAGCAGAAAAGTCGATCCATTTGTTTGCTTTAATCGTGTAAAACAAATTTGTTTTAGTACTGTCTTCAAAAACCTGAATTTCATCTACAAACTTGAACATTTTCTGACGCACATATCCAACAGTAAAGTTGTTTGCATCACTGATGACGAAGTCATTTGATAATGTTCCAATTTTGAATTGAAATTTCAATGGGTAAACAATGTTTTTCATAAATTAAATTTTCAATAAAGTAATAAGAGTGTTTTATTTTTAAGCGTTGAATATAGTGTTATTTTTTCACAAAACTACTTTCGTATAGTTCAATCCATTGTTGCGGAGATTGTTTTTTAGAAAGTTCAGCAATTAAATCATAAGGGATCGAATCTATTTTTTTAAAGCGAATACACGATTTTCCCATGTTTAATTTCCCGATGTTGAGTTCCTTGTATGCATTCTCAAACCACGATAATAATTCATTGTTTGCATAAATCCCCATATGGTAAAGTGATATAAAATTCTTTTGAGAAGCCAATGAAATAAATGGCAAAAGAATTTTTGGATCACAATGGTATCCTTGAGGATACAAAGAATGAGGAACAACAAAACTAGGCATATTGTATGCGATGCATTCTGTAAAACCTTCCGGTAAATTTTCTGAAATAGTTTTTCTTAATTCAAACATAGCACGTTTACGCTCTTCTGGAAGTGCGTTGTAGTAATCGTCAACAGAATTCATTAATCAATAATTAAAAACAAGTAAAACTAAAAAGTTTTAATTAAATACAATCTTTTCTGTTTCGATTTTACCTTGTGTTAAAGAACTTATTTCAATATAGAATAAACCAGTTCGACTATTTGTGTTTAAATCTATAAGATTGATTCCTTTTTCAACTGAAATGGTTTTTTGATCAATTATAGAACCATCAATTGCAATTAAACGATAAACCACATCTTCTTTTTGATTCGAAACCATTTTAATAGTGAACTCATCACTAGTTGGATTTGGATATGTTCCAACAATTTTAAAGTTATTCGAATAAACAGTGTTCAATCCAAGTGAACTTGAAACTAATGAGCTACCTGAGTTTTTAACTGTTCTAATTCGATAATAGTTCATCCCCATTTCGGAAGTGTAATCTTCGAAAGAATAAGACGCTTCTTCTAAACCTGAATTTTGAGCTTCTAGTGTTCCGATTTCTTCAAAGTTGATACCATTTGTACTTCTTTCAACAACATAATTTTGTGTATTGATTTCGCCTTGAACCATCCAATTTAATTGGTTAAAAGTAGACTCTGATTCACCATACAACATCAAATCGTCAATGTTTAAAGGAGTACAACTTACGACTGCAGTTCCACCAAAATTTAACGGTACGGTTGTTGTTGCAGATGAATAGTTTGATAAACAGATAAGATATACTGATCCACTTGCAACAGGAAGTGGCGGCTCCCAATTTGTTAATGAAGTCGCTCCAACTGGCATAGCTGACGCCAAACCAGTAAACTGTTCACATAAACCATTGTAATTACATCTAACTGGAGCTAGAGTTCCAGCAGATATTGATGCACAAGCAGTAGGCGAATAGGGCCACATTGACCAATCCAAACAGTTGCTAGTTCCAGATGATGGAGTTCCTAATGAAAATGTAAGGTTACCACCAGTTAAAACATTTACTCTCATCCATGTACTATTTAATTCTCCAGATAATAGACATCCTGGATTTGTACTTGCTGGATTAGTTGAAGGGTTTGCGACACAAGAGCCAGCTGGACAAATTTCATTGATCGCACCAAAACCATTCGGATCGATTGCAAATGCTGCACTTGAACATACATTCACCGCAATTGGACAATCTCCAGCAGTTGTTGGTGCTCCAGCAGGACAAGTCAATTGGAAAGTTACTGATGATGCCGTTGTTTGCATTGCATCAACTAAAAATAAATAGGTTTGTCCAGCGGTAAAAGCAAATGTTGGTGTTGAACCTGGGGCAGCCATTGTCCCAATACAATTCCACCCGGTTCCACTACATCCTGCAGAAGCTAATTTCCAACCAAATGCATATGATCCGCCTGTTATTCCTGTTACATTAATTGAATAGTTTCCTGTACTTGTTGCAGTATATTGATAAATCGATTCAAGTCCAGGTGTTGGCGAACAAATGTTTGAAACAAACGCTGAAGCTCCTGTTGTACTTAGGGTAAAACCAATTCCGCAACCTAAAATATTAGTAATACTAGTACAAGGTGAAGGAGCTCCACAACTCGTACATGTAATAGTCGTTGTTACACAGGTAGAAGCTGTTCCACATGCACAATTCGTGTTGTAATGTAAGTAGTAATTACCAGAAACTGTAGCAGTAAAGTTTAAAGGAGCTGGACCAAATGCAACAATCGGTCCACCTGGAGTTCCACTGTGAACTGTTATACAACTTGCCGAAGAAACAGTTGCTTGGTAAGTCGATCCTGCGACAACTCCTGTGATTGTACTGTATTCACTTTGAAAGTTACATGTGCTAATAGTTACAGGTGTTGTATTTGTTGGTGCAGCAGCAGTAGCAAAAGCTGATAAGTTAGTACATTGACTATAATTTATCGAATAGATTAATCCAATAAATAAAAAAGATAATAATGTTTTCATGTATTTTAGGATTAATCAATAAATAAATAAGTTCCTTGAGTAACAAGTGCTCTTTTTTCTTCACTCATCTGAAGATAGTCTGAAAAACGAATATGTTTAACTGATTCTGAGCTTGTAAATTCCTGATATTCTGTAGGGAAATCTCTTGCCCAATCCCAGACTTTCTCTTTGTAATTTTGAAAGTCTTGATCAATGTTTCCAGTACTTACAAATGTTGGAAATGGTCTTGCTGGGATAGAATTTAAAAGTTCAGTCAAATTATAACCATTCAACAATTGCGACAATTCTACACTTGATAATAGAGTAATTACAAATTTATCTTTATAAATGAAGCTGTGTGGGCCATTTTCTAAACGAAGCATTTCATATTCATTGATGTCAAAATGATAACTATTCATCAATTTTTCTAAACTAATTTCTTCGCCTGTTGAAACAGTAAAAGTAAATGAGTTCGTGAAGTAAGCATACAAAGTTTGTAATCTCAAAGGGTCAGATTCCTGAATTTTTTTAAGTTGATTTTCAGTTCTATGTTTTTGTATCATTCGATTACTAGCAATTTGTTTAAACTCAACTTGTGCACTAGAGTAAAATGAAAAAAACAGAAATATAAAAAATGAAATTTTTGAGCAGAGGTATTTCATAATGAGAGTTTTTTGGTTATTCAAATGTATGGATTCTCAAGAAGTGTTATCAAATTATGTCCTGAAAATGAGTAAAATGCAAATTTCAATTAACATTTCGCATGGATTTGTGAATGTTTAAAAAATTATGTTAAAAAACTAAAGTTTAGTTTGTGAAATTTTGTATAATTGTTCTATGGAAGCAATTGAAATTAAACACGATTTAGCACAACTTAGTCCAGAAGCGATTCGAGTTTTAGGAGTTTTGATCGAAAAATCAAAAACTACTCAGGATAATTATCCACTAACTTTAAATAGTTTGACATTGGGTTGTAATCAAAAATCTGCACGTTTCCCCGTAGTTGATTACGATGAAAATACGGTTTTAGAAGCTTTACAAGAATTGAAAAAAGCTGGACTTTCACAAACTGTTTTAGGGGATGGACGTTCTACGAAATATAGACACTCTTTGAGTGTAGCTTATTCATTGGATCCAATGGAGCAATCTATTCTGTGTTTGCTTTTTTTAAGAGGACCTTTAACTGCTGGTGAAATTCGCGCAAATTCTGGACGTTTATATGGATTTGATTCGTTACAAGAAGTGCAAGAAGGAATTGATCAATTGCTAAATTCTGAACCAATTTACCTAACAAAACTAGAAAGACAAATTGGCAAAAAAGAAGCGCGATTCACACATAATTTTACTGAATACATTGAAGTAGAACATGCAGTTGATCGGATTGAAAATCATTCAAATGGATTGAAAGATCGCATTGAAGAATTGGAACAAAAGGTGGCTAATCTTGAAGAAAAATTGATGATTCTTTGGAATGAATTAAAAGAATAAATCTTGATTTAGTAAACAAAAACTTGCAAATAAAAAAACTTAGAATTACTATTCAATTCATCGATTTTTTTTCGAAAAGAAACTTAATTGTAAAGTTTTGAAGTTTATCCCATACCTTCGCATTAAATATAACATTGTATTATGAAGAAAAAATTACTAACACTCTTGCTTCCAATCATAGGGACTTTTACTGGATTTTCTCAAGCAGAAATAACAGTTACTGCTCCACCAAATAATGGAGCAACTACAGGACTCCGAGCGCCAAATGGTACTTCGGCTCAAACCACAATGCGTGGGGTAATTATTGTCCCAGCATCTGAACTTACTAATATTCCAGCTTCAACGATAATTACTAAGTTGGGTTTACTAGTGTCAACAGCTGCAGGACCAACACCAGCAGGCGGAACAATTCAGTTCTATCTTGAGAATACTTTAGACGTAACGAATCTAAAACCAACAACTTGGACATCGATTATCGCACCTATGACGAATGTTTATAATGGAGCGTATACAGTGCCAGTGGTGGCTGGACCAACGACTGACTACACATTGACTCTTCATTTACGTATACAGGAGGATCCTTGTACGTTGCGTTTGATTATTTAGGAACAACGTTCGCAACAACTGGTGCAATTTATAGTGCAAACAATTCGCTAGCAGGAAGTTGGAGAGGTTTGTCTAACGGAACAACAACGCCGCCTACTGACTTGACATCAACGTCTGGATTTAGACCATGTTTCCGTTTTTCGTTTGCGAATCCATTTGTAAATGAATTGAACGTTTCGGGTGTTGCAGGTGAAAAAGGTATTTTCAACAATACGATTAAGCAGACGCAAACAGTAACATCAATCATTTCAAATACATCATTCGGTGCGTTGACTGCAGTTCCTGTAACTTTAACTGTTGCTGGAGCGAATCCTTATACGACTACTCAAACGGTTGCGTCAATAGCTCCCGGAGGAACAGCAACTGTTTTATTTACAGGTGTGCCAACAGTAAATCTGGGTGTTCAAACAATTACAGTTTCAGTACCATCGGATGAAAACAATACAAACAATTCAATCACATTTAACCAACAAGTTCAATGTGATACGATTGGCTATGTTCAGACACCAGTTCAATCAGGAGCAGTTGGATTCAATACAGGTGCAGGACTTATCGCTGTTCGACATATCATTCCAAATAACATTGAAACATTCGTAAAAAGTGTTTCGAACTATTTCCCAATCACTGCAAGTGTTGCTGGAAATACAATGAAAGGTTTCTTATTAGATGGAAATGGAGTCATTCTTGATTCAACAGCTTTATTTACGATTTCTGCTGGAATGCTTGGAACGAAACAAAATTTTGATTTCATCAATGGTGCTATAGACGTTTCTGGAAGTACAATTTATATCGGATTCCGTCAGACTGCAAATGCAACAGTAGGTTATTTCCCATTCGCGAATCAAAATAATTCCTATGTAGATCCTGACGCTGCAGCTACCTTCAATCTATCTGGTGGTGGACTTTCTCCTTTGGGCTCAACTCTTGGTTACATGATGATTGAAGGAGTCTTGACTTATGGCGGTTTCGATGTGCCAAATTCTTCTACCTCTAATACAGTTTGTGCCAATACAAACTTGGTTATAAATCCAATTGCAGGTTACTCAAACTACGAATTCTTTGTGAATGCTTCGAGTGTGCAAAATGGTTCTTTAAGTAGTTACACAACTACTCCGTTGACAACTACAACAAACTATAATGTTAACATCACTAATGGAACTTGCCTTTTGAGTAGCAATGTAGAAACGATATCAATTGTTTCGGCTCTGGTGAACAATATTGCAGCTGAGATTTGTCCTGGTGGTTCATTTACGGTTGGGTCAAGTGTATATTCAACAGCAGGTTCTTATTCAGATGTTCTTTTGTCATCAACTGGATGTGATAGTATTGTGAATTTAACATTGACTGAACTCCTACCAACATCAAGTACACAATCTGCATCAATCTGTCAAGGTTCAAGTTATAATTTTGGAACACAAGTTTTGACTTCTACTGGAACTTATACAGACGTAATAAATAACGCTGCTGGTTGTGATTCAACAATTACATTGAATTTAACAGTTAATACACCAACATCATCGTCGCTTACAATAGAAGAATGTGGTACTTCATACGACTTTCTTGGAACGAATTTAACAGCATCAGGTACTTATGTTAATACAATCCTAAACGCAGTGGGTTGTGATAGTGTGATTACTCTTACGCTTACGTTGAATGCACCAGTGAGTGTAACAACATCAACAACTGGGATTACACTTACTGCGACTTCATCAATTCCAACTGTTACGTTTCAATGGATTGATTGTTCGACAAATTCAATAATTTCAGGGGCAACAACAAATACGTTTGTTCCAACAGTAAATGGTGATTATGCAGTAGTAGTAGAAACTGGAGATGGATGTATTGATACATCTGCATGTGCAAACATTAATTCTGTTGGAATTGATGAATTAAAACTATCTTCAAGTATTTTTGTGTATCCAAATCCAGCTGCAACAACTATCAATGCAGTTTCGAATGGAGGAAACATTTTGTCATATACTATTTTTGATGCGAGTGGAAGACTTGTTCAATCAGAAATCATTAATGACGGATCAAACGAAGTTCAATTCTCTGTTCAAGGTCTTGAAAATGGAGTTTATTTCCTCGAGTTGAAAACTGTTTTAGGTACAATTGCAAAACCATTCATAAAAGAATAAGACTGAATTCAAAATATATGAAGAGCCCTAGCATTGAATGTTGGGGCTTTCTTTTTTTAAATTGATTTAGAATCGAACTGAGGTTTCTAATTAATTCCGAACGTAAACAACAGCTTTTGTTTCGAAGAACTCATCATTGAAAATGGTGTTTAACGGATGAATTTTGTAAAATTTATTCACAGTTGACATTTCCTCAGTTAAATCCCCACCTTTCAAATATAGAATTCCATTAGGCAACTCGTGTAGGTTTTTTTTCTTGAATTTATCTTTTGTCCAAGGTAAAAATGCAGGCATTGCAGTTACTGCTCTTGAAACAATGAAATCGTATTGACCTTCAACATCTTCTGCTCTAGCATGTGTTGCGCGGACATTTTTTAATCCTAAAGCATTGGCTACTTCAGTTACAACCTTAATTTTTTTTCCAATTGAGTCTACTAAATGGAAATTCGTTTCTGGAAAAAGTATAGCTAAAGGTATACCAGGAAATCCACCACCTGTTCCAATATCTAAAACATCTGCACCTTTTTCAAAGGACATGATTTTAGCAATCCCCAAAGAATGTAAAACATGACGGTTGTAGAACTCATCCATGTCTTTACGTGAAATAACATTGATTTGTTCATTCCAAAATGAATACAACTCGCTTAATTTTCCAAATTGCTCTTCTTGTTTTGGACTCAAATCGGTGAAATACTCCTTAATGTTATTCATAGGACAAAGATGATAATAATTCAGAAATTATTTTCTCATTGATGGAATTTAATTCTTTTCAGTTAAAATTGGCTCTTAATTTTTTATATAAAAAAGATGTTTAAATTTTATTTACACTAAAGTTTTAGTAAAATGTTTTAGTAAAATGTTTTAGTTTTTAATTATTCAATAGTAATTAGTTCTTGGCAAATGATAAGTAAAACACGTCATCCAAATAAGTTCAACTAACCAATTCAATTTTTATTCGTTAAAATTGCAGTACACACTTACACTAATTGATATGAAACTGCACTTAAAATTTAAAGGCCTTTCAAAGGTTCTGTTTTACATTTTACTGCTAAATCAATTTAACCTTATTGCACAACCTGGAAAAAATGGTCCATTAGTTATTAATGCACCAAATACTGTAGTAAATTGTTATACAGCTGTTGTTTCAAATGCTAATGCTGGATCAACTTCTATCAGTACGGATAATGCTTGTACATTTGAATGCGGTGATTTGATTTATATTTATCAAGCACAAGGAGCAAGTGTCAATACAACTAATACTGTGGCATATGGTCAAGTTACCAATCTTAACTCATCTGGACTGTATGAATTTAATTATGTTGTATCCAACGCAGGCGGTGTATTAACACTACAAAATCCAATACTTAATTCCTATTTAGCCTCGGGTAAAACACAAGTGTTAAAAGTTCCACAGTACACTACTTTAACAGTCAATGCTGGAGCGTCAATTATTCCAGGTCCTTGGCAAGTAGCAGGTGCATTCAAAAAAGGTGGTTTAGTTGTTATTCATGCGACGGGAACTGTTACAGTGAATGGATCGATTGATGCTTCTTCAGCTGGATTTAAAGCAGGAGATATTGAACAAAACTCAAGTGCTTCAGGTTTACCTCAATTCTTAGACTTTGTTACTATTAACTCAGCTATTAGCTCTGAAAAAGGTGAAAGTATAGCAGGTGATGGTTTTGACTATGACGCACTAAATGGACGATTTGGAAAAGGAGCTATTGCGAATGGTGGTGGAGGCGGTAACGCCCACAATTGCGGAGGTGGCGGTGGCTCAAATGGAAATAATGGAAATGCTTATAATGGACAAGGAATCATGTGTACACCTTGTGCTGGTTCTGCTTCATGGAATTTAGATCCATTTGTAGTAGCAACTGGTTCTTTGTCAAATTCTTCTGGAGGTGGTCGTGGTGGATACAGTTATGCTGCAAGCAATCAAAATGCTCTTGTAATTGCACCAAATAATGCTGCTTGGGCAGGGAATAATAGAAATAGTAATGGTGGTTTTGGAGGATATCCTCTAACGAATATAGCGAATTCACGTATTTTCCTTGGTGGAGGAGGTGGTGCTGGTGATACCAATAACAATGGAAATCTCCGTGGAGGAAATGGAGGTGGAATCGTTTTTATTGTTGCGGCAAACGTAACAGGAGTTGGATCAATTCGCGCAAATGGAGAAGATGCTTTGAATCAAATTGTCCTAGGTACAGCTGGAGCTAATGATGCGCCATGTGGTGGCGGTGGCGGTGGATCAATTGTTATTAAATCGCCTACTTCTGGTGGACTTCAACTTTCTGCTAATGGTGGAAAAGGAGGAGATCAAGGTGCCTTAGCTTTCGAAAGTGAAGGTCCTGGTGGAGGTGGAGGTGGTGGATTTGTTGCTGTTGCATCAGGTACACCATTGATTTCTGTTGCTGGTGGTGCGAATGGAATTACTTTGTCTGGTTCACTTACTGAGTTTACACCAAATGGAGCAACTAGTGGAGCAAGTGGAAATGTTGGTACAACAAATACAGCATTTATTACATACATTCCTATTGCAATTACAGCAACCGTAAACACTCCAGTATGTCAAGGGACACCTTTAAATTTCACATCAACAGTTAATTTTCCTGGAGGAACATATGCATGGACAGGACCTTCTGGTTTTACATCGATATTAGCGAATCCAACTAGAACAGGAACTGTGCCAGCTCATTCGGGAACTTATCAAGTAATTTATACAAGTCCTGGAGGATGTAAAGATACTTTTTTGGTTAATGCAATTGTTAATCCTTTACCCGTTGTTACAATTACTTCAACTGCAACTTTGTGTGCTACAGGATGTTCTGGAATAGCAACTTCATCTATAACAACTACATCTTTAGCTCCTTACACTTATTCGTGGAGTAATGGAGGAAGTACTCCTTCAATTTCAAGTTTATGTCCAGGGGCATATAATTTAACATTAACAGATGCGAATTTATGTACTGCAACTGCTTCTACAACGATTACAGCTCCAACACCTTTAGTTTTAACCGCTTCAAGTACAAATGTCACTTGTAATGGAGTGTGCAACGGAAGTGTGACTTTGTCTGTTACTGGTGGAACTGGAGCAATAACTTTCAAGAAAAACGCAGGTCCAGCACAGGCAAGTCCAGTTTTTGGTGGATTGTGTGCTGGTTCATATACATTTACTGCAACTGATGCAAATGGATGTACTATAAATATTCCAGTAACAATTACACAACCTTTAGTTTTAGCAGCTACTGTTTCATCATTAACAAATGCGACGTGTGGTTTAACAAATGGAGCGGTAACTGTAACTGCTTCTGGCGGAACTGTAAATTATACATATACTTTAGGAGCAACGAGTAACACAACTGGAGTTTTCTCCAATTTGGCTGCGGGATCTTATATTGTGAATGTTGTTGATCAAAATGGATGTACAACAAGTGTTTCATTTGTGATAACAGCTGTTCCAGTTCCAACTGCAACCATTCAATCACAACAAAATATTACCTGTTCAGGTGGAAACAACGGTTCTGTAATTATAGCAGCTTCAGGCGGTGTTTCTCCTTATCAATATGCAATTGGTGCTGGTCCTTTTGGTGCATCCAATCTGTTTTCAAATTTGACTGCTGGAACCTATACATTTACCGTTCGAGATGCAAACAATTGTACGGCTACAGTTATAGCTACAATCACTTCACCAACTCCAGTTTCATTTACAGCAGTTACAACTCCAGTTTTGTGTAACAATCAATGCAATGGACAAATTACAATCACAGCAAGTGGAGGAGTTGCGCCTTACACGTATTCTTCAAATTCAGGAAGTACTTTTCAAATTAGTCCAATTATTACAAATTTATGTGATGGAACATACGAAGTAGTTGTTAAAGATTTCAATGGTTGTTTGATTAATGCTTTTTTCACAATTGTTGAACCACCAGTAATTTCACTATCTACAACTAATTCAGATCCTTCTTGTAATGGATTGTCAAATGGTTCAATCGTCGTTAATGCGACTGGTGGAGTCGGAGGTTTTACTTATTCATTGAACAATGGAGCGTTTCAAGCATCTCCAATTTTTTCAGCGGTTTCAGGAGGTTTAAACACAATTGAAGTTGAAGACGCAAATGGATGTCCAGCACAAATCAATACCACATTAACTGATCCTGCTCCAATTTTAATTAGTCAGGTCGATATGATTCCATCCAATTGTGGGTTCAATAATGGTCAATTAGAAGTTTCAGCAAGTGGAAGTTTTCCTGCGTTTTTATATTCAGATAATGGAGGGCCATTTCAAGCATCTGGAATTTTCACCAACGTTTTTTCGGGATTACATTTAATAGTTGTTCAAGATGCAAATTTATGTACGGATACTTTATATGCAGGTGTGAATGATTTGGAAATGTCAGGTGTTGAAATTTCAAGAACTGAACCCTTATGTTTTGGAGGAAATGATGGAACAATTTTGGTGACAAATATTTTAGGAGCAGCACCAATTTCATACGAATTAGATGGAAACGGATTAATACAAGGAAGTGGTTTCTTTTCGGGTTTAGATGCTGGAAGCCATATTGTTGTAGTTTTTGATGCGGGAAATTGTATTTTCACTTTACCATTTGTATTAAATCAACCTCCTCCAGTTGTCTTTACAACACAATTAGTTGATATCACTTGTAATTCAGGAGCTGATGGAGAAATTCATTTTGATACAGTTGGCGGAGGAACTCCAGGAGGATATACTTTCAGTATTGATAATGGCTTGACTTTTTCAACTGTAATTGATTATTCGGGACTAAGTGCTGGAACATTCGATTTAGTTGTTCAGGATGTAAATAATTGTTTAGCAACGGATCAAGTTGTTTTAACGGAGGCAACCCCCATTTCATTTACGTCAAATGTTACCAATCTGTTGTGTGCAAATGACAATTCAGGAATTGTAGTTTTAAGTGCTACAGGTTCAAACAATGGATTTACTTACTCACTGAATGGTGTTTCAAGTACAACAGGTTTTTACACGAATTTAAGTGCAGCAAATTATTTAGCGATTGCAACAGATCAGTTGGGTTGTTCTGATTCACTTCCTATTGTTGTAACCCAACCAGTACAAATTGATATTTCTGGAACAACAACTCCTCCTTTATGTTCATCAACTTGTGATGCACAAATAAATACATCGGGTTCAGGAGGAACTGGAGCGTATGGTTTTACTCAGGATTTTATAGTTTTTAATTCTACAGGTTTATTCACAAATGAATGTCCAGGAAACACAACTATTTATGTTCAAGATCAAAATAATTGTTTGGATTCAGTTGATTTTACTATTGTTGCTCCAAATCCATTAAATCTTACTGCGGTTTTAAGTCCAAGTACATGTTCACAAGCAAATGGTTCAATAACACTGAATGGTTCAGGTGGAGTTGGGACTTTTGTTTACAGTATAAATAATGGAGTTTCTTTTGTTCCTTCTGGAACTTTTACCTTGTTGGTTGCCACAAATTATCCTGTCATTGCACAAGATGCGAATGGTTGTGAAGTTGATTCATTATTGACAATTATTGATTTACCAAGTCCTGTTATTTCAGGAGTAACTTCTGTAAATCCATCTTGTTTTGGAGTATGTAATGGTTCAATTTCTGTTTCATCAACTGGAGGAACGGGAACAATTACCTATCAATTAAATGGAGTAAATCAAGCGACAGGAATTTTCACAAATTTATGTGCAGGAACTTATACAATAAATGTTATAGATATCAATGGTTGTATTGCTAGTCAAATTGTTACTTTAACAGATCCACCACAATTGAACTTTACATCGACACAAAATAATTTAACGTGTTTTCAAAACAATTCAGGAAGTATAACTATAAATCCTACAGGTGGAACGATGCCCTATTTTTATTCATTCGATAATGGATTAAACTTTGGTTCAAGTAATACAGCATCATTCCTAGCTTCAGGGAATTACAATTTAGTATTGAAAGATCAGTTGAATTGTACTGTTTCAAATACAGTTACATTAACAGAACCGAATCTATTAACGGCATCCATTTCAACTGTAATTCCGTCATGTTTTTCATTGTGTGATGGACAAGCAACTGCAACTTTGTTTGGTGGAAATATAGGACCGTATTCTTTCAATTGGAATGGAACGATAAACGCAATACCTGTAATCAATGGATTGTGTTCTGGAATTTATGATTTTGAAGTAACTGATATTAACGGTTGTACCTTTGATACTGTCTTTACGATTGTTGATCCTGCAATTTTTGCAATTGATTCAGTTGAATGGACACGTATTTCGTGTAATTCATTATGCGATGGGACAGTTGCTATTTATGCGGATGATGCGGTGAGTTATAGTTTTAACAGTGGAGCATTTCAAACATTAAATACACAAGGTAATTTTTGTGCGGGAGCAGTTCCCGTTCAAGCAATGAATTCATTTGGATGTATTGCAGATGGAGTTGCAATTGTTGATCAACCAGATCCACTTTTACTTTTCACTTCTCCAGATAGTTTAAAGTGTATGAACGATACGGTTCCATTATTTGCGTTAGCTTTTGGAGGTACATCACCTTATGTGTATACCTGGAGCAATGGATTTGTAGGGCCAACTCAAGATGTGGTTCAATCAGTTCCACTAGTGTTTACAGTGAATGTTGTCGATTCAAATGGATGTACAACTGCTGCTGGAACAACAAGTTTATCTATTTTACCTTCTCTTTCTATTTCGCTTTCTAACTTGACTAATTTTTGTCCAGATGATTCGCTCGTTCTTTCTATAAATGTGCTCGGAGGAGCGTCAAATTATTCATATATCTGGAATTCGAATCCATTTGATTCGTTGAGTTCTTTAGTTGTATATCCACTTTTAGATTCAAATGTGTATTCAGTTCAAGTTTCTGATATTTGTACTTCAATTGATACAACAATACTAGTCACTCAGTTTGATATTCCAGAACCTTCATTTGAAATTGATAATCAATCGGGTTGCACACCAGTTGAAGTTGTTTTTGGAACTAATTTCGATTTCCTATTAACGAATAGTGTTTGGGAGTTTTCAGATGGACAAGTTTTCAATGGATCGGGTCCAATATCAGCTGTTTTTGATCAAATTGGATGTTGGGATGCAGAATTAACTGCACAAACGTTGAATGGTTGTCCAGTGGAATTTACGTTTAATGATGCCGTATGTGTGAATGGACTTCCCAATGCAAATTTCATGTACAATCCTACAACTCCAACAGAAATTGAAAACACTGTTAATTTTATTAATACTTCGACAAGTGATTCAATTGCAAATTGGGAAATAGGAACTTTTTATTCTACTTCAGAACAAAACCCAACTTATCAGTTTAGTAATGTTACAGATGAAACAGAGGTAACTGTTTGTTTAACTGTAGTTTCTGTTGATGGTTGTGTGGATTCAATTTGTAAATTGATTTCATTTGGTAGTGACTTTTTATTCTGGGTTCCGAATTCATTTACACCTGATGGGGATGATTACAATCAACAATTTGGGCCTGTGTTTTCTTCAGATGATCTAGTTGAGAATTACCAATTTGAAATTTATGACAGATGGGGGGAACGCATTTTTGAATCAAAAGATCAAAATGAGAAATGGAATTCAACTTATCGCGGAAATGTAGTTCAAGATGGAACATATGTTTGGGTCTTGTATTTCAGAAATAAACAAAAAGGGAAGGTTGAAAGAATTGAAGGACATGTAAATGTGTTAAAATAAAACGAGATTTTATTCTGCATACATAATAGTTTTGTTTTAAATAAAAATTAAAACGATAGATATAGTCGATCCAAGTAGTGAAATATTCATTTGGTGTGGAATTAGAAAATGAATTTCTTAAGTTTAAGTATTACACTGAATTTACCTTGTTGGGAATCAATATATATTTGATATTCAGCAGGTTGAATTAAACGCTATGCTATGAACACACACACACTATGGAAACGACAATTTTTTGTTCAATTGCCAAAACTGGCGGTTCAACACACTGGCAAAACACTGTTGCCAGAACACAAACAGCTCTATCACTGATTTGTGTTTTTTCTTCTATTTCTATCGCAAACGCTCAGTATTGTCCAAATATTGGCTTTGAAGATGGAAACTTTAACAATTGGATCGGTTACACTGGCGATTACACAGTGCCAAACGATGCATTTGGAATCTCCCCAGGACAACACACGATTTTTACAGCTCCAGCAATTGACCCTTTTACTTGTGGTGGCTTGAATGTACTTCCTCCAAATGGAGCAAATTCAGCTCAACTTGGAAATAGTAACGTTGGAGCACAAGCTGAACAATTAGTTTATGTTATCGATGTTACGTCGCAAAATACAATCTTCAATTATCAATATGCTTCTGTTATGGAAGATCCAGGTCACGATCCTTCTGAACAACCAAAACTTTCAATTCGAGTTTTAGATAATTTAGGAAATGTTGTTGGAGGTGCTTGTGGAGTTTTTGAAGTTTATGCAGGTCAAGCTGGTCAAACTTTTCAAAATTGTGGAGCAGTTACTTGGTTACCATGGTCATCTGCAGCAATTGATTTAACAGCTTACATCGGACAGCAAATTACAATTGAATTTACAACCTATGATTGTTCTCTCGGAGGACATTTTGGTTATTCTTACATCTCTGCAGAATGTATGCCTCAAGTTACGGATGTTTCTTTTTGTCAAGGTGCAAACGCAACAATTACTGGACCTGCTGGATTTCAACAGTATGCATGGTCAACGGGAGCTGTTACTCAAACAGTAACAATTCCTTCTCCAACAAATAATCAGACAATTACATGTGATTTGTCAAGTGTCGGAAATCAAGGAGCTTGTGGTGTTCAAGTGGAATATCAATTAGAAGTTTCTGCACCAACTGCAAATTTTACTGCTACACCTAATTGTTTGAATGTGAATTCTCAATTTACAGACTTATCAATTTCAACTCCAGATTCAATTACAGCATGGTCGTGGAACTTTGGTGATCTTTCAACTTCAACAAATCAACATCCAACAAACTTGTATGCAACTGATGGAAACTTTAATGTCTCTTTAATAGTTGAAACTGCAAATGGTTGTCTAGATACGTCAATTCAATCGTTTACAGTTTATCCTTTACCTGTTGCAAATTTCACGATTCAAAATGAATGTTTTTATGATGAGTTGGCGATTTCTAATTTGTCTTCTGGAAATAATTTAACATATAGTTGGATCTTTGAAGATGGATTTACTTCAACAGCTGCTGCAATCGGAACACATCAATTCGCAAATCCAGGAAATTACGACATTCAATTAATTGTAGTTAGCTCAGAAGGATGTTCAGATTCATTGCTTTCAGTTGCTGTAGCTTTCGACCAACCCGTTGCTGTTTTAAGCATCGATTCAGTTTGTCAAGGTTTAATTTCTTCATACACAGATGCATCGTTTATTCCTTTAGTTCAAGGTGATGTGATTAATTCATGGGCATGGAATTTTGGGGATGGAGGAGTGAGTAACTTGCAAAATCCAACTCATGTTTACGCTTCAGAAAACACATATCTAGTTCAATTAATTGCGACTTCGTCAAATGGATGTAAAGACACAGCGACTTCAACTGCTTTCGTTTGGCCAAATCCAGTTGCTGATTTTGATTTTGTTGAAGCATGTGAATACTCTCCGATTCAATTTACAGATCAATCAACGGTGAGTACTACAAATACTGTCAATCAAATTGTTGATTGGACGTGGAATTTTGGCGATGCAAATTCAGCTACTACTCAAAACTCGGCACATTTATACGCAAATGATGGTTTGTATAATTCAAGTTTAACTGTTGAAACAAATCATGGTTGTACTCACACAAACACACTTCCAGTTCGCGTATATCCGAAACCAGTTTCAGCATTTAATGGATTTAACTTAGAAGGTTGTTCTCCAAATTGCGCGACGGTGTTTTCAACTGCAACTATTCCAGCTCCGTCAAGTATTCAATCAACACAATGGAGCTTTTCGAATGGGTTTGCATCAACAATTGATTCGGTAAGTTACTGTTTAGAAAACACGACTACTGAACCAATTTCATTGGATGTTCAGTTAATTGTTGCATCTGATTTTGGTTGTTTGGACACAAGTTTTGCTAGTGAATATATCATTTCAAATCCAATTCCAGTAGCAGAATTTACTTACAATCCTTCTCAGCCAGATGTGTTACACAACACAATCCAGTTTAATAATACAAGTTTCAATGCGGATGTGTATCAATGGGATTTTGGTGGAAATGGTTTCAGCAATGAGTTTGAACCAGAAATTCTTTTTCCGTTCCAATTGGAAGGATACACGATTCAATTAGTGGCTTCAACTGCTGAACGTTGTCACGATACTGCTGTAGTACATTTAATGGTTGAAGATCAGATTTTGGTGTATGTCCCAAATACGTTTACTCCAGATGGGGATGAGTACAACAATGATTTCTTCCCAGTAATTTCAAGTGAGATTGATCCAACTGATTATTTATTGTCAATTTTCAATAGATGGGGACAAATTATTTTCCAAAGTAAAAACATTGAAGAAGGTTGGGATGGAACTTTTGACGGACAATTTGTTCAAGATGGAACCTATGTGTGGAAAGTAGAATTTAAGTACAAAGCTAAAGGTTACGAAGAGACGGGACATGTGAACATTTTCCGTTAAACTTTTCAAAAAAAGTAGTTATCTATTGTGGATTCTTTACTTTTGAATTCACAATAGATTTTAATACAATGCACAAATACGTTTTGATTACTGGAGCAACAGCAGGTTTTGGAGAAGCATGCGCTGAATTGTTCGCAAAAAATGGTTGGTCTTTAGTTTTGACAGGAAGAAGAGCAGATCGTTTACTCGAATTAAAAAACCGTTTAGCTTCAGATCAAATCGATGTTCATACTTTAAATTTTGATGTGCGTTCAGAAGAAGCTTGTAAAACAGCAATCGAAAGTTTACCAGCTGAAATCAAAAATAACTTAGTGATTTTAATCAATAACGCAGGATTAGCGGTTGGACGTGGTCCTGTTGACACAGCAGTTACTGACGATTGGGAACGAATGATCGATACCAATATTAAAGGATTGTTGTACGTTTCGAAATATGTGATTCCAATTTTAAAAGCAAATCAATCTGGACATATTGTGAATCTTGGAAGTATTGCTGGAAAAGAAGTTTATGCTGGAGGAAATGTGTATTGCGCAACAAAACACGCGGTTGATGCACTTTCAAGATCGATGCGTATAGATTTAGTCGACTTCGGAATCAAAGTAACTAATATTGCTCCTGGTGCAGCTGAAACAGAGTTTTCAATGGTGCGTTTTAAAGGAGATGAACAAACTGCAAATTCAGTCTATCAAGGTTATGATGCCTTACAAGCTGAAGATGTTGCAGATGCAATTTATTACGCATGTTCACGTCCAAAACATGTGACCATCAATGACATGGTTATCATGCCAACAGCTCAAGCGAGTAGTACAGTTTTTCATAAAGTTTAGAAATGTTGAATAAATCAACTAGATATTTTTATTCGGGATTTACTTTTTTATTTATCCTTTTGATTTTTTCATGTAATGACTCAAGTGTCAATTTTACTGGAGGAAGAACATATACACCTAGCAATTTAGGACCTATTGATAGTTTGTATTTAGCTCATAGATTTGACAGTTTACCTTCTCAATCCATTGGAACAGTTGGGAATGGGAAATTAATCAATGGAAGATTGCTTCCTTATTCAGGTGACAATTTTTTCTATTTTGATTCTACAAGTTACATGAACAAGCGTGCTTTTGTGCATGAGAAAGTATTAACAGTTATTTTAGGTACCTATAAAAAACTCGAGAATTCTGCACCAAAACACCAATTTGGAATCATGGAATGTTCTAACGAAAAAGGAGGGAAGATAGATCCACATCATACGCATCAAAATGGATTGAGTATCGATTTCATGTCGCCTTTGTTGAATGAAAACGGTCATTCTCAAACGTATGATTTTTTAGGTGGAGTTCATTATATGTTAGAGTTCAACGAAAAAGGAGTCTTAAAAACAGATCAAACCCATCAAATAGATTTCAATAAAATTGCGTTACACTTATTGGAATTAAATGAACAAGCCAAGAAAAACGGATTAAAAATTCAAAAAGTGATATTCAAATTGGAGTTATTAGATGAATTATATGCGACTCCGAATGGCAAGAAATTAAAAGCTTCAGGAATTTATTTTGCTAAAAAATTACCCACATTAATAAATAGTTTACACGATGATCATTACCACGTCGATTTCTCGCTTTCATAAAGTTTTTGTTGTTTGTATACTTAGTTTACCAACTTTTGGACAAGCAAATCAAACGATTCTTCAAATGCACGTAAGCTTTTTAGTTTCTGGTCCAGCACGTTCATATGACAATTTAGACCGTTTGAATTATGTTGCGGAATACATTTTTGAGGATTTAAAGAAGCATTGCAATACAGTTTATTACCAAGAGTTTACTGTTCAAGGTGTGAAGTACAAAAATGTAATTGGATCGATTGGCTATAAAAACAGTGAACGAATCATTGTTGGCGCGCATTACGATGTGTGTGGAAGTCAGGCTGGAGCAGACGATAATGCTTCGGGTGTAGCTGGTTTATTGGAAACAGCTCGTTTGATGAAAGGAAAAGACATTGGTAAACGTTATGATTTTGTTGCTTTTACTTTGGAGGAACCTCCGTTTTTTCGTTCAACAAACATGGGTTCATATATGCATGCGAAATCATTGATCGATGAAAAAGCAGATGTGAAAGGGATGGTTTGCTTGGAAATGATTGGTTTTTATTCATCTGAAGAGAATTCACAGTCGTATCCTATGAAGTTTTTGAGGTTGTTTTATGGCAAGAAAGGCGATTTCATAACCGTTGTAAATCGGTTTTCACAAGGTAAATTTGGACGTTCATTTAATCGAAAAATGAAAGACAAAAGTGCGATAGAAGTGAAACGTTTCCTTGGACCAAAAGCATTAAAGGGAATCGACTTTTCGGATCACATGAATTATTGGAAGATGGGAATTGACGCAGTTATGATAACAGATACATCTTTCTACAGAAATCCGAATTACCACCAAAAAACAGACACGATGGATACCTTAGACTTCCAAAAAATGACACAAGTTGTGGATGGGGTTTATAATGCACTAATTGCGCTTTAACTTTATAATTTCGGATAACGGATAACGAATGACGGAATGGTTAAACTTAAAGATGGAACTTCGAGTAACTTGTCACGCTCTTAATTCTGTATTCAAAATTCTAAATTTTCATTGCCACAGATTCACAGATTTTTTGATGTTATTACTATATAATCACACAGATGAAATGTAAACATTCTTCAGATTTCACAGATTCTTTTATTAAAACCTTTTTACATTTTCCATTGAGCATTTTCAATTAATATGCACAGATTAACGAATTACACGGATTTCCATCTTTCGAAAGATGTTTAATAATTCATCGTTGATAATTGATAATTATTTCACCACTGTGTGATAGCACGTCTGAAAGTACTCAAATTTCACCCAGCATTTTTTCTTTTCGCGCATTTTGAAAAGAATTTGAGACAATGTTTCCTTGATGTATTTTGCTTCAGAATCGGATAATTGTTTATTGTTGATGAAAAACGTTTTATAGGAAATATCAACAGTCGTTCCATGAAGATGTGCACTATTTTTAATCGCATTTTTATTTTTTCGCATCAAACGACGTACTGTACTTTCTGTTCTAAAGGCAGAAGTGACTGTAAATTGTACTTTTTCGTAGGGAGTGTGTTTGAGTTTATATTGAAGATTGCTTCCCAATTGATTTAAGAAGTCCTTCACTTGTGGACGAACAACAGCAAACGAATGAAAAAGTGTATCGATTGTAAAATATTTTGTTGGTTTTAATGGAACAAGCGTACTGTCTTCAACAAGTTCTGTAATTTGTTTTTTTAATTTCAAGGGTTTCCCGACACCATTTTCGAAGGAATGTTGCCAATAGTCTGATAAATCGTCTTGCATTTGCCAACCATACGAAACATCCTCTTTACACCTATGTGGTTTTGTCTTGATTTTAGGTTCAACGATTCGTAATTCTATTCCAGTGTATTGATAGATAGTTTCTTGTGCTTTGTGTGGATTGATGAAAAACGCTACTATAAGGCAAAACCAAAGTCCGATTATGCAAAAGAAAGTGATTTTTAATAAGCGTTTAACTGAATTCATTGCGTCAAAATTAGTAAATCTTATACAAACAAATTTCAAAATCTTTGTAATTCATTATCAAGCACTTAAAAACAGGTATGATTAAAACTTGATTGATTTAGAAAAAAAACCAAAAAAAATTAAGGTAATTCCTTGTTCATATTCAATTAATACATATCTTTGCACCCACAAAACAGAAAACATATAGCTAACGAGCTAATAAAAATATGTTGATTCCGTAGCTCAGCTGGTAGAGCAATACACTTTTAATGTATGGGCCCTGGGTTCGAATCCCAGCGGGATCACTCTGATGAAAGCTCCTTCAACGACAGTTGAAGGAGCTTTTTGATTTTTACACCGCGCCGAAAACAAAGTTTTCGTAAGCGAGTGTACAAAATCAAAAAGTCAACAGTTTTGCAAAAACTGTTGAGAGCTTTCATCCACTGCACGTCGGTCCCATTGGGATCTTTAATCCCAGCAGTTGTAAAACAACGATTTCGTATGCGAATGGGAAAAAGAAAAAGTTATTAAGAGCTGTAATCCGCTGCACGTCGATCTCTAAAAGATCTTTAATCCCAGGGTTAAAAACAACCTTTTCGTAAGCGAGTGAAAACTACAAAAGCTGAAAAGAGCTTTCTACTATGATATATATAATTTTAGCTTTACAACTATTCTTTAGTGATTATAAGCTAAATAACAAAGATTTTCTGTTTGTTTCAAATTACATTTTCAATCATTTACTACTTAAATTGGTAACCCAGAGTTTTTTATTATTATTAACAACATCAATTTAAATCAAATCAAAAAAATTGAAAGAGTCTAATTTTTATTTTCTTGAAAGCGAGTTTCCACTTTTATCAAATATTGGTAAAGTTGCCGAAATTAATGTATATCAAGATCCTGTTACTACTCTATTTAAACTTCGTCAACTAGGTGAAAAGATCATAGAATTAGTTTTTGATGAACATTATTTAGAATTTCCTGAACCTTTAAATTTTCATGCTTGTTTGATGAAAATAAAATACGAACAAATTATTCCTGATCGTGTTTTAGATTTATTTTTCTCCATTAAGAATAAAGGAAATATTGCTGTTCATGACAATATTGGAACTTTTGAAGATGCGAAAACTATTTTGTTTGCAGCATTCAAAGTATCTAAATGGTTTTATGAAACATACTCAACTGATTTAAATGATATTTCCGACGTAAAATTTAGTGAACCAAAACAATCAATACCAAATCAAGCCTTAACTTCTCTTGAAATTGAATTTAAAGAATTAGAGAAAAAATTCAATGATCTGTTACTTGATCGAGAAATTAAAGAGCAATCAGTTACTGAACGAGAAGCTATTTTGAAGCGTTCTGAAAAAGCAGCTAAAAAAATTGAATTATCAGAAGCTGATACACGAGTGCTGATTGATTCAGATTTGGAAAAAGCTGGTTGGATTGTAAATACTTCTTTATACAATTTTAAAGCAAATAAAACGCTTCCAGAAAAAGGGAAAAATATAGCAATAGCTGAATGGCCCTGTGGTTCAAAATGGGCAGACTACGCTTTGTTTATTGGAACTGAACTGTACGGAATTGTTGAGGCTAAAAAATATGCGTCTGATATTTCCTCAGATTTAACGCAAGCAAAAATTTATTGTGAATTAGCAGAAGCTAAAAATGAAGCTAATTTATTAGGTAAATGGGAAAAATACCAAGTTCCTTTTATCTTTTCAACGAATGGTAGACCGTATCTTGAACAAATCAAAACGAAAAGTGGAATTTGGTTCCTTGATGTTAGAGAAAATCGAAACCGCTCAAGAGCCTTACACGGATGGTTTTCACCTCAAGGTTTAAAAGATTTATTTGCTCAAAACGCGAAAGAGGCGATTTCTAAATTGCAAAATTCTGATTTAGAATACTTAAAAGGAAAAAATAGTTTAGGTCTAAGAGACTACCAAATCAATGCGATTAAAGCAGTTGAAGATTTTTTAGCAACTGAAACGGATAAGCGAAAAGCCTTATTGGCAATGGCAACTGGTACTGGTAAAACAAGAACAATTTTAGGTTTGTGTTACCGCTTAATAAAAGCAAATCGTTTCAAACGGATATTGTTTTTGGTAGATAGAACCTTATTAGCGAAACAAACATTCGATACGTTTAAGGATACGAAAGTTGAGGATTTTAATTCCTTTTTGGAAACCTACAAAATTTCTGAATTGAAAGAATTAGTTCCAGATTATGAATCGCGTTTGCATTTTGCAACAGTACAAGGAATGGTAAAGCGTTTGTTTTACAATACAAATGAAAGTCAAGCTTTACCTGTTGATACTTACGATTGTATCATTGTTGATGAAGCGCACAGAGGTTATCTCCAAGATAAAGAACTCGATGCCGAAGAATTAAATTTCAAAGACCAGCTCGATTATGTAAGTAAATACAGAATGGTGTTGGATTACTTCGACGCCTTTGGAATTGGATTAACAGCTACTCCAGCATTGCATACGACAGAAATTTTTGGAAAACCTGTTTATTCTTACTCTTACCGAGAAGCTGTAATTGATGGTTTTTTAATTGACCACGATCCTCCATTTATCATCAAAACAAAATTAAGTGAAGAGGGAATAACTTGGAATAAAGGTGAAAAGCCTAAAATTTACGACAAGGAAAATAATCTAATCTTAGAATTAGACGAGTTGGAAGATGAAATCAATATCGATATTTCTGGATTCAATAAAAGTGTCATTACGCCATCTTTCAACAAAACAGTGATCAAACAATTGGTCAAAGAATTGGATCCCGAAAGTGAGGAAAAAACCTTAATCTTTGCAGCTACGGATGCTCACGCGGACGATATCGTTAAGATTCTTGAAGAAGAGTTTGAAGAAATAGGTGTAGATGTTCCAATTGATTCTATTTTAAAGATTACAGGGAAATCCTATAATCCTCAGGAATTGGTGAAACGTTTTAAGAACGAAAAATATCCTTCCATTGTAGTAACGGTTGATTTACTTTCAACTGGAATTGATGTTCCTTCCATTTGTAATATCGTTTTTTTACGCCGAATTAAATCACGTATTTTATACGAACAAATGTTAGGTCGCGCCACTCGAAGATGTGATGCAATCAATAAAACTTCATTTAAAATATTTGATGCCGTTCGTGTGTATGAAACGTTGGAAGATTACACGACAATGAAACCTGTTGCACCCAATCCAAGCACTACTTTTGTTCAATTAATTGAAGAATTGGATTTGATTGAAAGTGAAGCTCGAGTTCAAAGACAAATTGAACAGATCATTGCCAAATTTCAACGTAAAAGGAAATATATTTCAAATAACGAAGAAGATAAATTTAATTATATATCAAAAGGGATAAGCTCTGATGATTTTGTTCAACACTTAAAAGGTATTTCACCCATTAATTTCAAACTTGAAATTGAAGAAATGAATGGTGTTTGGAAATACTTAGATGAATTGAAACCCGATCCTACTACACAATTATTTTCTGAGCATGAAGACGAATATATCACTACAGAAAGAGGCTACGGAAAAGGACAAAAACCAGAAGATTATTTAGAAAGCTTGAAAAGCTTCATCGAGCAAAATAGAAATAAGATACTTGCCCTTCAAATCATTTGTACGCGACCAAAAGAATTGGACAGAAAATCCTTGAAAGAGTTAAAGCTTATTTTAGACCAAGAAGGATTCAATACTCGTTCTTTGAATGCAGCTTGGAAAGCCACAAAGAATGAAGACATAGCAGCAGATATCATTTCATACATAAGAACTTTGGCAGTTGGAACTTCTTTGATTAGTCATGAACAACGTATCAAAAACGCAATTGACAAAATTCGAAGCATGAAAACCTGGAACAAGGTGCAAGAAAAATGGATCGATCGCTTTGAAAAACAACTCTTGCAAGAAGAAGTCATCCAAGTGGAAGACCTTAACCTCGACCCGTTTGATGAAGTGGGTGGTTTTGACAAATTAGACAAAGTCTTTGAATTTGAGTTGAAAAACTTGTTGGAGCAATTGAACGAAAATTTATATACCGAAATAGCATAATACTAAAGAGTGTTGTTTTACGACAAATAACATGTAAAGAATTTTGAATAATCTTTACATGAACACAAAACGTGTAAAGAAAATCCATTTATCTTTACACGTAGCAGTTTAAAGAGGAATTATCTAGCAAAATTCCAATAAAACGTACTCAAAAAATGTTTATTAAAGAAAATACAAACTGAAGAAAATCAATTAAATAAAAATGTCCTCTCAAGAAATATCCCAAAAACTCTGGAACCTCTGTAATGTCCTACGCGACGATGGAGTAACGTACCACCAATATTTAAACGAGTTAACGTACATCTTGTTTCTCAAATTGTCCGACATTCAGATTCAAAAAAAATCGTCGGATAAAGTTGGTTTTGCACATCAAATTCCGGAAGAATACCGCTGGGAAACCTTGAAAAACATCACGGACAACAAAGAATTGTTCGACCGTTACCGCGATTTATTGGCAAATATCAGTACGAAAGCAGACAACGACTCCATCAAGGAAATTTACTTGAATGCCTCAACGACTTTGCGTAAGCCTGTCAACTTGAGAACTTTAATTACGCAAATTGACCTGATCGATTGGTACGATGAAGACGAGCGCGATACCATGGGCCACATCTACGAGGACTTGTTGGAACGAAATGCAAATGAGAAGAAAAGTGGAGCAGGGCAGTACTTTACACCACGACCTTTGATCAATGCAATGATTCGTTTGATGGCGCCAAAATTGGGTGAAACATGGAATGATCCCGCTTGTGGAACCTTTGGTTTCATGATTTCTCTCGATTTCTATTTAAAAGAACGATACGATTATGTCTTTTCAGCCGATGAAAAAACACGTAAGTTCCAACAAACAGAAGCCTTGAGTGGGGTAGAGTTGGTACAAGACGCACACCGCTTGGCCTTGATGAATGCAAAATTACACGGATTAGATAGTACTATTCATTTAAACGATACCTTAACCGAGTTTGGTAAAACACTTTCTGGTTTTGATGGCGTATTGGCAAATCCGCCTTTTGGAACTAAAAAAGGAGGAGAAAAGCCTTCGCGTGACGATTTAACCTTTTTGTCGAGTAACAAACAATTGAATTTCTTGCAACACATTTACCGTTCCTTGAAAAAGGATGGTAAAGCTCGTTCAGCAGTTGTTTTACCTGATAATGTCTTGTTTGAAGACGGTGACGGTCAAAAAATCCGGAAAGATTTGATGGACAAATGTGATTTACATACCATTTTACGTTTACCAACAGGAATTTTCTATGCGGCTGGAGTGAAAACGAATGTTTTGTTTTTCACCCGTGGAAAAAGTGAAACCAACAACTCCAAGAAAGTTTGGTTCTACGACATGCGCACCAACACACCTAACTACGGAAAACGAACAGCATTCACAGAGAAAGCATTTGCCGATTTTGTAACAGCCTACACAGGAGGCTTGAACGAAGAGGAAGTATTTCATTCCTACGACGGAAGCATTGACCACGAAAAAAGAGCGAACATCAAAGACGAGCGTTGGAAATGTATTTCACGCGAAGAAATTGCAAAAAAGAAAGACAGTTTGGATTTGGGCTTGATTGCCGATGAGAGCATTACCAACTCAGAAGATTTGGGCGAACCGATCGACATTGCGAAAGAAGCATTGGATGAATTGGCGATCATTACGAAGGAGTTGAACGCGATTATTAAAGAGTTGAACTGAAGAAACGCACATGCTAGATAAAACGTATATAAACTGGATCAACGAAGTAAAGTCTAAAATTCGTTCTTCGCAAATGAAGGCGATGCATATTGTTAACGGCATTGTAATTGAGTTTTATTGGGATTTAGGAAAAATGATTACTGAAAACCAAAGCGAATGGGGAACGAAGTTTTTAGAGCAAGTTAGTAAGGATTTAAAAGAGGAATTCCCTGATATGAAAGGGTTTTCGGTGACAAATTTAAAGTATTGTAAACTTTTCTATCAGCATTTTTTAAATCGTCCCCAAGTTGAGGACGAAATACAAATCTCAATTCGTCCCCAAGCTGGGGACGAATTGAATCTTACTTATTTCTTGAATATTTTTAAGCAAAAGTTTATTAAAACAAAGGACGTATGAGAATAAAAATAGAGTTGAACGCGATTTTAAAAGAGTTGAACTGATGAGTGAGAAATTGCCAAAAGATTGGGTTGAAACAGAATTATTTGATATTTGTACTGTAATTACAGGAAAAAAAGATGCAAATTTTGCAACAGAAGATGGGGGATATTTATTTTTCACTTGTGCGTTTGAGCCTTTAAAATCAGATAGTTATTCTTTTGAAGGGGAAGTTTTAATTTTACCAGGAAATGGTGCAAATGTAGGAGAAGTATTTTATTACAACGGAAAGTTTGAGGCTTACCAAAGAACTTACATAGTTCAAAAAATTCGTATAAATCCTAAATTTTTATATTATTATTTTAAAACAAATTGGAGAAAGTATGGCGTTTCTGAACAATTTGGATCAGCAACTAATTATATAAAAATTGGAAATTTCAAAAGTTTTAATGTTGCATATCCTCCAATTTCCGAACAACAACGCATCGTTGCCAAACTCGACCACATCTTTTCGCATCTAGAAACAGCAAAAAAAGGTTTAGAAAAAATTCCAGTTTTGTTGAAACAGTTTCGTCAGGTGGTTTTGACACAGGCGGTGACTGGGAAGTTGACAGAGGAATGGAGAGAAGATTTAAAAAACATCACTAAAATAAATGTTGATAAAAAGTTTAAAGTTGAACATCAATTAATTGATTATCATGAATTACCAGAAACCTGGGAAATTACAGCTTTAGGTAATTACGTTGAATGTTCAAGAGGAAAATTTACAGCAAGACCAAGAAATGATTCTAAATATTTTGATGGAGAATTTCCTTTTATGCAAATTGGTGATTTACCAAGAGAAGGAGGAATTACTAATAAATTTTCAAAAACACTAAACGAAGATGGAAAAGGAGTTAGTAAATCTTTTCCTGAAAATACAGTCGTTATAGCAATTGTAGGAGCTACAATAGGAAATACAGGTATTTTGGAAAAAGAAATGTTTTTTCCGGATAGTCTAATTGGGATTAATGCTAAGACAGTAACATCAAATTTTTTTATAGAGTTTTATTTACGATTATGTAAAAATGGTTTAAGGGAGATTTCTTATGCAGGTGGTGGGCAACCAAACATTAAATTACCTACTATAACAAACTTAGAAATTGCAATTCCTCCTATAGAAGAACAAACTGAAATCGTTCGTCGTATAGAAGCCTTATTTACTAAGGCAGATGCAATAGAGGCACGTTACAAAGTTTTAAAAGAAAAAATAGACAATTTACCGCAGGCAGTTTTGGCGCAGGCTTTTCGTGGGGAGTTGTGAAAACATTAAACTTGTTTAGATCAAACTAAATTAAAACCTTTTCAAAATGAATCATTTAGAATTAAATGGTAGAAAGCTCTTTAAAATTTCAATGGGCTGGGTAATGTATAATAAACCGGAATTAGTCGAGTTATTTTCAGCTAACAATTGGATTACAATGGGCGGTAATACGGGTAAAAATCAGGCAAATAATTTTAGAGACTATATCAATATTGGTGATTTAGTATATGTTTGTTATGGAAGTTATAGATTATCTCACATAGCAGAAGTAATTTCTGATTGTCAATTGTTACCACAAGATATTCAAGATGAACTTGATGGTGGAGGTAATTGGATTTATCGTAAAATAAGACCTCTATATCAGCCAATTGTTGACAATGCAAATGATTTGAAAGCTCATAGATCTGGATATTTACCAAGTGCAAATTCAACTTTTACTGAAGTAACACCTAATAATATAAATGTTGCAAATAATTTATTTTTTATCCCAAAATATGATCTAACATTTGTAAACCAAAACACTAATAATACTTTTACAATTGACAAAAACATGAAAATAGATTTTCCAAATTTAAATGTGATACTTTACGGCCCTCCAGGAACAGGAAAGACATACCATACAATTAACAATGCTTTACAAATTGTTGCTCCTAATTTCAATCTGAATCAAGAAAGAAAACTTTTGACAGAGGAATTTAAAAAGCATTTATACGATGAAAAAACAAATCCCAATGGTCAAATTGTCTTCACAACTTTTCATCAATCTATGGCTTATGAAGATTTTATTGAAGGAATTAAACCTAAAATTGATAGTATTGGGGAAGATGATAACGAAGCAAATGAATCGAATTCAGAAAGTCGTCCCTCTGAGATTGAATATGTAATTAAAGATGGTATTTTCAAAGTTATTGTTGATCTTGCAAAAAAACGCACAAAGAGTAGTGTTGAATTTGAATCACTTTGGAATAATTATGTTTCAGAAATTAGGAATCATAGCGGAGAAAAAATATTTACATCTGTTTCTAGCGAATTAAAATTAGATAGTATTGAATCAAATGGAAACTCAATAAATGTTCGTTTTAAAAAATCATGGAACCCAAAAGAACCTGAGGGAACACGTGCATTTATAGTTTCAAAAAATATGATTGAACGTCTTTTTGATGCCAAAGTTGATGGTTCTGAATCAAACAAACAAGGGCGAGTTGATGTGAAAAAACATGTTGGAGGAGGAAGAGCTTCTTTTATTTATGCTGTTTACAAAGATTTCTACAATTTTGCA
Source organism: Fluviicola sp. (assembly GCA_046308455.1). Lineage (GTDB taxonomy): Bacteria > Bacteroidota > Bacteroidia > Flavobacteriales_D > Crocinitomicaceae > Fluviicola. The sequence goes on from JBKDZA010000045.1 coordinate 39,974, forward strand.
GAACAAAATGGTGCTTTCACGCATGATGAGAATTTAAATTATGTTTTGATCATCGACGAAATCAATCGAGGAAATGTATCATCCATTTTTGGAGAATTGATTACACTAATTGAAGAAGATAAACGCTTAGGAAAAGATGAGGAATTGACTGTAACATTACCTTATTCTAGAGATAAATTTGGCGTTCCTTCCAATCTGTATATTATTGGTACAATGAACACTGCAGATCGCTCAGTTGAAGCTTTAGATACGGCTTTAAGAAGACGTTTTTCATTTGTTGAAATGTTACCAGACCCAATAAAAATAAAAACTGATGGAAAAGCAATTGATGGTAAGATTGAAGGAATTGATTTAGTTGAATTGCTAACAACTATTAACCAAAGAATTGAGGTACTTGTCGACAGAGATCATACCATCGGGCACGCATTTTTTATGAATGTAAAAAGTTTAGATGATTTACGCTTGGTATTTAAAAACAAAATCATTCCGCTTTTACAAGAATACTTCTATGGCGATTACCACAAAATAGAATTAATTATCGGTGAAGAATTCTTTTCAAAACCTCTAATTAAAGAAATCAAGTTTGCAGCTAAATCGGATTCAATCGATAGAGATGGTGTTGTATATCATTTAAATGATATTTCTGATAAATCGAATATTTCGGATGATATGTTTGTCTCAATGCTCGCTAAAATGATAACTGGTGTTGAATAAAATCGATGTATTTGAACATGGTCGCTTATTAATCGATGGAAAGGTCTTCAAAAAAGAACACTGGAATGCCTTTGTCAAACTAAACGATGCACACGAAGGACAGTATTTTGATGTGTTGCACAATGGTTTGCGTTTCAAACAATTCGTGGGCGTTATTCAAGTGGATGGTCTTTTGGTTCAAATTCACCCCAAAGCAGACAAAGACGATTCTGATGCGAAATGGAAAGATGTCTTGCTGCAAATGTTAAAAGCCTGCGGTCGATTAAAAGCTCAAACGGCTGGAAATGCCAACCTGAAAAAACAGCACTTAAATTTATTGGAAGTTTACTTTGAATACTTTTTGAGAGAAGTTGAAACCCTTATTCATCATGGATTAATCAAGAAATACCGAAAAGAAACAGGAAACATCAAAGCACTAAAAGGTAAATTGGATTTTGCGGGAAATATTCGTCACAATCTTGTGCACAAAGAACGATTTTATACCACGCATCAAGTGTACGATGTAAATCACAAATTGCATCAAATTTTAGCCTTAGCTTTGAGTATTGTGGATCAATTTTCAAAAGGAACACGTTTGGCAGATTATTCAAAACGAGTGCAACTGTCCTTTCCTGAAGTGAATTCAATTCAAGTCAATGAGCAAGTTTTAAATTCTATAAAGCTCGACAGAAAATCAGCACCCTACGAACGTGCATTTGAATTGGCGAAGTTGATTATTTTAAATTATTCACCTGATATCAAGCATGGAAATCAACAAATGATTGCTTTGTTGTTTGACATGAATCAGTTGTGGGAAGAATATGTTTTAGTCATGCTTCGAAAAGAAATTCAAAAAGAAACGTATGAATTTAAAGAAGCTAAAATTTCAGGACAGGTACAAAAATACTTCTGGGGCTTTAATTATATCAAACCAGATGTTGTAATTGAAATAAATAACGAGGTGTTTATTATTGATACGAAATGGAAAAGACCAGGTTCAACAGCATCGATTCAAGATTTGCGTCAAATGTATGCCTATGCGCGTTTCTGGAAAGCGAAACAGTGTTTATTGCTATACCCTGGATCAACTCAAAAAGTAAAGTCGAATGAATTTTTAACAGATGATTATCATTCAATAAATGAGGATGTTAAAAGCATAAGTCATCATTGTAAAATGGGATTCGTTTCTGTTTTAGATAATAATCAACTCGATACTAAAATTGGTGAGAATATTTTGAATATGCTTTAAGAGCAATTGTTATTTATGAATTATCATTCTTCAATTCAAAGTTTAGTAAAATTCATTCTATTTTGGTTCTTTATTCAAGTTTTTATAATAATCTAGCTTTTAAACTCACAATTACTTAATGATGTAACTAATGCTTTTTATTATGTCATAGTTTCGAATTTAATCCATCATAGATTTACACACTGGAAATCCATATCTGTGAAAAGAATAATGCGAAAAAGAGGAAAGTTAATCGATTTAAATTAAAAAACAGCCAATGAAAACAGCAATTTATAGCTATCATGAATTTGAAAGATCCTATTTTGAGAAATTAACTCAAGGAATTCAAGACATAGTATTTTTAGAACAAGCGCTTTCTCTTGAAACCGTTTCCTTGTGTAAAGGATTTGAAGCTGTGAGTTTATTTACAGGGGATGATGCTTCTGCTCCAGTACTTGAGTTATTACATAAAAATGGAATTCGTTTTATTGCCCTTCGTTCTGCCGGATACAATCATGTGGATCTTGATAAAGCGAAACAATTGGGAATACAAGTTGCTAGGGTTCCAGCATATTCTCCTTTTTCAATAGCTGAACATGCAGTTGCCTTAATGTTAGCTTTGAATAGGAAATTAATTCATTCACACAATCGTATTAGGGAACAAAACTTTTTGTTGAACGGATTGATAGGATTTGATATGAATGGTAAAGTAGTTGGCATTGTTGGTACAGGTAAAATTGGAAGTGTAATGGCACGTATTCTTCATGGCTTTGGCTGTCGGACACTTGCTTTTGATAAAGTTGAAAATGAAGAAATTAAAAAGGCGTATCAAGTAGAATACACAGATTTCAAATCTTTATGTAAAGAAGCAGATATTATAACTTTACATCTTCCGCTTACAGAAAAAACGAAATATATCATAGATAAATCAAGTTTCGACAACATGAAAGACGGAGTCATGCTTATCAATACTGCAAGAGGAGCTTTGATTAATACGAACGATGTGATTCAAGCACTAAAAAGCGGAAAAATCGGATATTTTGGAATGGATGTGTACGAAAAAGAAAGTGGATTGTTCTTTGAAAATCATACAGAAGACATTCTACAAGATGATCAATTTGCACGTCTGATGGCGTTTCAAAATGTACTCATCACTGGTCATCAAGGATTTCTTACAGATACGGCTTTAAATAACATTTGCGAAACTACACTTTATAATTTGGAATGTTTTGAGAAAAATAAGGTTTCTGGAAACGAAATCGAATAACAATACTTTTATAATTCAAAATGAAAGCTCCTTCAAAGAATATTGAAGGAGCTTTTTCTATTTAAGGTCTTTTTAACTGCAAGCGTTATTTTTTTTGAATCAAACAAACTCTGTTTTAACAGATTAATTACTTTCAGTTTTTGGAAGTAATATTTTTTGCCCGTACTTCAAAAGCAACTTCTCCGCCTGCGCATTCGTGATTCGTTTTCCTTGATAATAAGGTACAACAAAAGCATCCTCCATAGTTGAATTTACGAGTGCTTCGCGAACATCTTTTGCTTGTTCCACATCATCGAAGAATCCATAGAAATAACGTTCACCTCCGTTTGGAAGTGCTTTTCGAATGGCTTCAAACCCGAATTTTTGTGAGTAGTCAACAGAGTCGGCAACTAAATAGTATCCAACTTGAACAGTGTAAAACAACTCCAATTTCTCTGGGAATTCAATTACTCCATCGATTTCTTCTAATGCTTCAGGTTCATTCATTGATAAAATTGGGGTGTTTTCGGTACTTTCGTTTTGTGTATTTTCAGGATAATCCATAAATGTTGCTAGCAAACTATCTCTTTTTGTGGACAATTGATCGATATTCTGTTGAACAAATTGATCTTTTGAAAACCAATCCACATGTTCTTTTTCTTTTCCAAGCGCAATAGAAACACCAACTGTTCCCGTTAACAATGAACCATTCAATCCACGGTCATTTACTTGTCCTTTTAAATCAAATGTGTTGTCTTGGTTGGCAATTGCAATGATATTAAATTGAGTAAATAGTGACACTCTAGAACTAATTTTAAACGTAGGGGTGAAGCTCAATTGAAAGTTAATCATTTGATCAGCCCCACCTTTTACTCCAAATTTTAAACTATCATTAAAATGTGACGATCCACCAATTCCTAAACTAGTAAGAAAACCAAGTCGAGGAGCGAATTCATAAAACTTGAAAACTTGTCCTAAATTCGCAAC
>JBKDZA010000046.1:0-12540 GCA_046308455.1 Fluviicola sp.
TATTTATTCAAATGTATAAAATCGACCAGTAAACCTATGCTTTTTTTCAAAATGATTCCAATAAATGTTAAAAAATCACGTTTCATGTTTACTTTTTTTATGTTTTGACATTCACCTAAAAAGATACTATGAAATTTACTAAAATACTAGTTACTGCAAGTTTGTTTATTGTAAATGGATTTGTTGCGCAATCAACTGATCAATCTATTAATTTAGAGAAATATTTAGATTCAGTTTATGGAAAAACTGTTCCAGCTAATTTGGATTTGTCTGGAATTCGAATAGGTGAAATTGGTTTTGGTTATTATGGAAACGTCGAAAAATTAAATTTATCATATTCTAATTTTTCCCCATACAACTTAGAAAGATTAAGTCAGATTTTTCCAAATATTGAAAGTTTAAATTTGTCAAACAATCAGTTGTTGGCATTGGATAATTCAATCGGTAAATTTTCAAAATTAATAGAACTTGATTTAAGTGCCAATGATTTTATTTCTGTACCATTTTCATTGTATTACACACCAAATTTGAAAAGTCTGAATTTGTCGAATAATCATATTGAATTTAGTGAGGAAGTTGTGGGGAATTTATGGAGTTTAGAAGTTTTAAACGTTCAAAACAATCCAGATATTCATTTAACAAAAATAATAGAGAATCTTCAATTTCATGATCAAATGAGAAGTTTGTATGCGTCTGGATCTAAGAGTGGGAGAATTAATTTTTCCAATGCATTGAAACAGACAACAATTGAAAACTTCAACATTGATAATGCTACAGGTGATTTTGTACGTAATTTCACTGATAATCAAAATGTAAGAGCGATTAATTTTTCAAATTATGAGGCTTCGGAAGCAACAGATCCGCTATTTGAAAGAATTCCAAATCTAAAAAGTCTTTCATTTACCCAATCAACGATACCCTCAAATATTGAAAAACTAAAATCACTTTCAACTCTAACTATTAATGGTGACTTTCAAATTGGTGAATTATCTAAAAGTAGACAAATAGACACGTTGAAAATCAGTAATTCAGACTTGAAAAAAAGTGATATTGTAGTTTTACAGAATCAATTGAAAAATACAGTAATTGTATCTGATGTTTCCATGTTTTCTGATGAAATGGCTTCAAATTCAGTGGTTCCAATTATTAAAGAATTGGAAAGTGAAAAAGTAACATTTGAAGCAAACGAACCAAAAGTCATCAGTTTTGAGGATGTAAGTTTTGATATTCCAGCGAATGCTTTCTTAACAAAAAGTGGGGAAGTTTACTCTGGAACTGTAGATTTTAAAGTAACTCCAATTATGGATCCTGTTAGTATGGCATTGATTGGAGCTCCGATGATGGCAGATATTTCAAATGAAAAAGGCTTGTTTTCTTCAAGTGGAATGTTTGAAGTAGAAGCAAAAACCTCAACTGGAGAGGAATTAAAACCGAATCCAGAAAATACAATTCAAGTTAACTTAGAAAATCAGATCAATTCCTCAAAACCAGATTTATTTCAATATAGTGAGGAAAATAAGAATTGGATGCCAATTGAAGGTTTTAATATGGATAAAGAAGAAGAACGAGTAAAAATGTTAGATTCATTGAAGTCAACTTTTGTTCAAAATCCATTTTTCAGTAGAGTTAGAAGAAATTATGCATATGTTGGAGAATATAAAAAGAAAAGGTATGATGCTAGTATTTTGAATTTATCAACTTATGAAAAACCAGAAAAAGAAACTTTTGCAAAACGTCAGGAATCAGGGGCTTATGCAACAAAAATGTCGTGGTTAATTGATACCATTGTCTCAAAAGAATTGGATTCAATTTTAAAGACTCATTTTGATCGACCTAGAAATAACAGATTCAAAAAAAGTAAAATGTTTCCTGTTTATGATATTCAATTAAAGCGTTCAATGAATGAAGATAATTATCGTTTAATTTATCGTTTTGGAAAGGATACTATAAATATTCCAATTATGCCTTATGTGAGTGTGGCTCCAGATAATTTTAGACGTCATCAAGAGAAAATTGCAAAGTTTGAAAAGAATAGACGTAAGCTTGAAATTAAAGATTCTATATACAATAGAGTATATGCTCAAAAAATCGATTCTGTGAATAGGTATTTAACTGAAATGAGTAAACGTACAATTGCTCCATATAATCCAGAACAGAATAATGATCGATTGAGTTTTGGGTTGACTAGATTTGGGTTGATTAATTGTGATTTTTTCTCAAGAAATATACCTCAATCTTATGTCGCAATGGGAGAGCAAATAGAAGATCAGGATGGAAACAAGGTTGAAGTTCCAGAAGTTGTTAGAGTTGTATTGCCTGATATGAATACTTACACTGAGATGGGGAGAGAATCAATCCCAAAGTTTGACAAAGCGCGTACAATTGGAATCATAATCATTTCAGCTTTTGAATTAGGGATTTTTAATCTCGACGGAAAAAACAAAGTAGAGAAAGTCAAACGAATCAATATTCAAGGAAAATCGTCAAAAGAAATTGGTGAAATCATTTTAGATTAAATGAAGATTTTTGTATACATATTATTTATATTTCAAGTTACAATTGGAGTTTCTCAGGCTCCAATTGTATCAAGAGTCATTACATGGAGAAATGAAATTCCAGAAAATGACACATTATCTGAAGTTGAAAAAATCCAAATTTCGTCAGAAGAGATTGATTATTTTTCAAATGGAACTGAGATTTATGATGGAATTATTACTACTTGCATCTTAAAAAACAATGGGAATAGAAAGTATTCGATTCAAAGAAGTTTAATTCTAGACAAGCTTTCAACTATGACTGTTACAAGAATGAGTAGTATAGGAAATGCAAAAAGCAAACGTATTTCTAGTCTTAGAAGATTAATTCAACGTGTGATTTTGTCGTCTAAAACAAATTTCAATTATGTTTCAGTTCATTCGTTCACAATTCCAGCATTAAAATCAGAAATAAATTTTCACTTAGATCGATCAAATGATGCATCTCCATTTCATTTATACAAAGGAAAGAAACCTTCCATAAAAGAAAGAGAATCACCTGATTTTAAACAAATTCCTTTAGAAAAATATACGTCTACGGAAATATTTGACTTTGTAAAAAAGAAATTTAGAACAAAACACATTCTGAAAGTTTTAAAAAATGGTTCAGTTAGCTATTATGGATGTAAAGTTTACCTGAATGAACAATCGTTAAATTCACGAAAAATCCCTCAATTAAAAGTGGTAATTATTTTAGGTTTTAGAAATTTACATCGAGTTAAAAACTAATTTTCGATTGTATCTTTGCAAAAACAAAATTAATGGCAATTTATTCCTTCAACGGTTTTATCCCTGTAATTAAAGAATCGAGTTTTGTTCATCCACAAGCATGTGTAACAGGAAACGTTATTATTGGTGAAAATGTTTACATTGGACCAGGAGCTGCAATTCGTGGTGATTGGGGACAAATTATTATAGAAGATGGGTGTAATGTACAGGAAAATTGTACAGTTCATATGTTTCCAGGAACAACAACTATCTTGAAAAAAGGAGCTCATATCGGTCATGGAGCAATCATTCATGGTGGAATTATCGGTGAAAATTGCTTGATCGGAATGAATGCAGTAATTATGGATGAATGTGTGATCGAAGAGGAATGTATCGTTGGTGCATTGTCCTTTGTTCCAGCTAAAAGTCAGATTCCACGACGTTCACTATTAGTTGGTAATCCAGCAAAAATCATCAAAGAAGTCAGCGATGATATGATTGCGTGGAAAACAACTGGAACAGCTCTATATCAGGCTTTACCAAAAGAATTACATGAAACGTTAAAAGAAGTTGAACCTCTAAGAGAAATTGAAGCTAATCGACCCACTCAAGAAAAAATGTACTCAACGTGGATTAAAATAAAAGAAAATAAATAGTTTTTCAATTTTCAATTTTCAATTTTCAATTTTCAATTTTCAATTTATTTTTACTCAACTACTATTCGTTGCATAAATCGTTTTCCTTCAATTTCCATTACAACCAAGTAAACTCCACGACCATAATTTGCTAAATCGAAAGAAGTTTTTTCCGTGATTTTTTCACTTGTAATTGGCCTTCCAAGTACATCGATTATTTTAACATCAACAGCTTTTGAACTTTGAGGAACAATGTTAATACTGTTTTTTGTTGGGTTCGGATAAATACTCGGGAAAGTTGTTGCAGTCTCAGCAATCGCTAAAGTTGAAACAAATGGTGCCGAACTGTAAACACATCCAAACGTATCACTTAATGTAACTGTATAGGTTCCACCAGTTGAAATTGCTATTGAATTGTTTGTCAAACCTGCTAAAACAGATCCATTCAATGACCATTCAACATCATATCCTGCTGGATTGTTCACGCTCAAAGTACCTGTTCCACCAGTGATTACTGCAGCAAACGAAGTATCACAAATCACAATTAAAATTGAATCAGAAACAGCTGCACAATTCCCACCATTGTATGCAATTACAGAGTAATAACCAGAAACTGATGGTTGGTAATTATTTGATGTGGCTCCACTTATTGCGATATTTCCTTGGTACCATTGAAAGAATGGTTCAGTACTCGTTGTTGACAAGGTTTGTGTACCTGAATTATAAGTTACATTTGGAGTAGTTGGTTGTGCGAAAATTTCAATCGTATCGGCACTAATCACAGAAGGGGTAGCAGGAATCACAACATGATTTACTGTATATGAAATGACCCCATTTGAAATTGCGCAATTTGTACATCCACTAAAGCTAACACCAGCATTTCCCATGTAATCATCAGCACCAAAACCAAATTCACCAGCATCAGACTCCCAAACGTCAACTGTATAGGTACTTCCTTGATTCATAACAATGTTTGTTGTCCATGAAACTGGTGGATCTGTGTCGTTAATTACGGGCGAAGTATAAACTGGATTTCCATTTTCAGAAATGATAAAAAAGGCATCTGCATTTTCTACTAAACCTCCATAGTTTGAAAGTGAATTGACAGTAAATCCAGTTAAAGTGTATATATCTGTTGGAGAAGTATTCGTAAAAGCTTCGTAATTGATGATGTATACTCCAGGATTGGTATATAATTGAGCATTTGGATTTTCAAGAGTACTTGTACTTCCATTTCCAAAATCCCACGTATATCCCATTAAACCAGGGTTGTTATTTGTAAAGTTCACTGTTACTGGTGCACAATTCCCCGAAGTTGTAAGCGAAAAGCCATTGTTTGTAGTATTGATTACCTGCGGATTGATGCGCAAAAACACTTCAAAAGTTACAGGTACATCTGAAGTAATCGTTAAATCAGCTAGGGCAGAAGCCTGAACGATGTAATCTCCAGCTAAAATTGGTGTTCCAGTAATTGCGATACATCCATAAATATTCACTTGAGGATTGTAATTACATCCAGTTGCAAAATTGTCACATTGCCAAGAAAGTCCAGCTGGTAATGAAATCGAAACAATTTCAAAATTTGTAAAGTCAAATCCTGAAGTATCAGTTGGCATAACAAAAGTTACTGTTTCAGCATAGGTTTGACCAACTGTCCCTTCTGGAAGAGTATCTGGATAAAGTCCTGGAGATGTGAAGCTTGTATTAGGTGTGCATTGAGAAAATGAAGAATTGACGAAAAGTACAAATAGTAGTACTATTGAAAATAAATTTTTCATAGTTGTAAATAGTTTAGGTTGCAATATAAAAAAAATCCGCCAATTTCTTAGCGGATTTCTCAAAAATTAATATGTGACCTTATGCTTTTTTTACATTTACTGCCATTAATCCTTTTTTACCTTCTTCGATGTCGAAAGTTACTTCGTCATTTTCGTTAACTTGGTCTAATAAACCTGTAACGTGAACGAAAAAATCTTGTTTTGTTTCGTCGTCTTTAATAAATCCAAAACCTTTTGATTCATTAAAGAACTTAACAGTTCCTTTACTCATAATAATTATTTAATGAGCGAAGGTACATTTTTTTATTTACAATACTCAATTATTTGAAAATTCTTCAAAAAAAAATTAAGCTAGCATCGTTACTGGGTTCTCAATCAACTCTTTAAGTGTTTGTAAAAAAGCGGAACCAATAGCACCATCAACTACTCTATGGTCACAAGAAAGGCTCAATTTCATTACATTTCCTGGAACAATTTGTCCGTTTTTAATTACTGGAGTTTGTTTGATTTGACCAACAGATAAAATACATCCATTTGGAGGATTGATAATTGAAGTAAAGTCTTCAATACCAAACATACCCAAGTTTGAAACTGCAAATGTACCACCTTGCATTTCTTCTGGTTTTAACTTTTTATCTCTTGCTCTTGAAGCTAAGTCTTTAATTTCAGCACCTAATTGAGAAATTCCTTTAGAATCAGCAAATTTTACAACAGGAACAACTAAACCGTCTTCAACTGCAACAGCAACACCAACATGGATATGATTGTTGTAGCGAATTGATTCTCCCATCCAATCAGCATTTACTTTTGGATGTTTTCTCAATGCAGCAGATACTGCTTTGATAATCATATCATTGAATGAAACTTTCACTCCATCTAACGTGTTGATAGCTGCACGAGCTGCAATTGCATTGTCCATGTCTACTTCCATTTTTAAATAGAAGTGAGGAGCTGAAAATTTAGAAGCAGATAAGGTTTTCGCAATTGCTTTACGCATTTGAGAATTAGGAACTTCTTTAAAAGATTCAACCAAACCAGCAGATGAGTTCATTTGTTTTCCTCCAGTTGGAGCATTGTATGGTAAATAATGATCAACATCACGTTTTGTGATACGACCACCTTCACCTGTTCCTTGAACGAAACTTAAGTCTACACCTTTTTCTTCAGCTAATTTTTTTGCTAATGGAGAAACTAAAATTCGACCATTTGAAGAAACATTTGAAACTGTTGGTGTAGGAGTTGGAGTCGCCTTTTCAGCAACAACTGGAGCCGCAGTTTCAGCTACAGGAGCAGCAACTGGTGCTTCTTTCTTTTCTTCGACTTTAGTTTCAGCGGGAGCAGTTGAACCAGCACTTGCGATGATACTTGAAATATCTTCACCAGCTTGACCAATAATAGCTAAAAGCGAATTTACTGGAGCTGTTTGTCCTTTTTCGATTCCGATATGCAACAATACACCATCAAAAAAAGATTCGAATTCCATGGTAGCTTTGTCTGTTTCGATTTCAGCTAAAACCTCGCCTGACTTAACTTTATCTCCAACTTTCTTTGTCCACTCAGCAACTACACCTTCTGTCATGGTGTCGCTCAACTTCGGCATGTAAACTATTTCAGCCATAATATTGTGTTTCTTGTAATTTAATTAGTATTCAATGATATACGGGTAATTTGGCTCCATGTAAACGTCTTCGTACAATTCGTCTGCGTCTGGATAAGGAGAGTTTTCCGCAAATTCTACAGAATCATCTACTTCTTTTTTCACCCATGTATCAATTTCTTCAATTTGTTTATCATTAAGCCATTTGTTCGACTTAATCATTTTTAAACAATGCTCGATTGGATCTTGTTCCATCCATTCAGCTACTTCTTCTTTAGAACGGTATTTTTGAGGGTCAGACATTGAATGACCTTTATATCTATATGTTCTAATATCTAAAAGTGAAGGTCCGTCACCACGACGAGCTCTTGCTACAGCTTCTTCAATTGCTTCGTGAACTGCCTCAGGAGACATTCCATTTACAGATTTCGAAGGCATGTCGTAAGATAAACCAATTTTAGAAAGATCTGTAACGTTGGTTGTACGTTCAACAGAAGTACCCATTGCATAATTATTGTTTTCAATAATGTAAATCACTGGTAATTTCCAGTTCATCGCCATATTGAATGTTTCATGCAAAGCTCCTTGACGAACTGCTCCATCACCCATTGAAACAAAAACAACACTATCCGTTTTATTATATTTTTCTGCAAAAGCAACACCTGTTCCCATTGGTATTTGCGCACCAACGATTCCATGTCCACCCATGAAGTTTTTTTCTTTGTCAAAAAAGTGCATTGATCCACCTTTTCCTTTTGAACAACCTGTTTTACGACCATATAATTCAGCCATTAAAACACGAACATCTGTTCCTAATCCAATTGGATGTGCGTGATCACGATATGCAGTCATATGTTTGTCCGTTGGACGTGACGCACTCACTGTTCCAGCTACAATTGCTTCTTGTCCAATATATAAGTGACAAAAACCACCAAACTTTTGTTGAATGTACAATTGACCCGCTTTTTCTTCAAACTTGCGCATCAAAAGCATGTCTTTATACCACTTAATATAGGTTTCTTTCGAAAATTTAGACGATGAGTCTAAAGTGCTTTTTTTCGTTTCCTTCTTTGGTTTAGCGACCGTTTTTGTAGCCATATTGCCTATTTTGTTATTTAGAATCGCAAATATAACAAGAAGAACTAAAAATTAGTTTTTTTCAGCTTGCTAATTTTTGCATTTATAGTTTGATTGTTGGAATTTAATCGACTTAATTGAAATCTGTGTTTATCTCAACAAATAGTTGTAACGTTGAACAGTGTTTTCCATTCCTAAGTATAAAGCGTCTGAAATTAATGCATGACCAATTGAAACTTCCGCTAAAAAAGGGATATTTTCTTTAAAATAACGCAAATTATCTTGGTTTAAATCATGTCCCGCATTGACTCCCATTTTTAATGCATGAGCGAGATTCGCAGCTTCAATAAATGGTTGAATGGCTTTTTCTTTGTTCAAATAAAATTCTTCTGCATAAGGTCCTGTATACAATTCAATACGATCAACACCTGTTTTAGCGGCGTATTCAATGTTTTCAATATTAGTATCAACAAAAATGGATGAACGAACTCCCCATTCACGAAATTGCTTGACCAATTCTTTCAATAAATCTTCGTGTTTATTCGTGTCCCAACCAGCATTACTTGTTAAAACATGTGGTGGATCTGGAACTAAAGTTGCTTGTGCAGGGCGATATTTTTCAATCATTTCAATGAATCGTTTATCTGGATATCCTTCGATATTGAATTCAGTTGTAACAATTTTTGATAAATCATCGATGTCTTGAGTTGTTATATGACGCTCATCTGGACGTGGATGTACAGTTATTCCATCTGCACCAAATCGCTCGATTGATTCTGCGGCAAAAACAACACTTGGTAAATTGCCTCCACGAGCATTTCGAATTGTTGCGATTTTATTAATATTTACACTTAACTTCGTCATATAATTTCGATACAAATATTTTGCAAAGTAAATCGTTTTTAAGATAGAATTAGTAATTTGGCGCAAACTTATGACAGCAAAAGAAGTAATAACAGAAGAAATTCCACCATTGGTTCACACAGATACAGGTGAAAAGGCACTTTTATGGATGGAAGAGTTTAAAGTTTCTCATCTACCAGTTTTAAAAAACGGAAATTTTGTTGGATTAATATCGGAATCAGATATTTTCGATCAAGAGGACTTAGAGAAATCTTTGGATGAATTGTTTCAGCATTTACCACGACCTTATGTTGGTGTGGATGCTCACATATATGAGGTGTTATCGAAAATGGAAGAGCACAAAATTTCTGTGCTACCTATTTTAGATGAAAACGAACAATATGTTGGATGTACAAGTGTTCATCAGCTGATGACAATGATTGCAAATACGGGAAGTATAAAAGAAGCAGGAGCAATAATTGTTATCGAGATGAATCGAGTGGATTATTCATTGTCACGAATTGCACAAATAGTGGAAAGTGATAATGGAGTAGTGTTGAGTTCCTACATTATGTCAAGTGCTGATACTACCAAAGTAGAAGTAACATTGAAAATTACAGGAGGAGAGTTGGGTCGTATTTTACGTTCTTTTGAGCGTTTCGATATTGTGGTAAAGGCTAGTTTTCAGCGTTCTTCCTATGAAGATGATTTACAATTCAGATACGATGCATTAATGAATTACTTAAAAATGTAAAAATGCAAGTTGCGGTTTACGGTCAAAAAGTAGCAAAACATAATTTAGCTGTTTTCAAACGTTTTTTCGAGAAAATGGATGCCTTTGGGTGGAAAGTTGTTCTCGAGAAAAATTTATTGGATCAGTTGAACGATAAAAACGGAATGGATTTGAAATACGATTATTTCACTTCGCATGAAGATTTTAAAACAGGAATTGATTTCGTTTTTTCTATTGGTGGTGATGGTACTTTCTTAAAAACTGTTTCATTTATTCGTGACTCGCAAGTTCCAATTTTAGGTATAAATACAGGTCGACTAGGTTTTCTAGCAAATGTTTCAGAAGAAATTTTTGATTCTGCTTTAGATAAACTTCGAAACAAAAAATACGAGTATCAATTGCGTTCTTTGTTACGCGTTGAAACGGAAAGAGATATTTTTGGTGACTACAATATCGCAATGAATGAAGTAACAGTCTTGAAAAAAGACACTTCTTCGATGATTACAGTTCATGCATTTTTGGAAGATAATTATTTGAATTCGTATTGGGCAGATGGTTTAATTGTTTCAACTCCAACAGGTTCAACGGCTTACAGTTTGAGTTGTGGTGGTCCAATTGTTACTCCAGGATGTCAAGTTCATATTTTAACTCCGATTGCACCACATAATTTAAATGTTCGACCAATGGTTGTTCCAGATAAATTCCCAATCAAGTTAAGTGTGGAAGGAAGAGAACGAAATTATTTGATCAGTTTGGATGGTCATTCATATAATTTGAAACAAAAAGAAGAAGTTATTATCAGAAAAGCTGAATATATGATAAATGTTATTAAATTAGAAGACACTAATTTCCTTGACACAATCAGAAATAAAATGCTTTGGGGAAAAGACGAAAGAAACTAACACATTGATTATGAAAGGTAAACGCGTTTCTTTAGCAGATATAGCAGATAGTTTAAATGTCTCTAAATCTACTGTTTCATTTGTATTAAATGGAAAAGGAAAACAATTTAATATTAGTGAACGTACGCAACAACTTATTTTGGATAAAGCAAAAGAGTTGAATTATGTTCCAAATTTCTTTGCAAAAGGATTGAGAGAAGGGAAAACGTCTACAATTGGATTGGTTTTGTCAGATATATCGAATCCTTTTTACTCAGAAATGACAAAGGCTATTCAAGATAAATTGTACGATCTAGGATATAGTTTATTCATTGTTTCAACGAATGATGACCCAACAATGGAATTGAAATTAATGCGTGACCTTATTTTAAGAGGAGTCGATGCAATGATTATTTCTCCATGTAACGATATTCCAACCTTAAAACCAATTTTAGATGAAACGCCTATTCCAGTTGTTTGGGTGGATAGAATTGGAGATAATTTGGGTGATTTTGTGGGTGTTGACAATGTAAAAGAATCCGAAAAAGCAATTTACAAGTTTTCAAAAACACCTAAAAAAGTTGCGATTTTAAAACCAGAACAAGATAAAGTGATGACCATTCAATTGCGTGTTGAAGGTGCAATTAATGCGTGTAAAGCAAAAGGTTATTCATTTGAAGAAGCAGTTATTTCTGAGAAAAATGCGGATTCAATAGTTGAAGGACTTATTAAAAATGGATGTGACAGTTTCTTTGCGTTAAACAATCAAGTTGCATTAAAAACGATTGGTGCATTTAATAGAAATAAAATAGAAGCTCCAACAACTGCACGTTTAATTTCATTTGATGATTCAGAGTCTTTTTCATATATGCGCGTTCCAATTTCATGTGTGCGTCAGCCAATAACAAACATTGGTTTTGAAACTGTAAATCGTTTGATGGAACGTTTAAAAGAATCAACTGAAAACAGAGTTCATAGAATGTTAGATTGTGATTTTATGGAGAGAAGTTCTCACTAATTTTTTTTAATTTATAACAAGTTAAATTCTAAAACAGTCAGTTATTTTACAATGATTTTATTACAAAAGATTTTAAAAAGTAATTGGTTTTTTGGAATAGTACTTTTGTTAATCGGTTTTATTTATGTTCAAAATTCCGACAAAGAATTTGGTTGGACAAATAAAAAACATTTTCATAATTTTTCAGTAAAAGCAGACGGTTCAGGTTATTATGCTTATTTACCAGAACTGTTTTACTATCAGGATGATTATAACTTTCTAAAAGAAAAAATTCAGCCAAAATACACAAATGAAGGATTTGATTACTTTACAATTCCAGATGGAAAAGGTGGTTTCACAAATAAATGCTATGCTGGTCCGGCAGTAGTTTTAAGTCCGTTTTTTGCTTGTGCACATATTCATGCAGCTTCAATTGGAGAAGATACAGATGGCTATTCTTGGCCCTATCATTTGTGGTTGAGTATTGGTTGTATTGTTGTTGCTTTATTTGGATTCATTGGTTTACGGAAATTATTATTGAACTTAGGTTTGAGCCATGTAACGGTTTTATTTACAGTTTTTTCGTTGGCATTAGCAACAAATCTGAAATACTATTCTACGATAGAAATGCCGATGGCACATGTATTTAGTTTTGCCATGAATTCTTGGGCATTGTATTTTGCTTTAAAATGGCTAAAAACTAAAACATTTAAATCGTTAATTTTCACAGCTTTATTTTTGGGGCTATGTTTCATCA
>JBKDZA010000047.1:0-3665 GCA_046308455.1 Fluviicola sp.
GCTGATTAGTACTCACATATTTTGGACGAGATGCACGGTTTTTTGATGCTTTTTTCATTTTTCCTTGCACTTGATCCTGCAAAATTAACTGTTAACTCAATAAAATCAAAGAGTTATACTTTTTCAGCAGACCCTAATTAAAATCTAACTAAATTCTTACCCTCCATTTCCAAAGGTGCAGCAATTTGCATACGCGATAAAATCGTGGGTGCAACGTCTGCTAAAACTCCATTTGTTAATTCTAAATCTTTGTTTTTTGTCATCAATACAACTGGAACTGGATTTAGAGAATGAGCAGTATTTGGAGAACCATCCGCATTAAATGCTACATCCGCATTTCCATGATCTGCAATAATCAATAATTCGTAGTCGTTTTCATTTGCAGCTGTTATGATTTCACCTAAACACGCGTCTACGGTTTCAACTGCTTTTACAATCGCATCATACACTCCTGTATGACCAACCATGTCTGGATTTGCGAAGTTCAAACAGAAAAAGTCAACCTGTTGTTTATTGATAACCGAAACGATTTGATTTTTTATTTCGATGGCACCCATTTCAGGCGCTAAATCATACGTTGCTACTTTTGGAGAGTTTATTAATATACGTGATTCTCCTTCAAATTCTTTTTCACGTCCACCACTAAAAAAGAAAGTTACATGAGGATATTTCTCCGTTTCAGCAATACGCAATTGCTTTTTATTCATCTTACTTAAAACTTCACCTAAAGTGTTTTTTAAGTTGTCTTTTTCAAATAAAACATGGATGTTACGATAACTTGAATCGTAATTCGTCATAGTGTAATACGCAACTGGAATTGGTTGCATGTCGTAATCTGGATAGGACTTTTGCGTTAACGCTTCAGTGATTTCACGTGGACGATCAGTTCTGAAATTAAATGAAATGACCGTGTCGCCAGCTTCAATCTTCGCATTCACTCCGTCTAACACATGTGCTTCGATAAATTCGTCAGTAATAGTTGCAGCATACGAATCCAATAAAGCTTGTTTTCCAGAAGTAAACGATTTTCCAATTCCTTTTACCATCACATCATATGCAACTTTAACTCTTTCCCAACGATTGTCGCGATCCATTGCATAGTATCGACCAACAATAGAAGCTAATTTCCCAGTTGTTTTTTCTAAATGTGCTTCTAAGTTTTCTATGAATTTCGCACCACTTTTTGGATCACAATCACGTCCATCGGTAAACGCATGAACAAAAACATTCTCTAAATCATACGACTTTGCCATGTCTAAAAATGCGTGTAAATGTGCTTGTGAACTGTGAACTCCTCCTTCAGAAACAAGACCAATGAAATGTAATTTCTTACCTGATGCTTTTACTTCTTCGAAGCATTTTTTCAGCAATGGGATTTCGAAAAATGTCTTTTCACGAATAGCTTTATTAATACGCGTTAATTCTTGATAAACAACTCTTCCAGCTCCGATATTCAAATGACCAACTTCCGAATTTCCCATTTGTCCTTCAGGTAAACCAACAGCTTCTCCACAAGTAATCAATGAATTATTTGGATAAGACTTCAATAAAGAGTCCATTGTTGGAGTATTTGCGTTAAAAATCGCATCAGATTTGGAGTGATCCCCCAAACCCCAACCATCTAAAATGATTAGTCCTATTCTTTGATTATTCATATGGAATTTCTATTTCAAAGCACGCGCCTTGTGTTGTTTTGACAAAAGTAATTGTTCCGCCTAGTGTTTTTACACATTCACTTACGATATACAGACCTAAGCCAGTACCCGTATTTGAACGTGTTTCTTCGTTTTCTAAACGGACGAATTTTTTAAATAATAATGGAATTTGATCAACTTCAATTCCTTTTCCAAAGTCTCGAATTCGAATTTTACACGCATACTCAGTTTTGGAAATCGATACTTCAATTCCTTTTTCACTGTGTCCATACTTTACAGCATTTTCAAGTAAATTATTGAGTATCGTTGAAACGAGAAATTTATCCGAAAGAATGGTGAAATCTTGTGTTTCAAGTAAAGAAATATTTGTTTTAAATCGAGAGTGAATTAAATCAATTGATTCTTGAATCGCTGATTTTATGGAGAAACTAGATTTTTGTAAGTCGTGATTGCGTTGTTCTAAGCGTGAAGCAGTTAAAATACGTTCTACTAAGTCTTGAAGTCGCTGATTTTCATCAATTGCTCTTAAATAAAGGAGTTCTTTTTTGTCTTCAGCTAAATCTTTTCTTTGAAGCGTTTGTAAACTAAGTTTCACAGCAGCAATTGGAGTTTTCAGTTCATGCGTAACTGCCAACATAAAGTTTTTTTGCGATTTAGACATGCGCAAGTCTTTTCGAATTGAACTAATAATTTTCCACAAACCAAAACTCACGAGAGTCAAGAAAACAAAGCCTTCACCAATAATCATGATGACTCTTTTTTGAACTAAATCCGTGTCGTTTGATTGTGATTTTGTTAAATCAATCAAGTGAAAACCCCACCAAATGAATTGTAAGAATACATAGATTCCCAGTAAATAAATTAAAAAATATCTGGGCTTTTTATTCATATTACAATCTTGTTTTTTTAATAAGCACGCTCGTTTTTACCCTCTTTCCAATTAATAAACGCTTTGTTTACCACTTTGTTTCCACCAGGTGTTGGGTAATTTCCTGTGAAATACCAGTCACCCGTATTGTTAGGGCAAGCTAGATGTAAATCTTCAATCGTTTGATATACAATTGCAACTTCTGCTTGTATGTTTGAAGGTTTTAATAATTGAGCGATTTTCGCAGAAATCTCTTCAGCAGTAAATGGGGAGTAAATTTCTTTTACAAAATTTCGAATTTCTTCTTTTGGAAGAGCTTCTTGGGCTTTACATTTTTGGTAAACCTCTTCGATAATGTGTTCTTTTCCAGTATCAATCAACAATTGAATCGCAGCTTCAAAAGCAATAAAATCGCCCATTTTCGCCATGTCAATTCCGTAACAATCGGGATAACGTATTTGAGGCGCTGATGAAACAACAACTATTTTCTTTGGACCTAAACGGTCTAAAATCTTGAAAATCGATTGTTTTAATGTAGTTCCACGAACGATACTATCATCAATAACAACTAAATTATCTTTTCCACGAACAACTGAACCGTAAGTGATATCGTAAACTTGAGCGACCATATCGTCACGTGCATCATCTTGTGTAATGAATGTACGCGCTTTTGCATCTTTAATCGCAATTTTCTCAATTCGAGCTCTTTGATAAATGATTGCTTTTAATTGTTCTTCAGTTGGTTTGCCTTCAATTTTTTGAAGTGCAGCATATTTTTGATCGTTCAAATAATCTTCAAGTCCTTTGATCATTCCATAAAAACTGCCTTCAGCTGTATTAGGAATAAAAGAAAAAACAGAATTATCTAAATCGTAATCAATAACTTTTAAAATATTTGGGACTACATTGTGACCTAAATTTTTACGTTCATTATAAATGTCGTAATCATTTCCTCTTGAGAAATAGATTCGTTCAAATGAACATTTTGCAGGAGTTTTTGGAGCATTGATTTCAACTTCAGAAACGGAACCATTTTTCTTGATGATGAGTGCATGTCCTGGAGTCAATTCATTGACTTGTTCTTTTTTCAAGTGGAAAACTGTCTGAATTACAGGTCTTTCCGAAGCAACAACACACACTTC
>JBKDZA010000048.1:0-990 GCA_046308455.1 Fluviicola sp.
TTGTAAGTACATCGTTTTCATAAATGAATGTCAACGGTTTTCCGTTCATAGAAACCGAATTGATTTCCATTCCTTTTGCATCTAAAATCAATTTATTTTGTGGATACCAATGAGGTTTTGCAGTAAGTGTTTCTTTACCAACCATTCGCGCTTGTTCCCAAAGAAAGCGTACTTCCAATTTTGTGTTGATTAAATCTGTGAGTACAGTTTCGGTAGCACGGTATTCTTTTTTTTCTATTTCCGAATTATCTCCATCTGTATTAATGGTGATATCAGTGTCCGTTGAGTTGTCCGTTAAAATATCCGGATTAGTCTCAATTGGCTTACAGGCAGCAATCAGGAGTAATGCTGTGAAAAAAAATATTCTTTTCATTCAGTTTTTTTTAATTTAATTCAAAGATAATGGATTTAGAATAATTACTTAATGTTTAGAAAAATAATCTACTTAATTTTCAAGCTGTTATTTTTGGGGAAATCAAAGAAAGTGATGGTTTTAATCTATAATTAAATTGAAAGAAAAAGAAAACTCTTGTTATTTTCTAAGCAAAGATTCTTCGGAAGTTCGTAATATTGTAAAAATATTTTAAAGATGAATTCAAGTTCTTGGAGTGTAGACGGAAAAGCTTTTGATGTAACGAAGGATGGCGTGCATTTGCGTTGGGAAGACCAGCAATTTTTCACAATCACTTTTAAAGGGAAGAAATTTCGTGGAGAAGTGATGTCGAACCGCCAAGAAGAAGGAATGTTAACTTTAAAATTAAACCACCGCGTTTTTGATGTAAAGAAAACAGGATCATTGGACGAATTGATTGCACAGTTAGGTATGGACAAACCGAAAGTGCGTAAATTGAAACAATTGAAAGCACCAATGCCAGGTCGCGTTGTGAGTATAGCAATTCAAGTTGGACAAGAAGTTGGAGTAGGTGAGCCTTTGTTGACCTTAGAAGCAATGAAAATGGAAAACGTATTAAAAGCTGAAGGAATTGGAAC
>JBKDZA010000049.1:0-14435 GCA_046308455.1 Fluviicola sp.
GGATAATAACGGATAATAACGGATAATAACGGATAATAACGGATAATAACGGATAATAACGGATAATAACGGATAATAACGGATAATATCAGTTATTTAAACACCAAATTTTCACTAATTTTACCAAAAAAAATGCGCGAAGAACTCAAAGGTCCAGTAGTAAAAAACGTAAGTTTTGCAATCATTCCTGAAAAAAATGAAGAGGGTGGAATCCAACATTATGTCTATTTAATAAACTTCCGTTCAGATATCATGGAAGGAATCATTATCACTTCAAAAGGTTACGGTAAAGATAAAAAATCGGGTGAGGAAATTAAAACTTCTCAATTGCGCCATTCACTTGAAGTTCTTCTTCCAAACGAAGCCGCTAAAATTGAACCAATTATGGAGGATGTTTTCCATCTAAACAACGAATATTGGATTAGTTTCTGGGCTGAAGATGTTATGTACGACAAAAAATTTGTTTTCGAAGCAAACACAATTAACCCTGAGAAACTCGTCGAAATCCCGCACTTAAATAGAAAAGGAATAATTATTTCTTAATGCTGGTCTTTAAAAAATGTTGCTGCATAATTGATTAATTCGTTGATCTTTCGAAATCCTAATTTTGAATACATATTTTGTTTGTGATTTTCTACAGTATTCTTTGAAATTCCTAGTTTTGATGCAATTTCTTTACTAATCAATCCTTTTTGCAAAAGAGATAATACTTCAATTTCTCGTTCTGTTAATGGATGGGTTTTTTCTAGTTTTTTTAAGCTTATTTCTTCTTCTTCACAATAAAAAATTTCATATTTACCTTCACGTTTGTCGTTGATAAACATCGTACATTTTTGATCATTAAGTAAAAAATCAAGGTCAGAGATACAACACATCACATAGTGTGGATAAATACCTGCATAAACCAATTTGGGATAATGCATGATTCGCCATGTGTAAGATTGATTTTTTGAGCGCATCCGAAACACAAAACTAGGCTTCACTTTTTCACGATCTTGTTCATTCAATTGAGAAAAATATTGTGCGATATAAACAACAAAGGATTGCATCTTCAGTTTATCCATAGGATGAATCAATTCGCCAATACTCATCGGATTTAATCCTAACCATTCCTTTGCGGAAAGTGGCGATGATTCTTCAAAATCTCCTCCAGCTGCTACAATCCCACCGACACTAAAATCACCAATATACCAAAATGAATTGGTGTAATTAAACGCATCAAATTGTTGTATTATCGGATTGAATATTTTCTGCCAAGTCTTGTCTGGTAATGAATTGTTTATCTCATATAACGATTCAAATTCCTCGGTTTCTGCAAAACGAACTTTTTTTTCTTCCAAAATAAGTTAATTTAAATCTAATTACTTTTAATACAACTATTTGTTTCTTGGATAAATTTAACTCTTTCATCTTCAGAACCCATTTGATTTGAATAATCATTTTGTAATTTATAACAATTCATAATCAATGATTTATTGGATTTATTTTTTTCAAAACAATCACAAACTTCTTTTTTGTATTTTTCAAATGAACCTTCTGGAGCGATTTTTACATTTAAAGCTTCTTGTTTACATTCAAAAACTAATCTTTTGTATGTATAATAATCTTCTCCACCTTCTTCAAAAGTAGCTAAATGAACATCATTTAAATCCAAACATTTTTCTTTGTCAGCAAGTTTACCAGTCTTAGCAGAATTTTTTTCACAAGCACACATTTCACTAACTTTTGCTTCCATTGTGTTAGTAGAAGTAGAACTCGTTGTTGTAGTTATTGTTTCTTTTGAAAAAGAAGATTTATCAACGTTTTCAATTGGTTTTAATCGATCTGTACCAACAACTTCATTCCAAGACGATTCAAAGTTGTCGTAAGAAATTAAATAACCATCGTCCTTAAGTTCAATTATTTTCCCCGGATACCATTCACCTTTCCATGAAATCAAAACAGATTGATTCGCTGAATATGTCTGCGCAATTGTCCAACTAGAAATAATAAAAGTTAAAATAAAGAGTAGTTTTTTCATAGTAATAGTAGTTTTTTTTGACAAAGCTATAATTTATTACTAGTTAAAACAATAGTAATTTGTTACTATACTAACTTGAAATTTGAGAATAAAAAAAGGGACTAAAAAAAGTCCCTAATTCGAATATATTTAGTTGAAAATTAAAGTGTTCCTCTTTTTGCTTGTTCACGTTCGATACTCTCAAACAATGCTTTGAAGTTTCCTGCTCCAAATCCTTTTGCTCCCATTCTCTGAATAATTTCAAAAAACAAAGTCGGACGGTCCTCAATTGGTTTTGTGAAAATTTGTAACAAATATCCTTCTTCATCAGCATCAATCATAATTCCGAGTTTTTGTAATTCATTGATGTCTTCTTTGAATTTTGACATATGTTCTTTCAAACGCTCTGGAATTGCATCGTAATATGCTTGTGGAGGCGTAGATAAAAATTCAACTCCTCGTGAACGCATGTCAGCAACTGTTTTTATTATATCGTCTGTTGCAACTGCAATGTGTTGAACTCCTTCACCTTCGTAAAAATCAATGTATTCCTCAATTTGTGAACGCTTTTTACCTTCTGCAGGTTCGTTGATTGGGAATTTAATTCGTCCATTGCCATTCGACATTACTTTCGACATCAAAGCAGAATATTCTGTAGTAATTTGTTTGTCGTCAAATGAAAGGAAATTCACAAATCCCATCACATCTTCAAACCATTTTACCGCTTCATTCATTCTGTTCCATCCAGTGTTTCCAACCATGTGGTCAATAAACTTGATACCAACAGATGCTGGATTATAATTAGATTTGTACTCAACGTAACCAGGCATGAAAATTCCATTGTAGTTTTTTCGTTCTACAAAAACGAAAACAGTTTCACCATACGCACCATAAATTCCTGAACGAACAACTTCTCCGTTTTCATCAGATTCAACAATTGGTTCGAAGTAAGACTTTGCACCCCTTTTTGTTGTTTCTTCCCAAGATTTTTTTGCGTCTTCTACCCAAAGCGCGATAACTTTTACACCATCACCATGTTTTTTAACATGTTCTCCAATTGGAGATTCACTATTTAATGCAGTTGTCAATACCAAACGAATCTTATCTTGCTTTAAGACATATGATGCGCGATCTCTAACTCCAGTTTCCAATCCAGCATAGGCCAAATCTTGAAATCCAAATGCAGTTTTATAAAAATGTGCCGCTTGTTTTGCATTTCCTACATAAAACTCAACGTAATCTGTTCCTAAAAGAGGTAAGAAATCTTGAGCTCCTTCAAATATTTTATCTAATCCGTATTCTACGTTTTTTAATTCTTTTGACATGTTATATTTTTTTAAATTCTTAAATCCAACTGTAAGCATAATCTGGATCTTCCATATCCAAAGCTGCTTGTGTTAATTTCAATGGTTTGAACGTATCAACCATAACTGCTAATTCTAATGTTTCCTTTTGTCCAATACTTCTTTCGTATGCACCTGGATGTGGACCATGAGGAATTCCACCTGGATGTAAAGAAATATATCCTTTTTCCACATGATTTCTACTCATAAAATCACCATCTACATAATACAAAACTTCGTCTGAGTCTATGTTACTATGATTGTATGGTGCTGGAATCGACAAGGGATGATAATCGTATAATCTCGGACAGAATGAACAAATCACAAAATTATGCGCCTCAAACGTTTGATGAACGGGAGGTGGTTGATGAACTCTTCCTGTGATTGGTTCAAAATCGTGAATCGAAAATGCATAAGGGAAATTGAAACCATCCCAACCAACTACATCAAATGGATGTGAAGCATAAACCAATTCATGTAAGGTATTTTCTTTTTTGATTTTAATCGTAAATTCACCTAACTCATCATGTGTTTCAAGAGTTTCAGGTGTTCTTAAATCACGTTCACAAAAAGGTGAATGTTCCAATAATTGACCGAAGTTATTTCTGTAACGATTTGGTGTAATAATTGGCGAAAATGATTCAACAATAAACAATCTGTTTTGCTCTGTATCAAAATCTATTTGATAAATGATTCCTCGAGGAATTACTAAATAATCGCCATATGAAAAAGGAATATTTCCCAACATTGTGCGTAATGTACCTGTTCCTTCATGAATGAAAATCACTTCATCGGCATCCGCATTCTTATAAAAATATGAACGCAAAGATTTTTTTGGTGCAGCAAGTGCTATATTCAAATCATTGTTGAAAAGAACAATAGTTCTACTGTCTAAAAAATCATCTGTAGGTTTTGCGTGAAAACCTTTTAACATGCGTGATGCAATATTTTTACTTACAACTGCTTTTGGAGTTAAATCCGTTTCTGTAAGTATTGATTTGACCATTGTTGGTCGGTGTGTATGATAAAGTAACGACGAAAATCCATGAAATCCTTCAGTTCCAAACAATTGTTCGTAATATAGCTCCCCAGATTTTTTCTTAAATTGTGTGTGTCTTTTATGAGGAATTTCCCCAAGTTTAGTATAAAAAGGCATACATAAAAATTTTAAATTGATAGATATTTACAATAAACGAAGAGCCGTTTATCATTCTGGTTTCCTAATTTGCAACCAATGAATCAAGATTGAAAGTTCTTTCCAAGAATTACTTTTCATAAAGCAAAGATAGAAACCTCAGTTAGATTTATAAAACAAAGTCAAAATTTATTTTTCTTTTTTATTACAATGTTAATTTTTAAAGAGATAGCAGGCTAATGCGTTAAAATAAACGAAGTAAGAGAAATGAAAAAAAATAGACATAAAATTCATTTTCACCATAAATTACCAATCTACTTCCCTTTTTGTCATCGAAATATCCTGATATTCCGATTCGAACAATGTCGTATCTCACTATTTCATGGCGTGTTGACAAAGTTGTATGAACTAACTGAGGTTTAAAATTAATCGATTTTTTCAGCAACTTAACATGTGATTAAATTTTAGAATGAAAATAGAAAACGAATAATTTTGATAACTTTGGAGACCTATTTATAAAGAATGAGAAAAGTAATCGTAATTGGTTCGTGTGGACAAATTGGAACTGAGTTAGTACTTAGTTTGCGTAATAAATATGGAAGTGAAAATGTTTTTGCGGCTGATTTAAAAGATGATTGCCCAGAATCAATCAATAATGGACCTTATATTAAACTTGACGCTTTAGATAAAAATGCCGTTAGGAATTACATAATAGAGAATAAATTTACAGATGTTTATTTGTTGGCTGCTTTGTTAAGTGCAACTGCTGAAAAAAATCCAGATTTTGCTTGGAAGTTAAACATGGAAAGCTTGTTTACTATTTTAGATCTCGCAAAGGAAGGTCATATTAAACAGATTTTTTGGCCGAGTTCAATTGCAGTTTTCGGACCAACAACTCCTCGTATCAATACTCCGCAGTATACTGTGATGGAACCGAGCACAGTTTATGGAATTTCCAAACAAGCTGGTGAAAGATGGTGTGAATATTATTTTAATAAATTTGGCGTTGACGTTCGAAGTATTCGTTATCCTGGACTAATTTCTTATAAAAGTTTACCAGGTGGTGGAACTACAGATTACGCTGTTGACATTTATTATAAAGCGAAAGAGAACAAGAAATTTACGTGTTTCTTAAAAGAAGATACCGCACTTCCAATGATGTTTATGGATGATGCAATTCGTGCAACGATTGAATTGATGGAAGCACCAGCTGAACAAATTAAAGTGAGATCAAGTTATAATTTATCAGGTATTTCATTTACTCCTGCTGAAATATATGCTGAAATTAAACGTTCAATTCCTGATTTTGATATTGAATATGTGCCAGATTTTAGACAAGCAATTGCAGATTCATGGCCAGCATCCATAGATGATAGTTCTGCACGCACAGATTGGGGGTGGAAAACAGAATTCGATCTTGTTAAAACTACAACAGAAATGTTAAATAATATTGAGGTAAAATCTGAAATTTAACTTTTTTTGAATGTTTGTCGATAAGAATTCAATTTTTGACGAATTTTATGATTTCAAACTTGCACAATTCGAATGATTGTATATCTTTACAAAGCGCTATTAACTATTTTAGAACAAATATTACTAAGATGAAACTGTTTGGGATTATATTATCATTTTTGTTTTTAAGTAATTTTGCTTTCTCAGTTGGTTTAGACCAAGATGGTCCAATCAATCAAAAAGATGCAAAAGGAAAACAAGGGAAATGGATCTATTTTGGGAAAGATAGACCTGAATTAGGAATTCCTGCTACTGGAAAAGTAGAAGAAGGAAAATTTGTTGACGACAGAAAAGAAGGTGTCTGGGTCAAATACCACAATGATGGAGTTACTCCAAAATTGAAAGGTAATTTTGAGAACGGTCGTCCTAAAGGTCCATACACAAAATATCATCAAAATGGTAAAATCAAGGAAATAGGTACTTTTGAGAGAAATACTCAATTAGATTCTTTGGTTCGCTACCACGATAATGGTAAAGTTGAGTATGAAGCTGTATACAATTCAACAGGAAAAGAACAAGGTAAAGTAAAATACTATTACTCTAACGGACAAGTTGAATACGAATACACTGCAAACAACGGAAATCCAAGTGGAAAAGCTATTCGCTACTACGAAAACGGAGACATCAAAGAAATTACTTATTACGATGAATCTGGAAATCCTACAAAAACAGAAAACAGAGAGCCAGTTCGTCCGTTGAAAGAATCGAAAGATGTAAATACAAACGAAAAAGCTCCTTCTCCAGGTGCAAATCCAGACACGAAAGGTCAGCCTTTCAAACCAAATGGATACAATAAAATCTATGTAAACGGTGAAATTACTCAAGACGGTATCTTCAAAGATGGTCGTTTGTGGGATGGTAAGATTTATGTTTACGATAGAGACAACATCTTATTGAAAGTGAAAGTTTACAAAGATGGACTTCACCATTCAGATGGACAATTATAAAATAGATTTATCTCAATACACTATAAAAGGCTTCGATATTCGAAGCCTTGTTTATTTCAACGTATATAGATAGAAAATACTTTGCTTGATAATTATAAACATTGTAAACTTGATTTTTGGAATGACAGATGTCTAGATATGTAGACATCTAGTTATTTCAATTTCTATCAAATCTAGAGCTTTGTAGGATAAGTGACCACTTTGCAATTTTCCAGTATTGAGAATTAAAGTATTTTGTCGGATAAATATCCACTTAGCATCTTCGTCTAGTTACATTCATGCTCACTTTTTTAATAATATATCATTCAAATATTCATAATTTCCAATTAGGCTTTTTTACCTAATCGGAGGTAATTCTACCTAATTGCATAAATACCAAAATTCCAATAAAATCAAAGTTTTAATCTATTTTTCACCCCATACATCTTACAATTTTGCCTTTTCAATTTTCAATTGCATTCAATAATTCATAATTCAATAATTGATAATTCCACAATTAGGCCTTTTTACCTAATCGTAGGTAATTCTGCCTAATTCCAGAAATTGAAGGTTGTAGGATAAGTGTCCACAAAGCAAAATTGGTAAGTTGACTGATAGATGTCTAGATATCTAAACATCTAGTTATTTCAATTTCTATCAAATCTAGAGCTTTGTAGGATAAGTGTCCACTTTGCAATTTTCCAGTATTGAGAATTAGAGTACTTTGTCGGATAAGTATCCACTTAGTAACTTCACCAAATTACATTAGTGATTACTTTTTTTCAGATCGTGGAATCTCAATAATTAGGAAATAAAAAACCCTGCTTAAGTAAACAGGGTTTCAAGAATAATTGATGTTTCTTAGTACTATTTTGCTGGAGCTGGTGTCACAGAAATCAATTCTATATCGAATACTAAATCAGCATATTCAGGAATAACTGGAGCTCTTCCAGCTGCACCGTATGCTTTGTGGTATGGAATAATTACTTTAATTTGTCCACCTTCTTTTAATAAGCTAACTCCTTCGTCATAACCTTTGATCATTTGGCCAACATTATGAACGAAATCTAATGGTTGTCCTCTGTCAACTGAAGCATCAAATTTTTTCAAGCTTAATAAACTTCCGATATAATGAGTAGATACTTTATCATTCATTTTTGGTCCAGCACCTGTTCCCGGGTCAGTGATAACGTATATCAATCCTGATTCTGATTGTTTTGCAGTTGGATATTTTTTCAAAATTTCAGTGTACAAAAATTTGTTATATTCTGCTTCTGACATAGATTTTGCAGCTGCAACTCTTACATCATTTTCAGCAGTCATTGTTTTCTTTTGTTCTTCTGTTAGTGATGCCTCAGCTTTTGCACGATCTTTTTCAACCGCTTTTAATCTGTTGAATTGTTTGTTTTTCTTCTCTTGTTCAGCATTAATTGGAGCATACGCCTTTTTAAAAGTTTCTGTTGCATTCCACTTTGAATATTCTTTACCAACACGTTTAATTTTAACGGTTTTCATCAAGTCATCTTGAGCTATTGCATTCACAACCTCTTGACCAATAACAACTTTACCAAATACGGTATGTTTTCCATCTAACCATGGAGTTTCTTTATGTGTAATAAAGAATTGAGAACCGTTTGTTCCAGGTCCACTATTCGCCATTGATAAAATCCCAGGTCCTGTATGTTTTAACGTAGGGTTGAATTCATCAGGGAATTTGTATCCAGGTCCACCCATTCCTGTTCCTTGAGGATCACCTCCTTGAATCATGAAATCAGCGATAACACGATGAAACTTTAATCCATCATAAAATGGTTTTTCAATTTTAATTGTATCGTAAACTGTAAATTTTCCTTCTACTAATCCAACAAAGTTGGCAACTGTCATAGGAGCCAATTTATCTTCTAATTTCACTAAAATCACTCCTTTTGTAGTCGTGAATTCAACATAAAGCCCAGGTAAAGTTCCTGGTTTTGCAGGTTTAGCAGGAGTCGTACCTTTCTTTTGTCCAAATGCGATTGAACTCAACATTAAGCTCAAACACACTGTTATTGATAGCAATTTCTTAGTCATATTTTTTATTTTATGCGTTAAAATTAATTCATTTATTGATTAAATCAATCATCTACCTTTCAAATTTCAGACCATTTGTAGAATTGTTTCTATTTTTTTTAAGAACTGAATACTTGAAATTAACTTTTATTCGCCAAAAAATAACGAAATTTGTAGTCAATTGAATCGATTATGAAAATAGAACAAATCTATACAAAGTGTTTAGCAGAAGCAGCATATTATATTGAAAGCCAAGGTGAAGTAGCGATTATTGATCCAATGCGTGAAGTAGAAGATTATATTGCAAAAGCAGAGGAAGACAAAGCAACAATAAAATATGTGTTTGAAACTCATTTTCATGCAGACTTTGTTTCTGGACACATAGATTTAGCAGAAAAAACAGGAGCTCCAATCATTTATGGACCAACAGCTGTTACTGGATTCGATTCAATCAGTGCTACTGACAACCAAGAATTTAAAGTGGGTGAGTTAACCATCCGCGTTTTACATACTCCTGGGCATACACCTGAATCTGTTTGTTATTTGTTACTAGATAAATCTGGAAAAGAATTAGCTGTGTTTACGGGAGATACTCTGTTTTTAGGGGATGTTGGTCGACCTGATTTAGCAATTAAAGGTGATTTGTCACAAGATGATTTAGCTGGAATGTTATTTGATTCTTTGCGAAATAAAATAATGACTTTACCAGATGATGTTGTAGTTTATCCAGCTCATGGAGCAGGAAGTTCATGTGGGAAAAACATGAGCTCTGAAACAATCGGTTTGTTGGGAGATCAAAAACGTACAAATTATGCTTTACGTGCAGATATGACACGAGAGGAATTCATCAAAGAAGTAACAGATGGAATTCTACCTCCACCACAATATTTCCCGAAAAATGCACAAATGAACAAGAATGGTTACGAATCAATCGAAGCTGTTTTAGAAAAAGGTTCAAAAGAATTAAGTGTAGCTGAAGTGAAAAAATTACAAGCGAATGGAGCTTTGGTTTTAGATGTTCGTACACAAGATGCATACATAAAAGGTGCGATAAAAAACAGTTTGTTTATCGGATTGAATGGAACGTTTGCAATGTGGGTGGGTGCTCTAATTGAAGACATTAATCAAGAAATTATATTAATTGCACCTGAAGGTCAAGAGTTAGAAGCAGTAACACGTTTAGCACGAGTTGGATACGACAATTGTATTGGCTATTTGAAAGGTGGAATGAATTCTTGGGTAGAAGCAAACGAACCAATTGAAACCATAACTTCAATTTCTGCTGAATCTATTCAAAATAAAACGGATCACTTAACAATCGTTGATGTACGCAAGCCAGGTGAATATGAAGCGGAACATTTAGAAAGTGCTTTATTTGCTCCTTTGGATTACTTACAAGAAAATTTATCGAAACTAGATAAAAACACCAATTACCACATTCACTGTGCTGGAGGTTACCGTTCTGTAATTGCAATTTCTTTGTTAAAACAAAATGGGTTTACGCAATTAATTGACATCGCAGGTGGATTTGCGGCAATTAAAAAAGCAGGAATTCCAACAACTGATTTTGTGTGTAGTTCAAAGAAGATTTAAACTTTTTTCATTTTTTCGAATTCATCGTTCATATTTGAGTTATTTATCATCAAGGTTTTCTAACTTTGTCGAATGGAACAAAAAGACGATTTGTTAAAAGACGTGATTTCTCACGCAAAGGAATATGGGTTCGTTTTCCCTTCTTCAGAAATTTATGATGGTTTAGCGGCTACTTACGACTACGGTCAATTGGGCTCTGAACTTAAAAACAATATCAAACAATATTGGTGGAAAGCAATGGTGCAACTTCACGAAAATATTGTCGGAATTGATGCGTCAATCTTTATGCATCCAACTACTTGGAAAGCTTCTGGTCACGTTGACGCATTCAATGATCCATTGATTGATAACAAAGATTCGAAAAAAAGATACCGTGCGGATGTTCTAATTGAAGAACACATGGAAAAAATTCGCTTGAAATCGAAAAAAGAAGTTGAAAAAGCTGCAAAACGCTTTGGAGATGCTTTCGATGAAGCTCAATTTTTAGCTACAAATCCAAATGTATTGCGCAACAACGAGAAAATCAAAGAGATTGAAGACCGTATGCGTGAAACATTGGAAAACAATGATTTGGAAGGTGTAAAAAAATTAATTGAAGACTTAGAAATCGTTTGTCCAATTAGTGGTTCAAAAAACTGGACAGAAGTACGTCAATTCAACTTGATGTTCTCTACTGAATTGGGTTCTGTTGCTGGTGATGCTGCAACAATTTATTTACGTCCAGAAACTGCTCAAGGTATTTTTGTGAATTTTTTGAATGTTCAGAAATCAGGTCGTATGAAAATTCCTTTTGGAATTGCTCAAATTGGAAAAGCTTTCAGAAATGAAATCGTAGCGCGTCAGTTTATCTTCCGTATGCGTGAATTCGAACAAATGGAAATGCAATTTTTCTGTCGTCCAGGTGATGAAATGAAATGGTACACGCATTGGAAAGAAACGCGTTTGAAATGGCACAAAGCTCTTGGTTTAGGTGATAATTATTATCGCGAACACGACCACATCAAATTGGCACACTACGCAAATGCAGCTTCTGATATTGAGTTCAATTTCCCAATGGGTTTCAAAGAATTGGAAGGAATTCACTCACGTACTGATTTCGATTTAAAACAACACGAACAATTTTCAGGAAAAAAATTACAGTACTTCGATCCAGAATTGAATCAAAACTATGTTCCATATGTAGTGGAAACTTCAGTCGGTTTGGACCGTATGTTCTTAGCTATTTTAAGTGCAGCATACAAAAACGAAACTTTAGAAGATGGCTCTGAAAGAAGGGTTTTAAGTTTACCTGCTCAATTGGCACCCTACAAAATTGCAGTAATGCCTTTGACGAAAAAGGATGGACTTCCTGAGTTAGCAATGTCAATTTTCAATGATTTGCGCTTTGATTTTACTTGTTTGTACGATGAGAAAGATGCTCCTGGTAGACGTTACCGTCGTCAAGATGCAATCGGAACGCCTTTCTGTATCATGGTAGATCACCAAAGTTTAGAAGACAACACTGTTACAATTCGCGACCGTGACACCATGTTACAAGATCGCGTTGCAATTTCAGACTTACATCAAATCATTGATTCGAAGGTGAGTTGGAAGAGTTTATTGCAAAAATTGTGATAAATATGGAATTAAGGAATTAAGGAATTAAGGAATTAAGGAATTAAGGAATTAAGCAATTAAGCAAATAAGCAAATAAGCAAATAAGCAAATAAGCAAATAAGCAAATAAGCAAAATTACTTACTCCCCCAGTATTTACTAATAATTGCAGAGTTTTTTTAAGTAAAAAAAGATGAAACAAACACTGTTTTTATGCATCATAACTTTATTCTCGAATGTAAATGCACAAAATGCAGATATTAATTTGTTGGATAAAATCAATAATAACGCAACTACAAATGGAGTAAAAACTTTTGGTTTTATTACGGACACAGAGCCTTATGTAGCAATTGGAACACCCTTAACTGTTTTGTCAATCGGTTTTATAAAAAAGGACAAAGAAACGAAATGGAAAGGTTTAGAAATCGCTTCTAGTTCAATTGCAACGAGTTTGATTGTTACAGGACTAAAATTCGGCATTTCTCGAGACAGACCATTTGTTACGTATCCAGATTTAATCACCCAGTATACAAAAGCTGGTTCACATTCATTTCCAAGTGGACATACTTCTTCTGCTTTTGCAACAGCCACAAGTTTGAGTTTATGCTATCCAAAATGGTATGTGATTGTTCCCGCATATGCATACGCAGGTACAATTGCATATTCACGTATGTATTTAGGTGTGCATTATCCAAGTGATGTTTTGTTTGGAGCATTAATCGGAACGGGTACTGCAATTGGTACTCACTTTTTATTTAAAAAAATCAAGAGAAATAGACAAGTGAGCTCTAAATCTTGAATTTTTCATCCTAAATTTTGACCATTCAACAAAATTCCTACTAGTTTTCGAAGTTTTTAAAATAGTTTCGTTCAGCTAAAAACGGAAAAATGAAAAAACTCTTACTTACTTTAACATGCTCATCATTAGTGGTTTTAACTTCTATTGGGCAACAAACTGAAAAATGTGCTACTCACACAAAGCACAATGAACGTCTAGCTACTGATGCAAATTACGCTCAAGCAATGGGGGCGGCTCAATCACTAGCTAAAAAGAACTTAAATGCTCCAAAAGAAAAATCAATTTTAACAATTCCTGTAGTTGTACATGTGGTTTACAAAAATGCAGCTCAAAACATATCTTTAGCACAAGTTCAATCGCAAATAGATGTGTTAAATGAAGATTATCGAGGTGTAAATATTGCAACTCTTTCACCTGATTTTGATTCATTGAAAGCGGATATTGAAGTGGAGTTTTGTTTAGCGACTGTTGACCCATCGGGAAATCCAACAAATGGAATTACGCGAACATCAAGTACTGGTGGAACTTTTTTAGGTTTCTTTTCACCGTTTAATGATGATATCAAATACGATTCATTAGGAGGAAAAAATGCGTGGCCAACAGATAAATATTTGAATTTATGGGTAGGAGAGATGTTTCCTGGTTTATTGGGATATGCACAATTTCCTGGCGATCCGAAAGTGAATGCGGATGGAGTTGCAATTACAACAACTGCATTTGGTACTACTGGAAACGTTGACCCAATTAGTGCGCAAGGAAGAACAGGTACTCATGAGGTTGGACATTGGATGGGCTTGTACCACATTTGGGGAGATGAAGATACGTGTGATGGTTCGGATACAATTCCAGACACACCAAATGCAACTGAAGCATCGAATCAAGGGTGTGAAATTACTCGTAATTCTTGTTCAAACGAAGATCCATTTTGGGGTGTGCACGATCCAAATGATATGGTTCAAAATTATATGGATTACAGTTCCGATTCATGTATGGCTTTGTTTACAAAAGGACAAAAAGCACGTATGTGGAGTTTCTTAAGTACAGATCCAAGAAGATTAGGCTTAGCAATTTCAAATGGATGTGCAGGATTAGGAGTTAACGAAGAAAATCAAGCAAATTTCAGTGTTTTCCCAAATCCAAGTGCAACAAGTTTTGTTGTTGAATCATTTACTGATTTAGAAACTCTTATAATTTATAATGCTTTTGGTCAGGATGTTATGAAAGTTGAAACTTCAGGTTTGAAAACAACCGTTAATATTTCAGAATTAGAAAAAGGAATTTACTTTGTGAAAGCAAAAAAAGGAAATTCTACAGCTGTTCGATTTGTAAAAATGTAAATAAAAGATTTATGCTACTCCCCATCCTTCGGACAGCTTTTAGTTCAAGTTAAGTATTGAACATTGGGTTTAAACGGTTCGTCTTTGGCTTGAAAATGGGAAATAACTTTTGGACCTGCCCCAAGGCATAGGTCGAAAAAAGTTATTC
>JBKDZA010000050.1:0-3254 GCA_046308455.1 Fluviicola sp.
TTCCCGTTGGTTTTGAGTTCGGAAATTAATAAAACGGGGTGGGCACACGACTTGATTATTCAATTAATGAATCCTTGGATTATGATTCCAATGATCTTGATTATGTGTTACTTATTGATCGCTGAATTACCACTTTTCGCACTGAAATTCAAGTCGTTTGGCTGGAAAGGAAATGAAATTCGTTTTATATTCTTAATAACTTGTGGAATACTTATTTTCACTTTAGGTTGGTGGTCACTCGCAATTATTATACTTTTGTACCTGATTTTATCAATTATCAATAATATACTTCGAAAAAATACGAGCGTATGAAATTCAAAGCAGAAATAGACGTGATGCCATTAGATGCATTATTAGATCCTCAAGGAAAAGCAGTTAGCAATTCAATGGCAACAATCGGATTAGCAGAAATCTCTGGCGTACGTATCGGTCGTCATGTGCGTTTGTTTGTTGATGCAAATTCTCAAGCTGAAGCTACTGAAAAAGTAGAGGCGGCATGTAAAAAATTGTTAGCAAACCAAATTATGGAAAGCTATTCGTATTCAATCGAACAAGCATAAGTGGAAACAGTGAATTTCACTGGAAAAAATTTAATAAATGGAGAATGGGTTGCTGATGGTTCAGTGACCTTTTCTGCTTTTAATCCAGCTAATCTAGTTGAATTAAACACTCAGTTTATTGAAGCGAATTCGTTAGAAGTTACAAGTGCTTGTGCCTTTGCTCATGAAGCTTTTTTAGCATACAAATCAATTGGTTTTCATCAGCGAATTCAATTCATAGAAACAATCATTGAAGAAATAAAAGGTCAAAAAGAAAATCTACTTCATTTTTATCAACTTGAAACTGGTTTAAGTGCAGCAAGAGCTAAAGTAGAATTTGACCGTACAATCTTTCAATTTTCTTCTTATTTAGATGATTACAGAAAAGGCTGGGCTTTGAATTGTGTAATCGAAACTTCTGATCATTCAGGTTTCCCTGATTTAAGAAAAATGAATATTCCTTTGGGACCAGTTGTTGTTTTTGGAGCAAGTAATTTTCCCTTTGCGTATTCAACTTTAGGTGGAGATGTTGCTAGCGCATTGATTGCTGGTTGTCCAGTTATTGTGAAAGCGCATCCGATGCATCCACATGTGTGTGAACTGAGTGCAAACGTTATTCTAAACGCTCTTAAAAAATCCAATTTTCCATTAGGAATGTTTCAACAAATCAACGCTGAAAGTTTTGAAATTAGTAAGGAATTGGTGAGAAATGAATTTGTTAAAGCTGTTGGTTTTACAGGAAGTATAAAAGGGGGAAATGCAATTCAAGCGTACATCAAAGAACGAAAAGAACCAATCCCACTTTTTGCTGAAATGGGAAGTGCAAATCCGATTTTAGTATTTCAAGATGCGTTGGAACAACATTCAGAAGATATAGCAAATAAATTAGTTGATTCATTTACTTTAAGTGCAGGACAATTTTGTACTTCACCTGGAATTGTAGTGTGTCAAAAGTCAGATCTGACAACAAAGTTTATAGAAACTCTAGTTCATTCGACAAGAGAGGTTGCACCTCAACGAATGTTGCATCCTCGTATTTTTGAAGGTTATGAAAATCAGTTGAATAAAAGAAAAGGAAAATCGACTATTTTATTGACTTCCTCTAATGATTTAAATGATTTTACTGCTCAAATTGAATCAGTTGATTTGAATGAGTTTGTTTTAAATGAAACGTTAAAAGAAGAAGTTTTTGGAAGCTATCTTTTAATTGTTCTTTGTGAATCTGAGATTGATTTCAACAGGTTTTTAAAACACATTGAAGGTCAGTTGACAATTACTGTCTTTTCAAATAATGTTCAGATTTTAGATGAAATTTCTGAAAAAGCTGGTCGAATAATTTTCAACAATGTTCCAACAGGAGTATGTGTTTCGTCTGCCATGCAACATGGAGGACCTTATCCAAGTTCATCGAGAGTGGATTCAAGTTCAGTTGGATCTCAAGCAATTCAACGTTTTATGCGACCAATTTGTTATCAATCTTTTAATGAAAAAGATTTACCTGAAGCCCTACGAAATACGAACAATTTTGGTATATTTAGAAAAGTTAACGGAAATTGGGAAGTTTAATTAAATAAAATGTCGAATTTTGTTGATATTCTGTTGCAGTGTTCAACAAATAGTTTGAGTATATTTGTCTAAAAATTTAAGGAAATGTCTGAAGTAAAGCAAATTCAAAAACCAAATCGTACACCAGTTTTTACTGCGGTAATCGTATTATTGGTAGGTTTATTAGGAATAATGACTTTTTTATGGTCTAAAAAAGTTGGCGAAGTAAATGTCCTGACAGAAGAGAACGGAAATCTTAAAAAGGATATGGAAGCGATGAATGAAATGATGAAACCATTTATCGGTGACAATATGTCTAACGATTTAATGGCGGATTTCAAGAACATGATGGCTACATACGAAGAAATCGAAAAGCAATCAGATATTGACCAAGCAGAATTACAAGCTCAAAAAGATAAAATTCAAGGTTTGATGACTGAATTGGAATCGGCTAAGAAAAATGGTCGTGTTTCAGCATCATTAATAGCTAAATTGCAACGTGAAAATGAAACTTTACGTGAGATTATGAAAGGTTATATTCGTCAAATTGATGAATTAAATACTAAAAACACTGAATTGACAGCTAACTTGGATAAAACTAGTACAGAGTTGAATGAGACAAAAAATGAGCGTGATGATTTTAAAAATCAAGCTACAGAGTCTCAAGAGAAAGTGAAAAAAGGTCAAAAATTACAGGCTATAAATATCAATTCAACTGGTATGCGTATGAAATTAAATGATCAATTGGAGCCAACAACAAAAGCAAGAAATTGTGTACAAGCGAGTGCTTCATTCACAGTTGCTGAGAATTCAATTGCAGATGCAGGACAAAGAACGTTATACATGCAAATTATCGATCCAGATGGAAAGCCATTACAAGGAAGATCGGGAGGAACTGTTTCAACTGAAAATGGTACGGTAGTTTATGGTGCAAAAAGAGAAATCAACTACGGAAACAAAGCTGTTGATGTAACAATTTATTATGATTTCAATGGTGAAGAACCAGTAAATGGAGTTTACAAAGTGAAAATTTATTCAGGAGCTGAATTGATTGGATCAGATAGTTTCTCATTAAAATAGTATAAAAAATAGAAAGATTCACTGAATCACACCCACTTAGTTTTAGATTTTAGGTATGACAAACATTTTTATCGCCAATTTAGATTGGAC
>JBKDZA010000051.1:0-14966 GCA_046308455.1 Fluviicola sp.
CAATTTGAAAGATGGCCGACTCTCATATTTCTAATAAATTGCATCTTTTATCTGAAAGAGAATTGATGGAACTTTGCTTGTATATTTCGCAATTATACGAAGCCCTATTTTTCAATGAAGAGGAACGAAAAGCAATTATTCAATTAATTAGTCATGATAAGAAAAACTCAGCTGGTAATGTGAAAATGGCCTTATTAAAAGGTATTGGATCAAGTACTTGGGATGTAGTTGTGAACGAAAAATTGATTTTTGATTCCTTGATTTATGTTGAATCGGTTTATCAATCCAATTAATTTAGCTCTTTTTTAAGGCTAATAATTTCGATTTTATTTCTTCCAATTTCTGAATAATTTGAATTGAATCTTCAGTTGATTCAACAGTGTTCTCATTTTCAGTATTCTTAGCTTTTATCGCTTTTTTTGCTCCATCCAAGGTGAATCCCTTTTCTTTTACTAATTCATAAATCTTGTTAAAATTTTGAATGTCTTTTATAGTAAAAAGTCGCGCGCCATTTTTGTTTTTTTTAGGCTTTATTATTGCAAATTCTTTCTCCCAAAACCTTATTAATGAGGTGTTTACTTCAAATATTTCAGCTACTTCTCCAATGGAGTAATACAGCTTAACCAATTCTATTTTATCTAATTTGCTCAAAATGAGTGTTTTGTTTTTTTTAAAAAATGCTTATCTTCGCGACATGTTTGAAATTACAGGGCTAAAATATGCATTTTTTTCGTTCTTGATACTACTAAGTTCTAATTTTAGTTTTGGTCAAGAAAAAAAGGATTCGATTCAAGTTGTATCTACACAACAAAAAGATTCAACTCTTTTATCTTCAAAGGATTCAATTCCTCCAGTTAACGAAGAGGTTGAAGAGATAATTAACTTCGCGAAAAAGTTTTTAGGAACTCCATACAGATACGCTGGAGGTACTCCTTCAGGTTTCGATTGTTCAGGATTTATTAATTATGTAATGGGTAATTTCGGTATTGAACTGTCTCGTTCTTCTCCTGGAATCGCCGAATTTGGAAAAACTGTTAAGCTTTCAGAGTTACAACCAGGAGACTTAATGTTTTTTAAAGGTAGAAGTACTGGTACAAATTCGGTTGGTCACGTTGCAATGGTATGTGAAGTAAAACCAGATGGAACAATTAAATTCATACATTCTTCGACTTCAAAAGGTGTAACAATTGATGTATTTAATGGAAGTAAATATTACGTCCCTCGTTATTTGAAAGCAAAAAGATTAGATTACGGTGGCGTTGCAGTTCCAACTAAATAATTAAAATTTAGCTCCTTTTCTTTTTATTAAATAATATATCAAGTAAATACTTGCCAAACTACTTGTGATTACTCCAAGAATATAGCCGTTAAATATCCCGTTGATTTTACCATTAAATGTATAATTTACAGACATTGAACCTAAGAAAATCCCCATTTCTAATGCAATGAACATTGTTCCTGCACCAACACCTCTTCTGTCGGATGGAGATAAATCAGCTGTCCAAGCGAAAATAGTAGGTGAACTAACACCCGTTGCTAAACCGAAAATGATACTTGCAAAAGTGAAATGATCATTGTTTTTAGAAAAGGCAAGTAATCCCATTGAAAAACTCAAAAGTATCATTCCAATCAAAATTGTTTGCGGACGACCAATTTTATCTGAGATTTTTCCAAGAGCTATTCGTGTTATAATTGTAATTAAAGCATAATAGATAAAAAACGAACCTTTATTTTTTATGTTAAATAGCTCTGAAACATCTGGCGACATAACGAATATTATTCCCGAACAGAACGCTGACAAGATCATCACGATTGCAACTGGAAGAACATTTTTTTCTAGAATGTCTGAATTTTTTATAATTAACAATTCACTTTTAAATGGAACTGGGTTTTCTAATGTTTCAATTACAAACTGCGTGATCAATCCTGAAATAATAACTAGGGAAGAAGAAACCAAGAATAAACCATTAATTCCAAGTGAATCTGTGACGATTGTACTTAAACCTTGACCAAAACCAAATCCCAAAGAAATAAACACTCCAAAAATTCCCATCGCTACTCCTCGTTTATCCGAAGGAACCAAGTCTGTGATCAAAGCTGTTGCACCAGTAGGAGCGAAGCCTGCACTGAAACCATGTAGAAAGCGAATGAACAAAAAGAAGTATAAATTCGAACAAATGGGATACAATAAACTTGCTATTAAAGCAATTGAAAACCCAATGATTGTTACTTTTTTACGACCGATATAATCTGCTA
Source organism: Fluviicola sp. (assembly GCA_046308455.1). GTDB lineage: Bacteria > Bacteroidota > Bacteroidia > Flavobacteriales_D > Crocinitomicaceae > Fluviicola. Next base: position 2,257 of record JBKDZA010000051.1, read on the forward strand.
ATTTTCCTGAAAATGGTCTTGAAAGTCCAGCTGAAACGGTGAAAAGTGCAATTGTAAATCCTTTCACATCATTCCCACCAAGCTTTGAGATGAAGTCATTCATTTCTGGCAAAATCAAATTGAAACTGATCAAAAAGGACAGAATCGCAATTGACATTAACCAAAAAGAAGGCGAATATCCTTTAAACACTTAGGATTAAATCTTTTTTATTTCTGAAATGACAACTTCACCAGTTGATGTTCGAACTTGAGAAAATAACCAATTATACATTTCGTCAGATCTAAAAACACGTTCTAAAGCTCCATGATTTGCACCTGGAACTTCTGTGTAAATTAAGTTTTTCCCTTGATTGATTGCTTTAATTGCTGCAACAACAACTCTTGAATGTGAAACTGGTACAGCTTCGTCAGCAGTTCCATGTTGAATCCAAATTGGAATTGAAGATAAGTTAGCAGCGTCTTTTGGGTCACCACCTCCACACAAAGCAACTGCAGCTGTGATTTTGTTAGCGTATTTCCCAGCAAAATGTAACGTTCCGTATCCACCTAAACTCATTCCACATACATAAACACGATTCGTATCAGTTTTATATTTCTTTTGTATGTATTGTAATACTTCTAACACTTTATCTGGTTGCCATGAACCTGCCGCAACTTGAGGAGCTACAACAATCGCTGGAACTTTTCTTCCTTTTTCAATTTCGTGAATCACTCCATATTTTTTAACGCGATTCAAATCTGTTCCAGAAAGGCTTCGTCCATGTAAGAAAATTAAAACGGGAGGATTGTTTTTCAAAATACTATCTGTAGGTAAGTTTAACCAAAAGTTGTAATGAGTTTCACCTTTTACAGCTGATAATTGAGAGAATGCTTGTAAGCTAATTAATTGAATAGTAAATAATAAAAGTAAGCGCATATCAAAATTTTGAAGGGCAAAGATACTCAATTTTTAATTGGGATTTATGTTAAATAAATTCAAAAAAAAAGACACTCCAGATGGAATGTCTTTTAATAAAACATGAATTAGATAAATAAATTATTTAGCTTCATCCATACGTCTCTTATATTCTGCTGCTTTTTCAGTATTTTTCAAAGCTCTAAAAATTTGAGACAAAGATTTTAATACTAAAACATCTTTTGGATTAGACTCAATATATTTTTCTAGAGGTGTAGCAGCTAAGTTGTAAAACTCTAAACTTTTTGCATTTAACTCGTCGTATTTTTTCTTTTCACTTGGAGGCAAAGCACCAGCTTCAGAACGTAATTTATTTCCTTTTTCAGAGAAATATACTCCTAAGTTGTAATGAGCATCTGTGAAATTTGGATCCAATTCAATTGCTTTGTTCAAGTTTTCTAAAACTAATTCGTCTTTGTTCAACTCCATTGCAATTGTTCCTAAAGCATAATATAAAACTTTATCTTTCGGAGATTTTTTAATCGCCTCTTGTAAGAAAGTCATTGCTTCTTCGTTTTTACCAGCTTTCACTAAGTTAATTCCCGCTGCTGAATAGGTTGCTTCAGGTTTGTATCCTAAAGAAGCACATTTTTTGTAACTTTCAGCTGCACCAGCAAAATCACCAGCTTGTTCAGCACAAGTTCCAACGTAGTACATTGCTGTTGTATCGATTTCATTCACTACAGCTGCATATTCAACTGCGCTTTCAAAAATTGTTTTAGATACTAAGAATTCTTTTTTGTCATATGCTGCACTTCCCGTTGAATAAGCTAAAGTTCTTAAAGCTAACATTGAGTTTTTAATGTCATCGTCGAATTTGTCAGAAGTTTTAAATGCTTCTGAGTAAGCAGCAATCGCTTGTTGACGTGCATCAGCTGGAGTAGCAGAATTAAATGCTTCGTCTTTCATTAAACGCAACATATCAATACTTGCATAAATCTCCCCTTTGTAGAACAAAGTTTTAGGACTTTTTTGCGTGTCCGGATGAGCTGCAGCCAAATCGATCGCTTCTTTCGCTTTCAATAAGTTTTTCTTTGCAACAACTAAATCTTGACTTCCAAATGCACTTTCAAAGCTTTTAAACGCTAAAGCAGCATCTGTTTCTGATTTTTTCTGTGAAATTGCAAATCCTGTTGCGAAAACAAAACCTGCAGCTATTACTAAATGTTTTTTCATCTTTTTTAATTTAACATTCGCTATTTTACAACTCTCGTGCCAAGCACTACTTTTAGAGATGCAAAAGTGTTAATTATTTCATAATTATTCTTCAGAATTTGTGTTTTCCTCAGTAGAACCTTCAACTGTGTCGTTTTCATCAATTGGATTCAATCCTTCTTCACCTTCTAGTTCTTCATCTTCATCCTCTGATCTTGGAACACGTGCAACAGCAGCAATTTCTGAATTTCCTTTTAAATTAATCAAACGAACACCTTGAGCAGCTCTTCCCATAACACGTAAGGTATCAATGTGCATACGTATTGTAACTCCTGCCTTCGTGATAATCATTAAATCGTCTTCATCAGAAACCGTTTTGATTGCTAATAAAGGTCCAGTTTTATCTGTAATATTGATTGTTTTAACACCTTTTCCACCACGATTCGTTATACGGTAAACTGGTTCACCATCTTCTGGATAATTTAAGAACGAACGTTTTCCATAACCTTTTTGAGATACAACTAAAATTGTTTCAGAATTGTCTTTCACACAAATCATTCCTACAACTTCATCTGTTTCAGACTGTAAAGTTACTGCTTTCACACCTGAAGCATTTCTTCCCATTGGTCGAACTTTTGCTTCATTGAAACGAATTGCACGTCCAGCTTTTGTAGCAAGAACCATCTCATTCGTTCCATCAGTCAAACGTGCTTCTAATAATTCATCGTTTTCACGGATTGTGATTGCGTTGATACCATTAGCACGTGGACGAGAATAGGCCTCTAAACTTGTTTTCTTGATGATACCTTCTTTCGTACACATCACGATAAAGTTGTTTTGAACGTAATCTTTATCTGTCAAATCTTTCACTTTCACATAAGCTTTGATTTTATCATCTTGCTCAATGTTTAATAAGTTTTGGATTGCACGACCTTTTGCTTGTTTGTTTCCTTCAGGAACTTCGAATACACGCATCCAGAAACAACGTCCTTTTTCAGTGAAAATCAACAAGTAATTGTGATTTGTTGCAACAAATAAATGCTCTAAGAAATCTTTATCACGTGTTGTAGAACCTTTCGATCCCATTCCACCTCTGTTTTGAACTTTGAATTCGTCTAAGTTAGTACGTTTGATATAACCTGCATGTGAAATTGTAATAACAACTTCTTCATCTGGAATTAAATCTTCAATCTTCATTTCAGAAGCAGAATATTCAATTCTAGAACGACGTTTATCACCGTATTTATCACGAACATGAATCAATTCGTCCTTGATAATTTGCATTCTGCGTTCTTCACGAGCTAAAATATCTTTTAAATCAGTGATCAAAGCCATTAAATCGGCGTATTCAGAACGTAATTTATCTTGTTCAAGACCAGTCAATTGACGTAATCTCATTTCAACGATAGCACGTGATTGAATATCAGAAAGATTAAATCGAGTAATTAAATTTTCTCTTGCTTGTTCAGGAGAATCTGCAGCACGAATGATTTTAATTACTTCATCAATGTTATCTGAAGCAATAATTAAACCTTCTAAAATATGTGCGCGATCTTCTGCTTTCTTTAATTCAAATTTCGTTCTACGTACAACAACATCGTGTCTAAATTTCACGAAAACCTCAATCATATCTTTCAGGTTCACCATTCTAGGACGGCCTTCAACCAAACAGATATTGTTAATAGAGAATGAATTTTGTAGTTGTGTGTATTTATAAAGTTTATTTAAAACAACGTTTGGAATTGCATCACGTTTTAATTCGTAAACAATACGCATACCGTTTCTATCTGACTCATCACGTAAATCAGAAATTCCTTCAATTTTTTTATCATTAACTAATTCAGCAGTTTTTTTAATCAATTCTGCTTTATTAACTTGATAAGGAATTTCAGTTACGATGATTTGTTCACGTCCACCAACTTCTTCGATTTCAGCTTTTCCACGAACGACAATTCGTCCACGTCCAGTAAGCATTGCTTCACGAGCACCATCAATTCCGTAGATAATTCCGCCTGTAGGAAAATCTGGAGCTTTCACATAAGTCATTAATTCTTCCGCTTCGATATCTTTATTGTCAATATACGCGACAATTCCATCAACTACTTCCGTTAAATTATGTGGAGCCATATTTGTGGCCATACCAACTGCAATCCCTGATGCACCATTTATTAAAAGGTTAGGGATTTTTGAAGGCATAACTGTTGGTTCCTCTAACGAATCATCAAAATTCGGAGCGAAATCAACTGTATCTTTATCTAGATCATCCAACATTTCTTCAGCGATTTTACGAAGACGTGCCTCCGTATAACGCATTGCTGCTGGTGAATCGCCATCTACTGAACCGAAGTTACCTTGTCCATCAACTAATGGATAACGCAAAGACCAAGGCTGAGCCATACGAACCATCGTATCGTATACAGAACTATCTCCATGCGGGTGATATTTACCTAATACTTCCCCAACAATACGAGCCGACTTTTTATACGGACGATTTGAATAAACTCCCAAGTCTTGCATACCATACAAAACTCTTCTGTGAACAGGTTTGAAACCATCACGCGCATCTGGTAAGGCACGTGAAACAATTACCGACATCGAATAATCGATGTACGCTGATTTCATTTCATCTTCGATGTTAATCTGGATTATCTTTTCTCCATCTGCCATCTTGTCATATTTTAAATTAGTGCACGAAAATTGTGTGCAAAATGCGAGGTTCGAAATTAGTGGAATTATCGCTTCCAAAACAAGTCGATAGAAACTATTTACTAACAAAAATTGTTGAAAATTGAGTTTAAGAGTCAATTATTAACAAAGAAAGCGTTTTGTATATTTGTAAAAGCTAAAAATAAAAGAATGGCAATGTCTCCAAATTACACTCCTAGAATTCGTGAGGTGCTTCATCTTACACGAGAAGAAGCATTGCGTCTAGGAAGTGAGAACATTCGAATAGAGCACATGTTGCTTGGGATGTTACGAGAACCAAAGTGTACGGCTACCCGTATTTTGACTAATTTTAGTGTTGACACAGATGAATTAAAGAATTCATTAGAGAAAATGATACAGCAAGGAGCAATGTCAAGCGGTGCATTTAAACAACGTGATGTTATTCCTTTTGTAAAACAATCTGAAAATTTATTAATATTGAGTTCTAAAATTTCAAGTAATCTGCAATCAGCTTCGGTTGGAACAGAACACTTATTATTATCAATGTTAAAAATTGAAGATTCTGCGATTCCAACTTTATTGTCAAAATGGGGAGTCAATTATGAAACTGTAAATGAAGAATTAAAAACTATGATGAAAGAAAATTCAACACCAAGGGCTGAAATGTCAAGCTCAGCTGATGATGATGACCAAGTCTTTGGTGGAGGTGGAGCAAATCCAAGAAAACCAGGCGATTCAAAATCAAAAACTCCAGTTCTAGATAATTTTGGTCGTGATTTGACTAAAATGGCCGAAGCAGGAAAACTAGACCCAATCGTTGGACGTGAAAAAGAAATCGAACGTGTTTCTCAAATTTTATCGCGTCGTAAGAAAAATAACCCAATATTAATAGGTGAACCAGGAGTTGGTAAAAGTGCCATCGCTGAAGGTTTAGCTTTGCGTATTGTTCAACGAAAAGTGTCTCGTGTTTTATTCAATAAACGAATTGTTTCTTTAGATCTCGCATCTCTTGTAGCTGGAACTAAATACAGAGGTCAGTTTGAAGAAAGAATGAAAGCTGTGATGCAAGAAATCGAGAAAAATCCTGATGTGATTTTATTCATCGATGAAATTCATACAATTATCGGTGCTGGTGGTGCAAGCGGATCTTTAGATGCTTCTAATATGTTTAAACCTGCTTTAGCTCGTGGTGAAATGCAAGCTATCGGAGCGACAACTTTAGATGAATACCGTCAACACATTGAAAAAGATGGTGCTCTTGAAAGACGTTTCCAAAAAGTATTGATTGAACCAACTACTATTGATGAAACGATTCAAATCTTGAACAACATCAAAGAACGTTACGAAGAACATCACATGGTAACTTACACAGATGAAGCATTAGCTGCTTGTGTGAAATTAACTGAACGTTATATTACAGATCGTCATTTGCCAGATAAAGCAATTGATGCATTGGAGGAAGTTGGTTCTCGCGTACACGTAACAAATATCAATGTTCCTCAAGAAATTATTGATATCGAAGCGCAACACGAAGAATTGAAAGAGAAAAAAGCTGAAGCTGTTCGTATTGGTGATTATGAAAATGCTGCAAAATACCGTGACATTGAGAAAGAATTAACTGATAAATTGGAAGAAGCGAAACGTAAATGGGACGAAGATTCTAAAAACTCACGTGTATTAGTTACTGAAGAACATGTTGCTGAAGTTGTTTCAATGATGTGTGGAATTCCTGTAACGCGTGTTGCTCAAACTGAAATGGGGAAATTGGCTACAATGGCTGAAGAACTTCAAGGAAAAGTTATTGGACAGGACGATGCAGTTCAAAAAGTTGTAAAAGCAATTCAAAGAAATCGCGCTGGATTGAAAGATCCAAACAAACCAATCGGTTCTTTCTTCTTCTTAGGACCAACTGGTGTTGGTAAAACACAATTAGCAAAAGTCCTTGCAAAATATTTATTCGATTCTGAAGATTCTTTGATTCGAATTGATATGTCCGAATACATGGAGAAATTCTCAATTTCTCGTTTAGTTGGAGCGCCTCCAGGCTACGTTGGATACGAAGAAGGAGGACAATTAACGGAGAAAATTCGTAGGAAACCTTATTCTATCGTATTGTTAGACGAAATTGAAAAAGCACATCCAGATGTATTCAATTTATTGTTACAAGCATTAGATGATGGACATATGACAGATGGTTTGGGTCGTAAAATCGATTTTAAAAACACAATCTTAATTATGACTTCGAATATCGGAGCACGTCAATTAGCTGATTTTGGAACTGGTGTTGGATTTGGAACAAAATCGCAAACTGAACAACGCGATGAAAACTCGAAAGTTGTTATTCAAAATGCATTAAGAAAAGCCTTTTCTCCAGAATTTTTGAATCGTATTGATGACATGATTATTTTCCATTCGTTAACAAGAGAGAATATTCACAAAATCATTGATTTAGAATTGGTGAAATTGTTCAAACGCATTGGAGATTTAGGATATCACGCTACAATTACTGAAAAAGCGAAAGATTTTATTGTTGACAAAGGTTACGATGAAAAATTTGGAGCTAGACCACTAAAAAGAGCTATTCAGAAATACATTGAAGATCCAATGGCTGAGCAAATCATTCAAGCAAATCTTCAAGAAGGGGATACTATTTTCTTAGATATTGAAGAAAATGCAACGGAGCTTAAAATCGATATTCAAAAAGGAAAAAAAGATAAAAAAGTAACGGAATAACTAATTCAACTATCAATAAAAAAAGGAAGTCAACTGACTTCCTTTTTTTATTACCTAAAAACCAAAAAACCGATGAAATACGTGGGTAAGCGAGTTGTTTGTTTGTATTAATTCAACAAAGTTTTATTCCAGTTATGTTTTAATTTAGAAAATTCATTCTCAAACTTGTCCAACAAATTATCTGCTTCGGAATCATTCCCTGGAATTCTTTTTTCAATTTCATTGTAAGACAAAAATATTGCATCAAGAATTTTTGAATCCATCAATATTTCTGAAGTAAATGTGTCGAATTTATACTCTTTAAAAACTTCAATAATCTTAATTCTATCAGATAATTCATGTGGTTGCAAAATTTCTTTCGATGAAAGTTCATTGAAATAGGGAAGTAGTTTTCCACTTAAATGTATAAAGTGTCGCATCACAATCGTAGCTTCATTTATCTGCTGAATTTGTGCACCACTTATAAATCTTCTTTTTACAATTTTACCGTTCATGACAAAATGTTTTATACAATAAAGACGTTTAACAATCCTAAAAGTTGGAAGCAGAAGCTTATCTTTTAGCAAACAGTACTTTTCATTGAGTAAATGAAACGTGTAGTCGAAAATCGTTCAAATATTTTTGATTATACTCATTCATACCACCTTTTTGTCATTGCCACAAAAAGGTGATGCCAAAAATACCGATAGCTATCGGTACCAGGCCTGTACTCCGTTTTCTTGTAAATTACGCGACATTTCACTGGAAAAAGTGAAACTCCTAACTTTGTTACCCCAACGAATTCTTCTTTGCAATACGAATTGTCTGGGACAAAGTGTCGTCAAACAGCACTTTTTCCCACGTTTCATTTGCTTATTTACAACCGAAAACTACATAAGGGCCTTTCTTCGTAGAAATTTAATCCCTTTTTCAAAGTATAATTTGTGGTAAACAAGAGAATACTCAAAAATATTTTTAACATTTAACTTTTAGAAAAAATCAAAATACCATTTTTATGGTAGTTTCAATTTTAAATTCACTTCTTAGTTTTGTCCTAGTTTAAAACAATTCTAAATAATGAAAAAAATAATATATTTCACATTCGTCTCAACAGTTCTTTTGTCAACTAGTTGTAAGAAAAAAGAAGGATGTACAGATCCAACTGCATTGAATTTCGATTCAAAAGCTAAAAAAGATAATGGTTCTTGTGAATATGGACCAGCATACTCAACGCCAACTACTTATAGTTTCAATAATTCGTCCGGACAAACAACTGTTGATTACAGCGGACAAACGGATCGTATCAATCAATTAACTGAAATGATGGGGTATATTGAAACTGGAGAAATACAAGCAATTGATGCACAAGTTTTAACTGATATGTTTCAAAATACTGGAGGAAACGGAAATGGGAACTTTTCGTTCACTTCAACACGTCAATTAAAAGATAAATTATTTTCATTAGATGTTAGCTTGATGGAATCTTATTTCGATTCTGTAGCACTTGCTTCACAAAGTTTTGCTTCAACCGCATCAAACGGACAAGCAGGAACATTAACATCTGGTCTTTCAAAATATTTGTTTTCTAAAAACGGAATTGAATACGCTGAATTAATTGAGAAAACAGCGATTGGTGGGGTATTTATGTACCAAGCTTTAAATGTTTATTTCGGTCCAGGTAAAATGAATGTAGACAATACAACTCCAGTTTCGGGTCAAACATACACTGCAATGCAACATCATTGGGATGAAGCTTTTGGTTATTTCGGAGTTCCAACGAATTTTCCAGCAGCTTTTGCAGATGATTTCTGGGGGAAATATTGCAATACTCAAAATCCAACTTTGAATTCAAATGGATTAATGATGAACAATTTCCTAAAAGGAAGAGCAGCAATTGGTGCAGCTGTATATGCTGATAGAGACGATGCAATTTACTTTATTAGAAGAACTTGGGAAGATATAGCAGCATACCAAGCAATGACTTATTTAAATGGAGCAATCACAAACTATGGAGTAGATCAAGCGAAATGTTTGCACAATCTAAATGAAGCTTACGGTTTGATTTTCGCTTTGAGATACGCACCTTTAGAAACACGTAGAGTTTCACAAACACAATTAGATCAAGTTTTAGCTGATTTTGGAACGAATTTCTGGAATGTTGACGCAACAGAAATGCAAGCAATAAAAGCTACAATAGACGGTTTATACTAAATAAATATTTATTTTAACTGAAGGTCATTCAATTCGAATGGCCTTTTTTGTCATTTAAAATCTTTGATTAAGTATAAAAATTAACGATTTAGTACTTACATTTGCCGAAAAAAATAACTGATGAAAATTCTAAGTGGGAAAGATGCTTCCGAAATCATAAAAAAAGAGTTAGCAATTCAAGTAAAAGAACGCAAAGCTCAAGGAAAGAAAATCCCTCACTTAGCTGCAATTTTAGTTGGAAACGATGGTGGATCAATCACATACGTTAACTCCAAATTGAAAGCATGTGAAGAAATCGGTTTTGAAAGTACATTAATTCGTTACGATGATTCAGTTTCTGAAGAAGTTGTTTTGAATAAAATCAACGCATTAAACGAAGACAAAAGTATCGACGGTTTCATCGTTCAATTGCCTTTACCAGCTCACATTGACGAAATGAAAGTTACTTTGGCAATTGATCCAAAGAAAGATGTGGATGGTTTCCACCCAATCAATGTTGGAAATATGATGTTAAATCTACCTGGATTCGTTCCCGCTACACCAGCCGGAATTGTGGAATTGATGCGTAGATACAATGTTGAAACTTCTGGTAAAAACTGTGTTGTTGTTGGTAGAAGTAATATTGTTGGAACACCATTAAGTTTATTACTTGGTAAAAACACGAACCCTGGAAATTGTACAGTTACATTAGCACATTCAAAATCTGAAAACATCAAAGAAATTTGTTTAGGTGCTGATATTTTAGTTGCTGCTGTTGGAATTCCAGGATTTATTACTGCTGACATGGTGAAAGAAGGAGCAGTTGTGATTGATGTAGGAACTACACGTGTTGATGATCCAAGTCGTGAACGCGGATGGAGATTGTGTGGAGACGTAAAATTCGACGAAGTTGCTCCTAAAACTTCTGCGATTACGCCCGTTCCAGGTGGAGTTGGTCCAATGACGATTGCTTCGTTGATGATCAATACATTGAAAGCGATGGAGTTGAAAGGGAAGTGATTTCTTTTCTTTAGTTAATATTATTTCTAAACTTTTCTAAAATATTTTCAATTCTCTTTATCATATCATCATACGTAATTATATCCATAACATTTGAATATTTTCTTTTAATAATCTCAAAATCAAATTTTTGATCTTTTGATAAATTATTTTCTCTACCAATAATTATAATACCCTTTGGATTTGTTATTTGTACTTTAAAATTTTCCGGTAATTTTTGTTTATAATTTTTATTTAACTCTTTTTCACCATCAATTCCCCATTTATTTAAATGAAATATATATTTTTCAACTTGCATTATAGTACCTGATAACTCTTTAAGTGGAGTGAAATTATCTCTATACTTATTTGATGTAATCACACTGTTTTCAGAAGGTTTCTTAATTTCTAAAACATCAATATTTCCATTTGAATCAACTAACATTAAATCTATACGTCTTTTAGTTGTTTTATTAGGTTTTGTGTAGTAATCATTAATTCTAACCTCTGAAAAACAATAGACATACTTTGGATATAAAATTAAAATTATATCTAAAATTTGACTTTGCCATTCACTTTCTTTCAAAATATCACTTTTTGAAATCATTTCTTTTAGCTTATGTAATATAAATTCATATTTATCAAACTCATAGCTGTTTATAGATTTTATTGAACTTAGTGATACAATTTTATTACGCTTTTCTAAATAATTCTCAAAAGCTTTTCCAGAATCTTTAACACCATTTAAATATTGAGAAATTACATTTGTAATACGTGAATTACTATAATGATTTAATTCAGTTCTTGTTGGAAAGGATTTTACTATTCGATTAAACTCGTTTTCAGGTATGGAATTCTCTTTATCACCTGAAATAATTATTTGTTGTTTCGCAAGTTTTTCAAATCTTGAAAAAACAGAAATATTTGAATTTACAATAAAGAATTCGATTTTAATTTTACAAGACTTGTGAAATAAAACATCAAACTTGGTATTTAATATTTCTTTTTTAATTCTATAGAAATCATCTATTAAATTACCGATTATAAATATTTTTTCTATTTCATCATTAAGATTTTCATCAGTTTGAACAAGGTCATTTAAAGTTAAACAAAAAGTCCGTTTTATATTAATCTCATTTGTTTCTTCAAACTTAATTTTTATCCATTCAGCTCCATTATCAGGTGCGTAACTTAGTAAGACTTTTTTATCTTCTACATAAACATGTAATGACATAATTCTATATTATAAGAAAAATCACAACCTTTCCAAAGGAGTCTTCACCCCATCAACCAAAGAGTAACATGCTAATTTGTCTTTGAAAACAGATGATTTGAACAAAGATTTATTTAAGAGCATACGAACACATTCCTGGATTCCTTCTGCAATTGATGGGTGAGGGTGGACCAATTCAGCGATTACACTTACAGACATTCCTAAACGAATCAATAATCCCATCGTTTGAATGGCTGTAGATGAATGTTCACCAACTGCACGCATACCTAAAACGCGCATTTCGTCGTCGTTTGTAACAATTATTTTAAAGAATCCTTCTGTTTTTCGCATGGCAATCGCACGTGCAATCACAGAAAAATCAATTTTCACCACTTTAACTGGAATATTTTGTTCAATACATTGTTGTTCGTTCAAACCAACTACACCAACCTCAGGATTTAAGAACATAATTGTACAAATTGTGTCGTGGTACAATTCATTTGTGTTGTTTCCGAACACTTTTTCAATGGCATGTCGTGCTTCAATTTCACCCATGTTTACTAGAGCAAGTCGGCCAGAAACATCACCCGCAACATAAATATGTGGAACATTCGTTTGAGTATCATTGTCTGTAATTGAACCCGTTTTTTCTTCAAGAGTTACACCAGCTTTATCTAGATCTAGTTCATTTGCATTTGGATAACGACCAATAGAAAGTAATGCTTTTTCTACGCGAATAATTTCTCTTTTACCATTGGGATAGCTCAGTTCATATTCAACTTCACCATTAATGATTTCCATTCGTTCCAACTTCGAATT
>JBKDZA010000052.1:0-2783 GCA_046308455.1 Fluviicola sp.
TAAACATGTTAAATGTAAAAAATTTGGATGTAATTCCTTTTTTTGAAAATCACGAATTAAAACATTTAGTTTTAGGTTATGGAATGACTTCAGTTGAAGAAATTAGAATGCAAGCTTTTCTTTTTGGGAATGGAAATAGAAGCTTCTCTTGTATCTTGTTTTTCCTTTCAGGAATTCTTTTGCCATCCGCTTGGAATCAATTTTATTTGGATTTTAAAAAAGGAAAAAACGCACCAGATATCTTGAACTTGAGCCTGAAAGAGTGTATGAATAAATCTTTATCGGAACTTAAGTCTAAATATGAAATTTCGTTCAAAAACAATTATTAAAAGTCAAACTTAAATGTTAGTAGAAAAAAAGTTTTTTGAATGGAATGATGAAGAATATGTTGATTCAATTCGATTAGGTGATGCTATTGCTGAACTTGTTTTGAAAGGTTCAATAATATTGAAATCTGAAAGTGATAAAATTGAGTATCGTTGTTCTCTTGATTCAGATATTTGGATTGGTGAAGATGATGGAAAAGTAAACTATATTTTCTATGCAAATTGTAAGGGCGATAAGATAATTGATGTCGATTATGCTAATGCTAAATATCCAGCAACTAATTTTGTATGTGAATCTTTAAGTAAGCGTTTTAAAGCTATTCCCGAAGTTAGTTCAATTGAAGAATTGAGGAAAATTAGAAAAGGAGACTTTCTTTATGTAATTTTTAGAGATTTCATTCCAACTAATTTATTTATTATTAGAATTGATTAGAACTTTAAAAAACTATTCAATTTCAAACGATTCAAACACCTTCTACCGTACCTTTACCAAAAATTACAACAATGAAACACATCCTCTACATTTCAGCACTTCTTTTATTGAATTCATGCATGAAAGGCAAATCCGTTGATTTGGTCGTGCACAACGCGAAAATTTATTCAATGGATGCTAACTTCAAAGAATACGAAGCGGTGGCAATTAAGGATGGGAAAATCGTTGAATTGGGTGCGGAACGACAAATTCTCAATCGATATAGCGCAGAAGAATACGTTGATGCGGAAGGGAAAGAGATCTATCCCGCATTGACAGATGCACATGGACATATTTTCTCCTATGCGCGCATGAAACTTTCTGTGAATGTCTTTGGTGTGAAAAACATGCAGGAACTAATCGTCAAAGCAGATAAATACAACCAACGAAATAATTACGGTTTTGTTCTGGGTTGGGGCTGGGATCAAACACTGTTTCCAGAAGCTAAAATGCCAACAAACGAAGAACTGAACAAAAAATTCCCGTCCACTCCAGTTGCAATTTGGAGAGTGGATGGTCACGCAATGTTGTTGAATCAAAAAGCATTAGAAGTTTGTGGAATTGATGAAAACACGACTGTAAAAGGTGGACAAGTTCTGGTTGAAAACGGAAAATGTACGGGTGTAGTTTTGGATGGAGCAGTGAATAAAGTTCTTGAAAAATGGCAGGATTTCCCACGGAAAAAACTAATCGAAAGTATTCTTGAAGTGCAAGATGAATTGTTGCAATACGGAGTTTTATCTGTCCACGAAGCAGGTTTGACACATAAAGATTTGAATTTGTTGTTGAAATTAAACGACCAAAATAAGTTGCAAGTTCAAGTGTATGGAATGTTGTATCCAGAACCGAAAAACATTGTATGGGCAAAGAAAAATGGACATTTCAAGAAGAAAAATGTATCCATTCGTTCGTTTAAATTGATGGTCGATGGTGCGCTTGGTTCACATGGAGCTTTTCTGAAGAAAAATTATTCAGATGAGAATTATCACAACGGTATCTTAGTTTTAGACAGAACTGAAATGCGAAAAGTATTAGATGTTGCCGAAGCGATTGATTACCAGGTGAACTTTCATGCGATTGGAGATTCTACGAACCGATTGGTGTTGGAAGAAATTCAAAAAATGGTGAAGATTAAACCCGATCACAGATGGCGTGTGGAACATGCACAAGTTTTAGATCCAAAAGATTTCGCTTTGTTTACAGAATCTGGAGCAATTCCATCCGTTCAACCTGTTCACTTAGCAACAGACCACATCTGGGCGGAAAAACGCTTGGGAAAAGAACGTTTGATTGGAGCTTATGCCTATGCATCTTTGTTGAAAGCGACAGGTATTTTATTGATTGGAACTGATTTTCCAGTTGAAAGAATAAATCCGATGGCAAATTTGATTGCTGCAACGCAACGTACAAACACCGAAGGACTTCCTGCAGGTGGATTCATGATGAGTGAACAATTGACTAAAAATGAATTCATGTTAGGAATGACACTTTCTGCTGCGATTGGAAGTTTTTCAGAAGAGAAAAAAGGTAGTTTAGAAAAGGGTAAAGACGCTGATTTTGTAATTTTCGATTCTCCTTTTGATTTTGATGGCGGACAAAAAGAAGTGTTTGCAAAGTCAGTTTATGCAAAAGGTAAAGTCATTTATCTTTACGAGTAATGTGGATTTGAATGATTTTTATCTAAAAAAGTAAATTCCAAAATCTTTCAATAAAACTAATTCGGCCCTTAGAAAAAAGGTTTAGAAAAACAAATGAAGAGTAGCGTAGACAAAACTGCTGTTTGACGACACTTTGTCCCAGACATTTGACTTGCAAAGGCAAAATCGTCTGGGGTAACAAAGTTAGGAGTTTCGGTTTTGTCAGTGAAACGAAATGTAGATTTTCAAAACTTTTTTATACAGGCCTAGACTTTTTGCTTACTTTTTTGGCAATGAAAAAAGTAAGAGACTAAAAAATAAAAAAAGTTCCATTGCACACAATTACTA
>JBKDZA010000053.1:0-11171 GCA_046308455.1 Fluviicola sp.
TAAGTTTTCACGTATTCACTCGAAGGTGTAAATACCCGAATATAACTCGCTTGATCCGAAAAAGCAGCAACTTCAAATTCGTTCAAATCCTTGATTCCATCTAAGTTGTAGTCGTTCCACGTATAAACTCCTTGTCCATCATTTACTTTGATGTAAATAAATTCTCGTTTTAATTCCAATCCAGAACCTACTTCGTAGAAGGTGTTTGTTTGAATGAAATTTTTCAGTGCTTTCCATTCGTGCTCTAAACGTCCATTTGTTGTGTTTTCTGGAGTTTGTGAGATTAAACTAGGGTTTTTAATTGCGAGTTCACGGTAATTTGCAATCACTGTAATTCGTTGGTTTTTCCAATTTTTCACGGTGAAATTCAATCCACTCGTTTTTGCTTTCGCCACTTGTTCTAATCGCGTACTGTCAGATCGACCATCTAAACGCTCACGATAAAACACTTTCCATTCACTTATAGCGGAATCTCCAAATGCAATGTAACCCTGATAGTCGAAGAAAGAATAGGAATTGCTTGTCAGTAAAGTATCTCCTTGTTTGAATTGATTTTTCTCTTGATCGTCGATAAATCCTATGCGAAATTTCTTAATCTGTTTCGAAACTTCTACTTTGTGGCGAATGAATTGATTGTTATTACTCGCATCCGAGGAAAGAAAACTACCCTCACCAATTACAGTCCAACCTTTTTGTCGCCAATTTGTTCGAACAAAACTACGTAAACCAGTAAAGTCAGAACCTATTGAAAAGTACTGTTGTTCGAGTGAAATTTTTCCAAATTCTTTGTGAGCGACTTCTGTACCTAACTTACTGTAAACTTGATTCCCTGTAAAATTTTGATTACGTGTATTCCAATCGCGGTCAAATTCAACGGCTCTAAATTGTTCAATCGGCAGAAAGTTAAGGTCTAAAATTTCGGCATCTAATTTATTTGTCCACGTCCATTTTTTTATGCTGTCTTTCCCAAAAGGACTTGAATGTTCGACTGAAAATTTCCCAGAATATCCTCTGTCATCCGAACTGTTTAGTCTGGAAAAAGTATTTAAATCGTGGTTGTTGGTTCCTAATTCAGTATAGATTTTCCATTTTTTTGATGGACGATAAGCAAATCCTGCAGTTACTAATTGTTGTTTTTTTGGTGTACGCAATAATACAACTGGCGCATAATCTCCTTGTGGAATTCCAGCGATTGGTTCAACCCAATAATATGTTCGTCCGAGAGCAGTATATTCTTTGAATTTGTAGTCACCTTTATTCGCTCCAACAAATGAAAATTGAGCACGAAAAACTGCCAAGTTTGGATCTACGGAAAATACAAGAACGCTGTCATAACCTAATGAATCTATCAAGCGATATTGGATTAAATTTTCAGCAAAACCAACTGAATCAATTGAAATGGAACGCGCTAATTCTAAACTGTCTCCAATCGTTGAAAGCAATAATTTCTGGTCGTTGTTTAAGCTTTGTTGTAAAGTTTGATTTTTAGCATCTTGTTCGGAATAGAGATTCACCCACCAGTCTAATTTTTCGGTTTTACTGCTTGTTGAAAATTGGAAAAGTGAACGCGCATAACTTTGATCAGAGTATTGAAATTCGACTACAATTCGGCTATCTTTTGTGATAAATCTTCGTGCTGTAAAAGTTACTTCAGAAGTATTATAGTCAATTACGTAATCATTTTCTTGTCCGCGTTCCAATTGTTCTCCATCGATAAATACACGTTCTGTACCAGCTAAAATCAAAATAAAAGGTTCGTTTTCAGCGCCACGTAATCGATAAGGCCCTTGATTTCCTTCAACGCCTTGAATGATTTGTCGATTGAATTTACCTTTGGAAAGAGCGCCACTTACTTCTGTTCTAATCGTTTGATTTTGTGTTTTTTTCCAATAATATTCACCTGTCAAACCTTGGGCTCTTTTTTTATAACTCAAGAAATAGCCTTGTGGTTTTGAGAGCCAAAAATCGCCCGCAGTTATTTTAAATTGATCATTGAACAATTGCACAAACACTTGATCAAATTCTTGTAATTTACTTGTATTTCCCTCTGGTTGGATGGGTAAATTATTGTCTGTGACAGAAGCTAAGATTTGTAAGTTTGGAGCAACGTATCCTGAAAGTTGTAGGTTGAGTGAAGAGTTCACACCCAAATCTTGTTGATTTCCAAAGCTTAATCCACGAGAAATATTTCCAGATTTTTTAACGCCACCTGTTTCAAAGATATTTGCGGTTGCAGTTGCGGTTGGAAAACGAAAAGGATCGGTTATTTTCTCTCCTAATTTTGCAATTTGAGAGGTGTCTTTGTGTTTGAAACTTTGATTTAAAGGAAGTGGAAAGATGCGATACGAAATTTCTATTGTATCTTGACTCGTATCTTTTGTAGAAAAAATTGTTGAATCTTTGAAGCGGAGTTTTGAATTGAGATAGTCGAATTCGAAGGAATTAGGATCAATTTTTTCGCCATTAATTTTAAGAGAAAGTGAATTGGGTGCTATAAACCCTGAATCGATTACCACTTCATTTTGAAAAGGAATTTTTTTTGCACGCGAATAGTTTTCTTGCGCTTGAAGAGAATCAAGGAGAACCAAACAACATACAACTAAAAAAAACTTTTTTACCACGGTTAATGAATAAACGAATTTACAACCATTTTCGTGTGAATTTTAAATATTAAAAAATTAATTTAAGTAGAAAAAAGACGATTTAATTGCTAATAACCATTTCTTTGCTTCTTTTTGTAAAAATTACTTTGAAAATTAATTTCATTTATTTGTATAAATGCAAAACCATTTAAGAGATGAGTTACACAATGTCCTTTCAGGAAAGAGTGAAGTTAGGTTTGGAGCAATTATCCAATCAGTCTCCAGTTACCTTAACAATGGCACGCAATCAAGCTCAAATGTTGAAAACGAAAAGCACTACAAAGAAAAAGAAACAAAGGAGCTAGAAATTTTTTTTCAAACTTGAAGGTTTACATGATGAAAATGTATTGACTAAAAATGATATTCTCTATTTTATTGATACTGTATTTTACTTGACGGATGAATTCTGGTAAAAAAGATAAAATAAGTACTTTAACATAACTTCTCAGTAAAGCATAATATATCGGAGATTCATCTGTTTTAACTACCTTTGTCCTGAATAATATGATGATAGCACCAGGTTCTAAAGGATGGATTGCAAAGTTTCTTCAACTCGTTGAAACCAATTCGCTCGATTTATCTATCGAAGAGTCGGATGTTGAAGCATATTTGTTCGCCAAAACTGGTCTCTTTTTTGGTTTTCCAACACGATTTATTTATGTGAATGATGTTAACAAAGACTCTTGGACAGCTGATGAACACTTAAAAGTATTGCTGTTTGAAGCCTTACTTTTTACTTACAGAAAACAACATCCATCGTTTGATTCAAAGGATTTTACACTAAAATTAACAGCCTTTTACAAATCGTTTAAGGTCCATTCTTTGTCGTCTTACTTAGGTTATTTGTTGAAAGATAAAGCAACAGATAAACTTGAACGCATTTTAGATAAACGGGTCGATGTTCCCAAAAGTATTTTAGACTCTAAATCGTGGTTCGGTCATTTCAACAATACATTCATTTATCTGGATGTGCTTCTATTCGAAGAATTTTTAAAAAATGAAACAGCGCCTGATTACCAAGAATTAGCAAGTATATCTCTAGGTTTGATTGCTCGATCTGCTCATTCTGATGGTGTAATTGATTCCAATGAAAAAAGTTTATTCGACCAATTTCTGCTTTCTGCCGATTTGGATTCAAAGGAAAAAGATATTCTGCGCGATGAATTTAAAAGTGGACGCTGGAAATCTGATTTTGAAGCATACAGTTTCTCGAATCTTTCCTTTAAAAAATACCTCTTACATTTATCAACTTTGGTCATTTGTATGAGTCAAAAAGGAGTTAGTGTTGAAAGAAGATTTCTTCAGCAAGTTTTGATTTGGCTCAATTTGGAAGAAAAAGACCTGGAAAAAGCATTGTACATCACACAAGAATTTATCTTGGAAAACAATACCAAATTAAATTACTTAAAAGATAATTCAACCGTCGAAAAAATGGCGGATCACGTCTCTAAACGTTGGGTCAAAATTTTAGGTCGAAACAAAGAAAAATTGGTTGTTGAGTTGAAGCAAAGCAAGGAGTTAATGGCTTTGATTCGTAAATCGACAAGTTCTGAACTCAGTCCTGAAGAAAAGGAAAAAGTGAAAACGCAATTCATGGACATTCTTAAATCAATGCCAGCTTTAGCGATTTTTCTTCTTCCCGGTGGAGCAATTCTTTTACCAATCATTCTAAAAATTATTCCGACATTAGTTCCTTCAGCTTTTCGTGATAATGAATTAGACGTTGAAAATAATACGGATCAAAATATTGACTCTACTCCCAATGAAAATGAATAAATTAAAATTCAATACAATGTTTGCAATCACTTGTGGTTCAATTTTACTTTCCTTGACATCGTGCTCAAATGGAAATGCAAATAATTCTCAATCAGCAACTAATCAACAAGTCGAGGACTCCGTTAAAACTGTTGAAATCGAAGAAAGCTGTACGTTCAAAGAATTGAAACTGGTAAAAATCATCCAAAGTAAAGTGATGTCTCCTAAAGATTCACTTTCTGTTTATGAACCAGCTATCAATTCACCCAAATCGATTACGTATTCGAAAGATGGAAGTAAATTCTATGTCAATTCATTGGAAGGATACACAACAATCGTTTTCAATTCCAAATCACTAAAAAAAGTAAAGGAAATTCGTCATGAATTCAATGCGAGCAATAACAAGTTGTTCAAAGACAATGAAAACTCAGTATTTGATTACAAATTCAAACAAACGAAATCTGAATACAATAACTTTTTAGGAAAACCAGTTGAAAGTTGTTTGTCGCACGATGGAAAATATTTGTGGGTAACGTATTACCGTCGTGATTGGGATCCAAAAGCGGAATCTCCATCTGCTGTTGCAATTATCGATACGGAAAAAGATGAAATCGTACGTGTAATGCCTTCTGGTCCGCTTCCAAAAATGATTGCTTGTTCAGGTGACAATAAATACATTGCGGTGACACATTGGGGCGACAATACGGTTGGTTTAATTGATGTATCAAGTGACAATCCAATGGATTTCAAATACGTTTCTCACATAGTTGTAGACAACCGTTTGAGTATGAATTTCTCTGCGAGTTCGGATCGTGATTCTGATTGTGGGAATTGTCTACGTGGAACAGTTTTTACACCTGACAATAAGAAAATTCTAATCGCCAAAATGGGTGGAAACGGAATCGCAGTGATAGATGTCGAAACTAAAAAATACTTGGGAACAATTACTGGTTCTTATTTGAATTTACGTCACTTAGTGATTAATCAAGGATCCTTGGTTTTGAGTTCGAATAAATTTGGAATCGTTCAAAAAGCGAAGCTGGAAGATATTTTCGCTCAAAAATTCAATGAACAAAATCAAATTGTTTATACGAAATGGGAAACAGTGAATGTTGGACCTGGAGCACGAACTATTGATATTACAGAAGATGGGAAGTATGTCTTTGCGTGTGTGAACAATGCGTGTAAAGTTGCAGTTGTGGAAGTGTCAACAATGAAAAAAATCGCTGAAGTGGATGCTGCACAGTTTCCAGTTGGGATGGCACTTTCACCTGATGGAAAACAGCTAATTACAACTTCTCAAGGAAAAGATGCTGTTCCTGGATCTGGAAATACGGTTATGGTTTTTGAAGTTGTCTACGATAAAAAGTAAATGCTTTTTCAACAAATCAAGTATTTTCCGAGTTTAAATAGTCTACGCTTTTTCGCTGCTAGTTTTGTGCTAATTGGTCATGCGGAATCTCTGCGTGCTGCACGAAATATTGAAGGGAATTTACACGATTACAGCTTTTTCAATAATGGTCAAAACGCAGTGCTTTTCTTTTTTGTTTTAAGTGGATTTTTGATTACTTATTTATTGCTCAAAGAACAAAAAGAAACAAAAACGATTTCAATCAAGACCTTTTATTTGAAACGTGTTCGAAGAATTTGGCCGCTTTACTTTCTATTGGTTTTGATAGGTTGTCTTGTTCAACCTATGATCATCGAATGGTTGCATTTACCTTATAAAATGCCATACACCTTCCAGGAAACGTGGTATTACTTCGTGTTTTTTCTCCCAGGAATTGTAAATGTGCTTTATGGAAATCATTTACTTGAACCACTTTGGTCAATTGGAGTGGAGGAAGTCTTTTATTTGATTTGGGCTCCGCTTGTAAAGTTTCTAAAAAACCACATTTTGACTTTATTGCTTTCAGTAATTGGAATCAAGTTGTTTTTACTTGCATTGTTAGATTTTTCTCCTAAAGGTTCGTTTAATTTTATAGTTGTTCATCTCATTCGATCAATGAAATTTGAAGCGATGGCAATCGGTGGACTAGGAGCATATTTGGTCTTTCACAAAGGAAAAGAACTAGTTGAAAGTAGATTATTTCACACAAGTGTTCAGGTTTTAGTTGGAGGAATTGTTATTTGGTTTTTATTTAACCACAAATGGATCGATGATTTAACGAATTTCGACAAAGTGTTTTTTGGAACTACAGTTAAGAGTTTATTTTTCGTTTACATCATTCTTCAATGTTCAATGATTCCCCGAAAAAAGCGCTTTTTGGAAAATAGAATTACAAATTATTTAGGTGAAATTTCCTATGGGATTTATATGTTTCATTTATTGGTTGCGACTTTATTGGTGGACTTTTTTGCATCAAAAACGATCGTTAATCCATTGGTAAACGGAAGTGTTTTTTATCTAACAGTTTTCGGTTTCACAATTGGAATTTCGGCTTTATCGAAACGCTATTTCGAAAGTTGGTTCATGAAAAAGTGATTACTCTAACTCCTTTTGCCTAATCCCTTTTTACCTAACAATTACTTCCATTACCTTCTCAGCCGCTTTATCCCAAGAAAACAACTTACTACGTTCCAATCCTTTTTGAGAAAGATCTTCATATAATTGCGTGTCTTCAGAAATACGAACAAGTGCAGCGGTAATTTCTTCTACTGAAAACGGGTCGACTAAAATTCCTGCATCACCAACTACTTCTGGTAAACTTGTACGATTTCCAGCGATAACAGGAACACCACAAGCCATTGCTTCAGCGAGTGGAATTCCAAATCCTTCGAAGTAAGAGACAAAAGTTAAAGCATAAGCTGCAGCCATTACTTGTGTTAGTTCATCTAAACTTAAATGACCAGTAAAATGAATGCGTTTTTTCAATTCATCCGAAATTTGGGGCAATGATTGATCATCGTTTTTCCAAAGTTGTGCTCCAACAATTACTAAATCGATGTCTTTATTTTTGGTTTGAAATTGTTCGAAAGCTTTTAAGAGCGTGACTAAATTTTTACGTTTGTGAAGTGCTCCGACAAAAATAAAATAGTCTTTTCCATTTGTCCATTTTTGTTTTACAGCAATTTTTTCTTCGTTTGAAATTGGGTGATATTTTTCATTTACTCCATTCCAAATCACTTCAATTTTTTCTGGATTTATACCATAAGTTGAAACAATATCAGATTTAGAAAAATGAGAAACCGTGAGCAAAAACTTTGCTTTTTTCGCAAATTTCGGAAAATAAGTGCGTAAATACTTTCTTGGAGACGCTGGTAAATCTTCTGGATAATGTTCGAAATTCAAATCATGGATCACTCCAATTTGAGGAATTTCGGTGTTTAAACAAAGGAAACCATCTGGTGAAAAAAACACATCTATCTTGTGTTTTTTCAATGCGTTTTTAATCGAATAATTGAAAAACCATTTGAATAAAATTGGATGTCGAGCTGGAGGAAATAAAACAACTGGTTCTACATTTTTTCCAAAAACAAAACGATCATCGAAAGCTCTATCAAAGAAAAAAACAAATTCATGTTCAGGATGATTTTCAACCAGGCGTTTAGCTATTTCGAAAGTAAACCATCCGAAACCTTCCATTTTAGCGTTTAACAAAAATCGTGTATTGATTCCAATTCTCATACTTGGCTAAATTAAACAATCTACAAAAGATAACCATTAATTTTTTTTTATTAATTCGTGCCAACTTTTGTTATTTTAGTAGCCAATTTTTCAAATTGGATTTGTCATTTTTCAAATTGTGTTGAAAGATGAATATTTTTTAGTGGAATTTTTAATTAAAAAAGCTATTTTGCACAAAAAAGCACTAATCATGAAGCCACCAAAAATTATAATTGCTGAAGATGATGAATGGTATGCTGAATTTTTAGAATACCATATACGTTTAATCTGTGAAAACTGCCAAATAGTAAAAGTTTTTACAGGGAAATCTTTATTAGAAAAATTAAATCAAAAACCAGCGATAATTACGTTAGATTATTCCTTACCAGATTTTTCAGGAATAGATTTATTAAAAAAAATTCACGAAGAATCACCAGAAACACAAGTAATAATCATTTCGGGTCAAAGTGATGTTGCTGTAGCTGTTAATTTATTGAAAGAAGGTGTTTTTGATTACATCGTAAAAGATGTCGACACAAAAGAACGCATTTGGAATACGATTCGAAATATTCAATCTCAACAAGATTTATTGAAAGAAGTTGAAATCTTGCGAGAAGAAGTACAACAAAAATATAAATTTGACGAGTCAATTATTGGTCAAAGTTCGGCTATAAAACGCCTGTAACCACTTTTAGAAAAAGCAGCTGCAAATTCAATAAATGTATCAATAACTGGTGAAACAGGAACAGGAAAAGAGTTAATTGCCAAAGCTATACATTTTAATTCATCAGAGAAAAAAGGTACGTTTGTAGCTGTTAATCTTGGTGCTATTCCAAGAGAATTAGCAGAAAGCGAATTATTTGGACATGAAAAAGGTTCTTTTACAGGAGCAATAAATCAGCGAATAGGGAAGTTCGAAGAAGCAGAAAATGGCACTTTATTTTTAGATGAAATAGGTGAATTAGATGCTTCAACTCAAGTTAAACTCCTTCGTGTTTTACAAGAGCGAGAAATTACTCGTGTGGGAGGTAATAAAACGGTAAAAGTAAACTGTAGAATCATTTGCGCGACTCACAAAGATTTGCAAAAAGAAGTAGAAGAGGGTAGGTTTAGACAAGATTTATTTTATAGAATAATTGGTTTACCAATAGAATTACCATCTTTACGGAAAAGAGAAGGAGATATCGTTATACTTGCAAAATTCTTTTTAGAACAAATTGCGAAAGAAAATAAATCTCCAATTAAAAAAATAAGTGCAAAAGCGAAAGAAAAATTACTGGCCTATCATTTTCCTGGTAATGTCAGAGAATTAAAAACTATTATTGAACTTGCAGCTGTATTGTCTGAAGGAGATATAATCGAAGCGAATGATTTAACTTTCCATTCAACTTCAGGAATTCAATTTCTTAATGAAAGTACAATGACAATTCATGAAATAACACTCTTTTTAATTCATTCTAAATTAGAGCGATACAAAAATGATATTCAACGTGTAGCTGACGAATTAGGGATAGGTAAATCAACAATTTATCGACTTTTAAAAGAAGAAAAAGAAGATAAAGAACTAAAATTTAATAATAATATTAATAGTTAATAAATGAAAGGAATTGTATTCACAGAGTTTTCAGAAATGGTCGAAAACCAATTTGGGTTAGAAT
The DNA here is from genome assembly GCA_046308455.1 of Fluviicola sp. Taxonomy (GTDB): domain Bacteria; phylum Bacteroidota; class Bacteroidia; order Flavobacteriales_D; family Crocinitomicaceae; genus Fluviicola. The sequence continues at coordinate 9,663 of JBKDZA010000053.1, forward strand.
ATTGGGATGAATTAATAACTTCTTGTAATCTTCCATCAAATGGAGTTTACACATCTATAGGAACGTATGATCATTCAGAACTGGTTCAATTGGTTGTGAATTTGAGTAAGCAAAAAAACATTCCCTTGAATGAATTGTTAGAAAGCTTTGGATTGTACTTGTTTAATAGATTTACTATTTTGTATCCAAGCTTTTTTGCAGATGTAGATTCTTTGTTGGATTTTTTGGAAAGTGTTGAAGATTACATTCACGTAGAAGTTTTTAAATTGTATCCAGATGCTGAACTTCCAAAGTTTTCTTGTCAACGCTTAGATTCTCACACCTTAATTATGCTCTATCAATCGGATAAAGCAATGGCAAATTTAGCTGTAGGATTGATTACAGGCGCAATGGAATTCTACAAAGAAAAAGGGACAATTCTATTAGAACCATTAAATGAAAGTGGGACAAAAGTTCAAATTTCTATTCGTTTAGAACATGGATAAAACAATTGAATTATTAAAACGTCAATTAGAGCGTGAAAGATTGGCTCGAAAACAAGCTGAGGGAATTTTAGAGCTTAAAAGTTTGGAATTGTTTCGCTCAAATCAGGAATTACTGCGTTTAAATAATTCATTAGAATAAGAAGTAAAAAATAGAACTTAAGAATTAGAAGAAGAAAAAAAACAACTCAATCATTTAATTGAGAGTTATCCCTTGCCCTTACTTTTAGTAAGTAAAAAAGATTTGACAATAATAGATGTAAACGAATTTGGACTACAAGTCTTTCAAGATCAAAATAAGTCAATTATTGGTTTGAAATTCGATAAATGGGCACAAAAAGTTAAAAACTCAAATATTGCATCTAAATCTAAAGTTGATGGAGAAAGAAAAATAAAAATTAACGATACGGTTGTGTTTTTTCAAGCACATACTTCAGAAATTAAATTCAGAAATCAAGAGCTCTATTTAATCAACTTATATGATTTAACAGAGCAAAAAACAATATTTGCAAATTTTAGTGAAAATCAACGAGCTTATCGTGAACTAGTTGAAAATGTCTCTGATATTATCTTTAGAGCGGATAAGTATGGAAGGTTTATCTTTGTAAATCAAACAGCAATTCATATTACAGGTTTTTCAAATGAAGAATTAATTGGATCGCATTTCAACCTTTTTGTAAGAGAAGATTTTCAATCTAAATTAATTGGCTTTTATCGTTTTCAGTTTGAAAATGATGTGCAATCTACCTACATAGAATTTCCAATTATTACTAAAACTGGTAAAGAATTGTGGATTGGTCAAACGGTTAACATTCACAATTTAAACTCGGGTGAAAAAGAAATTATAGCCCTAAGTAGAGATATCACAGATCGCAAAAAAGCTGAGAAAGCATTGATTTTAAGTGAAGACAAATATAGAAGTATCATTGAAAATCTAGAATTAGGACTTTTAGAAGTTGATAAACAAGGAATTATTGTGCGGGCTTACCCTCAATTTTGCTTACTAACAGGATATGAACCAGAAGAA
>JBKDZA010000054.1:0-17555 GCA_046308455.1 Fluviicola sp.
CATTGTTTTTCCGATTTTTTGTGATTAGGTTTGTTTCGTAAGTAAAAAAGGAAATAGACGAAGGGAGAATAAACTTTTTAAAAAAGAAAATTTGTAATTAAAATAATTGACAAATAGCTAAATTTAAGGGTTTTAATGAAAGTTTTTAATGAAAGTTTTTTTTGAAAGTTTTTTTGAATTACTTCGCATATTTATAAGTTAGTGGCAATTAATAAAGACAAACATGGAAAATAATATAAACTTCAACGAGACGAGAACCTTATTCAATGTTAAGGTTTCTGACATATCAGCAAACCCATTCAACCCAAGACTCATTTTTGATCCTGACGATCTAAATGAACTTAAAAAATCAATAAGCAAAGTTGGGATTCTTGTTCCTGTGACAGTTTATAGAAACAAAAAAAACTTTCCAAAGACACCATATATTTTGCTTGACGGTGAGAGAAGATGGAGATGTTCTCAAGAACTTGGTATTGACGAAATTCCTGCAAACATCATTGACGAACCATCTGATGACACGCAGAATATTTTATACATGTTTAATATTCATCATTTCAGAAAAGAATGGGCATTATTTCCAACTGCCTTAAAACTTGAAGTGGTAATGGATAAAATTGGGTCTGATCAAGAAAGCGTTTTAAGTGAGTTTACTGAGTAAGTAGATCAATGATTAGGAGATGTAAAACTCTTTTATGGTATCCACACAAATATCGAGACACCTTACTTGAAAAAGGAGGAAAAATTTCGACAGACTTCTTTATTGAATTATACCCAATTGCACATCGACTTGGTAGTGAGGCAGAGTATTACTATCCAACCGGAACTGAAATGTTTGTTGACAAGATGATAACAAAGTTCTTGGCTCAAAGAACTTTTCATGATGTAAAAGAACTCCGAGAGATAAGAAAGGCAATGGGATTCTATGATAATACAGGACAATTTTCTGATTTCACAAGAAAAATTGATTCCTTCATTAACCAAGAAGAAATTGGGCTTGAAATATTTACCACACCTGATATCGAAGATGAACGTAATAGAAAAAATGTACTTAAATATATTAGCTACTTAAATTCATCCTTAGATGATATTAACCCTGATCTAATAAGTGATTATTATTTCGTGGAACAAATGAAACAATTAGAAAGATCGATTAAGAGTATCTTAGAAAATATCGAATAGGCTATGACAAATCTTATAGACAGAATTTACTTTCTTTGGAAAAATGGGAGAAGCCTTGATAGTAAACTTGCAGCATATCAGGGCTACAGACCAAATTCAATAATTAAATGGAAGCAACAAACAGGACTTCCTTGGTCAATAATTTTTAAATTATTAGACAATCTTGAAATTTTTACAGCCCCAAAAATTCGAGAACTAATTCGGAAAATGGTTTTAGATAATGAGCTGTTATTTGCTCGTGAGAACTGTTACATAACGGGTTTTGGAAACGCTGGGAAAAGTGGCGACATTATTCTGTACGATTTTTCTCATACCCATAATATTAACCAATCCAAAGTTAAAAAGACTTGGGAATTACACACCCTACCTCAAAATAGTACAATCATCTTCGTAGAAGATATTATTGGAACTGGAACTCAATCTGTAGATTATATTCTAAACAAACTCAATCAAATAATTTCTCCTAGTCACGAACCTTATTTACTGAGCCTGTGTGCAACTCCAAAAGGACTTAACAACGTTCTTGAAAACACCAATTTCAATGTAATTCATGGACTTTTACTTGAAGAAGAAAAATATCAACACTATTCAGAACTCAGTAATCTTTTCAATCAGTCAGAGAAGAATAAATTAGTTGCAATAAACAATAGGTTGAAAAATCCAAACTCGTTTGACTTTGATCTTGGTCTTTTATTAGCATTTTATTTTACCATCCCAAATAATGCAATGCCAATCATTTGGAAGGACGAATACCCATACACAGACAATAAAGGACAACAGCAAAAATGGACAGCATTATTACCGAGGAAATTTTAACTGCCACTAACAGGCGTTTGGCTCAATGGCAGGTAACGTGGTTAATTGAACATTCTACCTCGCATCACCATTTGTGGTATATTGACAGTTTAGTGCTCCGAATTCCGCCACTGCGCCAAGCGCCAAAACGTTATGCACAATTACCGTAAAACTATACTTAAATGAGAAAATTCATTGACAAGGAAGGGAAATTCATAATCACTTTACCAGAAGATTGGTTTCATAAAAATAAATTATACGAAACTAAAGATGGTGAAGCTGATTCATTTGAATTTATAACCGAACCAGTTGGAACTTTTCAGTTAACTTTAACTTCGACCGAAAAAGGAAGAATTCCTGACATAATCAAAAAACATAATTTGAAAAGTCAAGAATACGGTAAAAATAACTTACAAATAGTTGAAGAGTTTTTTCCATGCGAAAAATTCGATATGCATTTGTGGTTTATTGTTGTAGATAACTTGTTTTTATTAGCCAAATACATCTATAGCTCAAGTGACAGAGGAAAAGAATTTATTATACACGAAATCACAAAAGCAAGAAAAGCACTTGATACTTTAATCTTTGTAGAGACAGAATATCAAGAAGCAGTTTTAGCCAGCTTTCAATTTGATAAATTTATGTTTTCACATGTAACATCTCGTGAATTAACTGATAAAGCATACAAAAACAATAATCCTATTGAATTAGTAATCCTTTTGGCAAACCAAATTGATGCTGCATTAAGATTATGTTTAATTCTGCACGAACAAATAGAAACTGAATCTGAGTATATTGACATAAAATTGATATGTCAAAAAGATGATGACAAAGCAATAATGGAGAAAGCAATTTACAAATTAGCTTTAGACAAAGGAATTATAGACGAAAGTTTAAATGAAGAATTATACAAATTGTACAATCAACGCAATAAAGTTGTACACCGCTATATCATTAGTGAGATTACTACAAAAGAAGTAATGAAAATTTCTATTGATTATAGTTTAATGGAAAAAAAAATTGGAGAAATTGTTAAAGGTTTCGAAAAAAAGCAATTTGAAAAAAAGGTTGGAATATATGGACACGAACCTGCTGATACACCTATAACTGAAGAACAAAGAAAGTTAATTCAAAACGCCATAAACGAAAAACATTCACATTATTGTTTTATTGAACTACCAGAAAAAGATAAGTAAATGTGCATAATAGAGATGATATTTTTCACAACTTAAAAGTTAAAGCCCATGAATTTTTTTAAAAGACTTTTCGGTTCTAGTAAACAAGAAGAAGATGAGCAAGACGATTCTTATGGAATTGACAAAGAAAATGCACATCCACGAGCAATTGAACTTGCTCCTGAAGATTTTTTCTGGGATTGTGTAGATGAACTTGCTCCATTTGGCTCGGATGAAGGAGATACAGCTTTGGCAGAATATCGAGATTGGCGAGATGAAAACCCAAATAAACTTACCATTGAATGCCTGAAATGGACTATTGAAAGTGTAGGAGAAATGGATTTTTATGAGTATAACTCCGAACTTTTAAGTCGTACTAAAATCAAAGAACAAATTGAAGACGAAGATTTCGATGATCATTATTACATTTTCACATTAGATGTTTCAGTTATAGCAACAGGTTTCGGACAATTGGTCGATGAAGGAACAATCGATCAACAAAACAAACCAATCATTCAATTAGCAATAGATAGACAAAACATCTGGGCAGAACTTTCTGAGGACTGGGAATATTCAAAAGAATACATCGAAAAATTGAATGTTTTATCAAGAGTATTGAGAGAGGCTTAGGATTTCTAATCCGAAATAATCAATCAGAACAATCATATAATTGTTTATTGAAATGAAGTTAACTTCAGGAGATGTTTTTCGAATTAAAACTGAAAATGGTTATGGTTTTATGCAATACATTGAAACCACACATTTGGGAGTAGAATATGTTCGTGTTCTTGATTTTATGTCCGATTCAGAAGAGCTTTCTATTTCAGAAGTTTACAAAAAAGAAAGGTGGTGCATAGAATTTTGCTTGAAAATTGCAGCTAGAAGAAAAATAGTATCCAAAGTTGCTAATTTTGGAATTCCAGTAAATTTTGAAACCGCTCTTTTTGCAAGGACTGAGCACAATATTAAAGATGAATTTTTAGGATGGTTTATTGTCAATAGAAAAACACTCCAACGAGAACTTAAAAAGAATTTATCTGATGAAGAATTAAAGCTTTCTCCCTTTGGAGTTATGAATGATACTTTAATCAAAGAATATCTAGAATGCGATTGGAAATTAGATGATTGGAAATAAAAAACTTTCAATTTTAAAGCAAATGGACCAAGAAAAAGCACATTACATCCGCGTATATTTCAGTAATTTAATGACTGAAGATGAGGTAGCTGCTTTAAGGTACCACATGTACACGTATAAAACTGAAGATAATCCGAAAATGAGAAAGTTAATGCTTGAAAGGGCTTGGTTTACGGAAGATCCTCGCAACAAAGAATTTCTCAAAGATGGTTATGAAGCGTTTGAATTAGCTGTTGCAAATCGAATTATGCAAGAATCACCAGAAAAAGTGTTTCTGAATAATTGTCCAAAATGTGATAAGCTTGCTCGAACACCTAAAGCAAAACAATGTAGACATTGTGGGTATAGTTGGCATTAAAAAACACACTAAATAAACAAAACTCTAAAATGACTATACTTGCTAAACATTCAAGTTTATTTAAAAATATAAATTGTAATTAAAATGCCTGAAATTATTGCTAATAAAAGCTTTTGGAATCATCTTAATTTTGATAACGAAAATGTAAATGAATTTAGTGTAAATATCCCATTAACTGAGATGCAGTATTCTGAATTTCTAAAAGGTAGTATTCCAGATGATATATCAAGTAGGTATTTGGCATATTTTGATAATGATTGTTTTTATATCCACTCAATAATGGTAGGAGCATGCTATTTAGAGTTGTTTATTTTGCAAGATACTAAAGGTTATTATATTAATAAAATCAAAAAATACAATAGGTATAATCCACAGCATACGCTAAAAGATACAATCTCATTTATAGAAATGTTTTTAAGTACTCCATTAATTTTTAATAAATAGTAATGGAAAATTTACATCACAAATATGTTATTCAATTCATCCAATCAGGTACTGAAAAATTTGCCGATTTGGGATTTCTAATTGTTCCAGAAATTGTTGGTGGAGACAATGGTTTGACTTCAATAAATTTGATCAATGAAATAAATCCAGAGTTGAATTTGGTTGTTCGATTTGCTGACAATAGATTAGATTACAACATAGGAGTTATTGTATATAAAACGTTAGAACAAAAAATTAATTCAAACAATATGTTTTTACCTGAATCAATTAATTCTGAAAGTGATACATATGGATATATGGGACAAAATATGCCAATTGAAGTTGACCGATTAATTAAAGATATTTGCAATAAACTATTTACGTTAAAATGATTTTCTCTTTATTAAATTCCTTCTTTGGTTCAAAAAAATCTAAACTTGAACAGTTTCTTTAAACACTCATTTATTATCCTTTTACTTCTTCTTTCAGCATGTAATAACTCTGAAAATAAAGACACACCAGAAAATGGTGTAATTGAAGCCTATACGCCAAAAAATAAAATTGATTTTCCACATACTATTCATGCAAAGAATAATATCGATTGCAAGTATTGCCATAATTACATATCAAAATCGGATAGAAAAGAACAGAAAGAATCTATTTGTTTAGATTGTCATAAAAACGTTCAGGGAAAGTGATTTTCAATTCTTTCAATGATCCAAATCGGCCCTTATAAAAAAGGTTTAGAAAATCAAATGAAGAGGAGCGTGGACAAAACTGCTGTTTGACGACACTTTGTCGAAGAGTTTGCAAAACGATTCGAATACAAAGTTAGGAGTTTCGGTTTTGGCAGTGTAACGAAATGTAGATTTTCAAAACTTTTTTATACAGGCCTTGCCATTTTGGCTCCACCTTTTTTGGCAATGAAGAAAAGGTGGAAGTTAATTTTAAATTTTCTTGTCTTATATTTACCCCATCTAAACTCACAACATGGATTTTTCAATCAAAACATTTTCGAACGCATCAACGCAATTTAAGTTTCAGGTATTGAATGCGCTATGTTTTGCGTTTTTTCTTTTTAATTCGAATGCATTGAACTTTCTAACGAGCTTGGTCTTTGTTTTTGTGAGTTCTCAACTGTATTTGGGACGATTGAATTGGATCTTTTTTTCGATAGCGGTCTTGGTTTCTGAACAATTTTTCCTAAATGATTTCTTTACTTACGTTGCTCAAATGATGCAAATCGGAGAGATGCAGTTGTCTGGTCTGGTTTTAAGATTCGTAAGTTTGGTTCCGTTGGCATATCTTATTCTCATTCGAAAAGAAATCCTTCAACTAATTCCAAGTAAGGGCGATTTTAAGAATGAAAACACCAAACTATTGGAATGGGGGATGATTTCCTTCCTGGTTTTATTATTTTGTTATACAAATTTTTATCTCGAATCGAATAAACAATTGCTGTTCTCAAATTTACTTTCTCTTTCCTTGGTGATTTACTTAATATACTATGTTCAGAAATCCATTTACTTGTCGTTTTTCTTTTTCGGCTATTTGATACTTGTTTTTTGTGAAAAGTTCTTGATACAATTCTTTAATTCGAATTTTGAATTGTCTTACATGTCTGGAGATTCAATTTATTATTTCTTAAATCTTTTGCCACTCGCGTTTTTAATCATTATGTATTCAACAGATTTCCATTCGGAAAAACAAAAAGAATTGATGTTCGAAACAGAGTTGTCAAAAGAGAATTCAGAAGAGAATTCGGAGGAAAAACAGACAGAAACAACACTGGAAAATGTTAGAATGACAGATCTTATTTCAGGACTTCTTCTCTTGTTTTTTGGCTTAAGTCATTTCTTTGTTTTTTCATCGTTCTCAGATTTCGGATACAGAGATGAAATTGAAGCAAGAGAAATAGCATACATATTCTTTGGTTTATTGTTTTCTACCTTGGGAATTTGGTTGCTTGTAGGAACAAGAAAAGGAAATGTGGAAGTGTCGAAAACAATACTCATTATTTTTTCTGTGTCAATGGGATTGGCTTTGTTTAGATATTTAATTATCGATTGGCGTTCAAATGATAATATGTATTTGTTCCTATATATTTATTTCACGATTACTTATTTGTTGCTAGTAATTCCAACAGTTCGAATGAAAAGTTCTTCAATGAATAAATTTCTTTACACCTTAAAAAGAAATTCATCTTATTTGAAACATTCAGATCAATCTATTATTGAAAATAAGGAACTGTTAATTTTCGAGAAAGCGAATTTAAGTTTACTTCCATGGCATAAAAGTAAAACACATGTGATCATTCTTTTCATCATTTGTTTTTTGACGTTTTACCTTTCATTAAACTCCTATTCCTTAATTTTGAATAATTCAATCAGAATGTATGAATATTCAGATTTAATTTACTTGTTGGTGTGTATCTGTATGGCGACACTTTTTAGTAAGATTGTTAGAGCTGTTTTAAGAATCGACAATGCTTTTTTATATTTTATCATCTGTTATCATGCATTTGGATTGCTTGGTAATTTGTATGTTTTTTCTCAAAATATTGAAATGATTTATACTTCAGTAGGGGTTGCTGCTTTGATATATTTAGGGATTATCTTTTATGCATTTCATCTCATCGATCTAAACAAAAAGTACCGTAAAGATCTCCTGTCGAAATTAGAAGGACTGGGAAGCAATGATCCAAATGTTTTAGATTAAAAACGAACTGGAAAGATAAGTCCAATTAAATAATCCTTTAAAATCAATGAATGTTAATACAAATTCTAGAAAGATTTTATATTGTTTAATACTACTTGGATTATCCTTTTTATTATTTCGTGAGTATAGATACATTCATCCATATAATCCTGGTTGGGGAATGTTAGGTCCAAAATGGACTTATAGTTCAACAAAAACTTTTACTTGGTGGTTTCTTTTGATTTCCTCATTTATTTTAATAACTCCATTAATTAGAAAACAAAAAATTTGTTTTATTGGTCTGTTAGTTTTTACGGTAGTTTTAATAAGACCTTTTATCCAAAATAAATTTCCTGAGGAAACAGTAAGTGAATTTTATTCAAAAAGGAAGAAAGAATTGAGTGAAACAGTAAAGCAAATAGAGATTAAAAATCATGTTGTTATCAATCAAGATATAAAAAATTTAGGTTTTGAAAAGCTTATAGTTAAAGACAGTATTTATTATTTCTTTTTCTTCGATGAAGAATTTCCATTTGGAATATGTTATACTAAGAGGAAAAATCTACCTAAAAACACCTTGACTTTTGGAAGAACTTTAAAATACAATATAATTGAAAATGAGTGGTATGAATTAGATGAATAAAATCTGATTTAAAATCAAAAAAGGGATTCGTTTCCAAACCCCTTTCCTCCTGAGTGTATCAGTTCAACTATAAAAAAATCACCTTATTCTTTAACTAATCGGGTGATTGATTTTCCTTTTTCTGTAGTGACATGTACGAAGTACACACCTGAGTTTAAATCAGCAATTGAGAAATTTGTTGCAGTTTCTGTTTTCACCAATTGACCAAGATTCGAGTAAATTTCGATCGTTTCAATCGCTTCTTTTGTGTCGATAGTGAGGAAATCAGTCGCTGGATTTGGGTAAATTGAAACTGTGTTTGTTGTATTTTCTTCTAAGTCTAATGAACTTCCTGTGAATTTGTAAACAGAACCGTTTCCTGCAACTGCGTAACCAATAGTTGTAGATGGGAAATATATCGACAAAAGATTCGAAGTTGAAACTCCAGTTTGGATTGTCCAAGTTGTTCCTCCATTTGTAGTTGAAAGTACGTTTCCTCCACTTGTTGCCCAGCCATGTGTGCTAGATGCAAAATAGATCGAATGAATGGTTGTCGTGATTCCTGTAGTTTGTGCGTTCCAATTTGCGCCACCGTCAGTTGTGTGTAAAATCAATCCAGAGTTTCCAGCAATCCATCCTTCGTTTTGGTCAATGAAAGAAATGCTGTTCAATCCTGCTGAGAATCCAGAAACTTGTGTCGACCAACTCGAACCTCCATTTGTAGTTTTCAGGATGTTACCAATTTGGTCAACTAACCATCCGTTAAGTCCAACGAATTCTATGTCAGCAGCATTCAAAGCTCCTGTTGTATTTGGAGACCATGAACTTCCCCAATTACTTGTAGACGCATAAATTCCCATATCGCCCGCAATTCGAACAGTGGATGCATCCACCCAAACAGCAGTTAAATTAACCGTTCCAGGTGCACCCAAGGTAACTCCAGACCAGTTGATTCCATCGGTAGTTTTTAAAATAGTATTAGCTGTCCCGACTGCAAAACCTGTTAAACCGTCCACAAAATGTACATCTGAAAGATGTGTGCTTGATCCAACGCCTGAACTTTGAGAAGACCAAGTTGTTCCACCGTCATTCGTGTGAATAATTACACCACTTGAACCAACAGCCCAACCTTTTGTGGGAGAACTAAAGTGAACAGAACTCAATCCAGCACTTGTTCCAGAAGTTTGTGCAGTCCATGTTTGTGCATTAAGAGTAGTAAATGTTCCAGTGAATAGAACGAAAGCGAAAAGTAAAGTTTTTTTCATGTTATTATTTTTTGAAACAAGAATAAGACAAGTACTTGACAACATTCGTAGATTGTTTACGAACAGACAAATTGTTTCAGGAATGGATTTAATTCGTTCTTTTTTGAGTTGAAATTAGTGGTTCAAAATGAGTTTGTTAGGAAAGGATTGCAGTTTCAAATTCCGCTTTTTTGTATTTCGAAAGTTTGGTTACAATTCCATTATTTAAGTGAATACTTAATTCAGATTTTGAATAAGATTTAAGTTCTTTAAGGTTGATGATCCACGATTTATGTACACGGAAAAATTCGGGTAAATCCTTGAAAATCGTTTCAAAGTGTTTCAAGTTCTTACTCACCATGTATTTTTTTGAATCGGTGTAAATAATACTGTACGATTCTTGTGCTTCGATAGCCGAAATGTCGTCTACTGATAGAATGTGTTGTTCTCCTTTATCAATGACCGAAATCTTTTTGACTTTATTCGTTTCTAACGTTGACTTTAAAAGAGCAAGATTTTCTTGTTGTTGAATTTGGTGTTTTTCAAGAGTAAAGGTTTTCTGAAAACGACTCACCGCATCTTTTAAGCGTTGAATTTCAATGGGTTTCAATAAGTAATCAACTGCTGCAACTTCAAATGCACGAATGGCGTAATTGTCGTAAGCTGTTACAAAAATCATAGAAAAATTAACCTCTTCAAAGAATTTCACGATTTCATAGCCTGCATAATTGGGCATTTCAATATCGAGAAAAACCAAATCAGGTTGATGAATCTTGATTTGTTCAACGGCTTCAAGAACATTTTTGCATTTCGCAATGAGTTCAATCTCAGGACAAAAACGAAGCAATAGATTTTCCAGTACATCGCGTGCACTTTCTTCATCGTCTACCAGTATTGTTCTAATTTTTGTCATGAGTCAATATTCTGTGCAATACTAAGAAATTAAACTGTTTTAGAAATGGAGTTCTTCAGGAATGGGATTTTTTTTTCAGGAATGGATGTTTCATTGCTTTTTTAGAAGTTCTGAAAATAGGGAATCTTTAAATAAACGATCGTTCCTATACTTTCTCCATTTTCGATTTTATCTACGTATTCAAATCCTAATTTCCCGTTGTAGTGATTACTCAAGATTTCAAAGCGCTTTTGAATGGCTTTTCCCGAAAAAGATTCATGGTCAGCACGTTGACGTTCACGAATTTCTTTTGCTTTTGTACGTCCAACTCCATTGTCTTCAATTTTACACAACAAAACATCTTGCAATTCAAAAGAGATGTGCAATATTTTTTCTCCATCGCGGTGAATCAATCCGTGACCTAATGCATTTTCGATAAATGGCTGAATCAACATCGGAGGAATTTTAATCGATGAAATTGAATTCGTATCAATGGAATAGGTGAACTCGGATTTAAAGCGCAGTTTTTCTAAGGAAAGATACAATTCCAACAACTCAATTTCTTGTTCAAATTCGATGAATTCTCTTTCCGAATAATTCAATGTTTTTCGCACTAAGTTGGAGAAAGTGGTGATGTAAGAATACGAATGTTCCACATTTCCTTTCAAAATTAAATCTTGAATCGAGTTCATAGCGTTGAAGATGAAATGCGGATTCATTTGAGATTGAATTGCAGTCAATTTAGATGCATTCAGTTCATTGATTTGGTCAGATTTGCGTTTTTGTTTCGCCAACTGATTGCGGTAGATGAGGTAAACGACCAAGAAAAACAACAAAGCATTTAAGGTGATAAACCACCAGCGAAAATAGAACGGAGATTGAATTCTAAAGTGAATACTTTTTGTTTCACTAAATTTCCCTTGGTTTTCAACTTTTATTTGGAACGTGTATGAACCTGAAGACAAGGCATTGTAAGTAACTTGATTGAATTTAAAACTATTGATATTCCAAGTAGTGTCATTACCAAGTAAGCGATAATAGTAATGAATGGAGTTTTGATTGCGCAAAGTGGGTGTCGAGAAATTGAATTGGATTTTGCGTTGAGAACTCGAAAGGGTCTTGATCTCTGATGGTTTTGAGAGTTGATTGTTGATCAAAACATTGTCGATCCGCAACTGGACAACATTCGGTGAAATGGTTTTGTTTTTCAAATCTATTTTTTGAACGCCTCTTGAATGACTGACCCACAGTTTGTTTTGGTGGATGGTAAAATCAATGATTCGATTGCCTGAAAATCCATAGTTCGAATGGATGATTTTCTTGATTTTTCCATTTTGATCAAACAAATACATCCCTGTGGAAGTGCTTCCAATAAATCCATCTTTCGTTAAAATGACTTTTTTAAAGACCAGATGTTTTAGGTTGTCATATACACAAATTCTTCGTATCAATTGGTCGTTTTTGTAAACAAGGATTCCGATGTCTTTCGTACAAACATATATGCGAGAATCTTTGTAATAGATGTCGAGTGGGTAAAGGTCGTTGTTTTTGAATTTCAATGGTTTGAGCTTTCCCGAGCTGGTGTAAATGAACATTCCCAAAGCAGAAGAAACGTAGAGGCTTTTATTGGATTTATTGTATTCTAGACTGTGAATTCTCGTTTTTAGGCTTGGAATCAGTTGAAGAACAAAAACATTTTTTTCTTTCTTAAACTCATAAACCCCTTGGTTGGTTCCTAAGAAAAAGTGATTTGGGTTAATGAATACCACATCTTTTAATGACGCTAGAATTAATTCTTTAAAAGTTCCATCTTCAGTGTTGTAGTATACAATTGAACCATCATCAAAAATGATTGATTTTCCAGAAGCGTCACATTCGATTACTTCGATAGGTCGTTTCCAATTTTTATTTAAAATTGTGAATTGATTGTTATCAAATGACATCAATTTTCCTTTCGATGAACCTAAGAAGATTCTTTTTTTAGTAGAAAGAATTGTTGTGATAGGATCATCGTAAAAAGGAGCGATCACATCAGGAATATGAATCGATGGAATTAAAATGATTCCTTTGTCAAAGGTGCTTAAAAGTGTATTTCCTTCGTCGTCTTCGTAGACATCTGAAATGAAGTAATCGGTATAAATTAAGGGGGTGTTTTTTTGCTTTAAATCAGATTTGAAGAGATAAGCTCCAGGTAAAGTTCCAGCGATCCAAATTCCATTTTTTGATTCATAGATTCGAATTGCACCACTTTTATTTAACAGAAGGTTTTCGGAAATTTCAGTTAAAGTAAATTTAATTGGATTGTATCGGTAACTTTTTTGGGAGGTCAAATCCACTGCGAAAGTCAAGTTCTTTGTTTTTACTATCTTTAAAACTCTAGGAGTATCAAATGATTTTAAGTAATTCGTTTTGAATTTCCCTTTCGAATAGGAAACAATCATTTTAGAAGAACTTAAATGGTATTGAACTTCTTTTGTTTTTGTAACGAATTGTTGTCCAATGTAATGGTGTTCTATTTTTTTACAAGCGATTTTTTTTCCTTTAGAATTTAAAACTAAAATCTGATTGGAACTGATGAGTATATTATTGTCATCGCCAATTGCCAAACTGATATCCTGACTGGATTCTTCTTTTTTCAACTCATAAAAAAGTTGGAGTTTTTTGTTCTGTATTTTAAAGATCTGATGATTGATATTGTTGCAATAAATAGTTCCATTTTGGTCTTTTACGAAATTAAAAACAGAATTACTTTTTGCTTTTCCACAATCCACTTTTTGATATTCAGAATAGTTGTAGTAGTATAAACCTTCGTTGGTGGAAATCCAGAAATCGTGGTCATTATCTTGAATAACATCATACACTTGAATTCCTCTAAACTGATCTTCACCAAAAATTGAATAGGCAGGTTGTTGCGCAAAGCAAAGCGTACCTTGAAACGCGAAGCTCAATAAAATGAGAAGTACAGAAAACGAAAAACAACTTTTCATGAATAGTTTTCAGAAATTGAAAGAAGATTTAAAAAAATAAATCAAATTTTCTGCAAATTAATTAAAATCTTGGAACCATAGATTGAAAAGAATGACTTATTGTGGATAATAAAATGATGTTTGATAGGATTAATTACCTGAATAAAAGTTGATTAATTCGTAATTTATACTTCGTCCACCTTCATTTGTTTGTTTTAAAATCCCTTTTTCAATTAAATCTTTGATATCTCTTAATGCAGTATCTGGCGAGGTTTTAGTTATTTTAGCCCATTTAGAACTTTGTAATTTACCTTCAAAACCATCAAAAAGTTTGTTAATCATCATTCGTTGACGTTCATTGATTGGAGTGTTTTCATTTAACTTCCAAAATTCGGCTTTATGAATTATTTTTTTTGTTGTGTTTTCAGTTGAAATTAGAGCGTTTTTCAAGCAATTCAAAAACCAATCCAACCATTCTGTGATGTCATTTGAACTATGTTGTACTTTTTGTAAGATTGCATAGTAGTTTTTTCTTTCAATTAGAATTTGATTGGACATACTATAAAAACGGTCTTTACTATTTTCTGCTCGAGCGAGTAATAAATCTGTTAGTGCTCTGCTTATTCGTCCATTTCCATCATCAAATGGGTGGATAATAATAAACCAAAAATGAGCTATTGCGGCTTTCAATACAAGATCAAGTTCGTTTTCATTGTTGAACCAATTTATGAATTTATCCATTTCTTGCTGCACAAATTCGGGTTTTATAGCTTCATAATGAAGTTTTTCTTTTCCCATTGCTCCCGAAATAATTTGCATTTCACCAGTTCGGTATTGTCCAACTTCAATTTTGTAAGGACCACTATATCCTGTTGGAAAAAGGGCAGCATGCCAACCAAATAATCGTTCGTCTGTTAAAGGGGAATCAAAACGTTGAGTTGCATCTAACATCATTTCGACAATTCCTTCAATATGTCGGTTACTGGGAACTAAACCAGAAACATTTATACCTAATCTCCTTGCAATGGATGAACGAACTTGTTCATAGTTCAATAATTCACCTTCTATTTCTGAAGATTTTACAACATCTAAGGTCAAAGCGGTTAAAGTTGCTTCTTCTTTAGTAGAAAAGCCCAATGTATTCATTTGTCCAATGAGTTTTCCTTGCATTAGTCTTACTTCGCCAAAAACGGAATTAATTGACTTTTCATTCCAAGAAAAGTCTGTCCAGTTTTTATGTTGATAGATGTATTTGACCATAGCTTTAGTTCACTTTGCGGTAAATGTACGAATTATTCACTGCATATTTGCGGAGATTAGTTGTATTTTTTACCGCATATTTGCGGCGAATAATTATTTTTTTTACCGCATTTTAATGATTTTGATTAGAAGTAAAAGCAATAATCACCTTTTTTCATAATCATCCATGAAATTATTTTATGTGATTTTTGGTCAAAAAGAATAGTGGCAATAGGTTTCTGTGGATGATTTTTATGATAGTAAGCCAATACATTTGGGATATTCTTTTTTAGATTTCCAGTAAATGGTTTAAAAAAATCTTTATTCTTTTTGTAATAAATAATTGGTTTTGCATCCAGATTTTTTGAGCCGATTGAGTCAACGATATGATGAAAACCTTTCATTACATAAGAATATAAACCAAGTGAAGCGCTATCTAAATTTATATCTTTTCTATAATGGATATATTTTTGAATAATGTTTTTCAAGGTTACACTATTCGAATTTAAATCAGTAACCTTTTTGGTATCCAACTCATTGCAAAATTCTAAAAATGTCTCTTTATATTTTATTTGATCATTAGTCCATGTTTTTTTTCTTTCCTTACAAGAACTAATGATTAAAAAGAAAATTACAAATGCTAGATAAAGTTTTTTCATTTTTAAGATTCTATGAAGAGAGAAATTTGAATTTTACCATCAGGATTTTTGTATACTTCTATTGAGTTTAAATCTAAATCACTAATGTCATGTCCCCATATTCCATATTTGCCATCTGTTTGATTTCTATTTATAACTCCATTTCTTTTATCTTTTGGAATAGTTTTGACTTGAGCTGTTTTTTCCTCTTTTGAGTAAAGTTCATGGTATTTTTCACTTATTTCAAGAGCTAATTGTTTTTTTGTAAATCCATCAACATTACTTTTTATTATAAATTTGACAGGGTTTTCCAAAGGGTAATCAATATATAATGTGATTTCAGGTTCATTAATAACAATTTTGTCAGCATCTATGAGTCTGTTTATTTCTTCTTGAGGATTTTCAATACTAATCCATGGAATAATTCCATCTTTAAAGATTTCTTTATCTTCTTCATCAACTCTGACTTCAAATTCTATGACATCTATCAATTTAAAACCTGTTAAATTAGTTTCTTCATTAGAATTAACATTTTCTAAGTTTGAATTTTTAGTTGAATGTTGATTATTATCACAAGATATAAGTAATGCAATAAGAGTCAAATAAGCAACAACGTATTTAAATTTTTGTTTCATTGTCTTAACTTCAAATAATTAATAATTCTTAGTTCTAAATAACGGTTAAAAATACTGTAAATTAAGATGAATATAAAATTGTCAAAAACAATCCGTACCTTTGCCCCGAAGAAAAAAATCTATCTTCTCTACTTTCGGGCGTTGTAAAGTACAATTCAGTGACAACTAAAGTAGACTATTTTACAAAAAAATACATGTTATTTGACGAATTAAACTTAAGTCAGCCTATTTTAGAGGCGCTTAAAGAAATCAACTACACCACACCAACACCAATTCAAGAACAATCTATTCCAGAATTATTAGCAGGTAGAGACCTTTTCGGTTGCGCACAAACAGGAACTGGTAAAACAGCAGCTTTTGCATTGCCAATTATTGAACATTTGGGAAAACAAACGGAATTCAAAGGGAAAAGACCCATCCGTTGTTTGATTTTAGCTCCAACACGTGAGTTAGCTATTCAGATTAACGACAATTTTAGAACTTACGAAAAGTACACGAAAATAAGATCAGCAGTAATTTTTGGAGGTGTTAAACAAGCGAAACAAGTCAATCAGTTAAGTGCTGGTGTTGACGTACTTATCGCTACTCCAGGTCGTTTGCTCGATTTGATGAACCAAGGATTTATCAATTTATCTCACATTTCTCATTTCGTTTTAGACGAAGCAGATCGTATGTTAGATATGGGTTTCATTCATGATATCAAACGCATTTTACCGAAGTTACCGAAAGTGAAACAAAACATTTTCTTCTCGGCGACCATTTCACCAACGATTATGCAATTGGCTGGAACAATTTTAAATGATCCTGCGAATGTGCGTGTGACTCCTGTTTCATCGACAGCTGAAATCGTACAACAGTCAGTTTACTTTGTTGAAAAAGAAGAGAAACGTGCCTTTTTGAAAGAAGTAATTAAAAAAGAGAAAATCGAACATGCAATAGTTTTCACGCGTACAAAGCATGGAGCGAATCGTGTTGCGAAAGAATTGAATAAAGTTGGAATCGTTGCTGAAGCAATTCATGGCGACAAATCGCAACCACAACGTGAGAAAGCATTGAATGGATTTAAAGATCGTTCAGTAAACATTCTTGTTGCAACGGATATTGCGTCTCGAGGAATCGACATCGAAGATTTATCGCATGTAATTAATTTTGAAATCCCAGAAGTTGCTGAGGCATACGTTCACCGCATTGGTCGAACAGGTCGTGCAGGAAAAGACGGAATTGCAATTTCATTCTGTTCCAACGATGAAAAAACCTATTTGAAAGGGATTGAGAAATTGATTAATCAAACGATTCCGAAGAAAGTATTATAAAATTTCAAATGCAGAATTTTGAAGTCCTCACTATTGGGGACTTTTTTTGTTGAAAAAATTGATGGATTTATGTGTAAAATGATCAATGTATCTATGTATATGTTGATTTTTGTATCAATTAATGAATGTATCAATGTATCAATGTATCAATGTATCAATGTATCAATGTATCAATTTATCAATGTATCAATGTATCAATTGATTCATTAATATCCCACTGTTTTCAATATTCCTAAGAAGAAAA
>JBKDZA010000055.1:0-6235 GCA_046308455.1 Fluviicola sp.
AAATAAGCTGTAGTTTTATACCATGAAAATTCAGACTTATTTATTCTTAATTCTACTTTTTGGTTCAACTTCTTGTTTTTCACAAGTTGATTCAACAAAAATGGACTGGTTTCAAGATGCTAAACTCGGAATTTTCATCCACTGGGGAATGTACTCGGTGGATGGAACTTCTGAAAGTTGGGCTTTTCACAATAGAACTGTCGATTACCCCTCCTATTTCAATCAAAAAAACGGATTTAAAGCTGAAAATTATCATCCAGAAGAATGGGTGAAATTAATCAAAGAAAGTGGTGCGAAATATACGGTTTTAACAACACAACATCACGATGGTTTAGCACTTTGGAATACCCAACAATTAACGCCTTACATTGATAAAGCTACTTGGACAAAAGCGTTTCCTGATTTGCCCTATCCACAAGGGAAAAATACACTTTGGAATTCGAAAAAACCTCTAAGTACGGTGTTTCAAACTCCAGCAAAAAAAGATTTGGTTCAACCATTTGTTACAGCTTGTCGTGCGGAGAATTTAAAGTTTGGAGCATATTACAGTTTACTCGATTGGTCACACAACTCTTATCCCGGATTTTTAAAAGACTTTACGCGTTACGAACTTAAAAATGATTCGTTGAAATGGAATGAGTTTTTGCGTTTTATGCACGGACAAATCAATGAAATAAACACGCAATTTAAACCAGATTTGTATTGGTTCGACGGCGATTGGGAACATTCTGAAGCTGAATGGAAAGCAGATAAAATTGATTCAATCATACATACTTCTAATCCTTCCGCGATTTTAAATGGACGTTTACATTCCTATGGCGATTACCAAACTCCAGAACAAAATCAACCAGTAGTTCGTCCAGCGAAAAAATACTGGGAATTGTGCTTGACAAGTAATGACAATTGGGGATATCGTCCGAGTGACCACAATTATAAAACAACGCATGAAGTATTGACTATTTTTACAGAGTGTTTGAATATGGGTGGGAATTTATTGTTAGATATAGGACCAAAAGCAGATGGTTCAATTCCCAAAGAACAAGTTAACTTATTACAAGAAATTGGACGATGGACAAAAAAACACGATGAGGCTATTTTTGGATCGATTGCAGGTTTACCTTATGGTCATTTCCACGGAAAATCAACGCTTTCAAAAGACAGTTCAACCATTTATTTATTTGTAGACAATATTATTCAATCCGATTCAATTGGTGAATTTATCTTTCAAGTTTCACTTAAAGGATTGAAAAACAAAATCAAATCTGCTTCAATTTTGGGAATTCAAAACTCTAAACTAGAGGTGAAAGAAGTTGGAAAAATATCGTGGAGCCATGTTCCTGGAACACTTTTTATTTCAGTTCCATCTAAATATTTAGACAAAGAAATTACCGTAATAAAACTAGAACTCGATGGAAAACTAATGCTTTATCGAGGACAAGGAGGATTCAATTAAATCATTTAACTATTTAATTTTTCTCATTCCTAAAACTGGGTTTTGAAACCTTTTATTACTTTTAAGCTAAAGTAAAATATGAAAAAAATAATCGTTTTAAGCTTTTTATTTCTAGTGAGTTGTATGCGAATTCAAGACCCGCCAGATGATACAACAACATATTCTCATCCTACAAATAACCGTGAATGGACACTTAAAAAAAAACTGGAAGCTTTGGGATATAAAGATGTTATGTTTCAAGTTCCAATGAATAGAGAACATAATTATAGTCAAATTTACTATTTGGATATTTCACAACAATATTACATAACTTCCTTAAATTTTGATTCTGTTGTTCGATTCAGGGATTCTTTATGTAAAGAACTTTATACTAATGTCATTGAAGATTCTGTATTGGTAGATATGAAAGCAATATACATTGATTTTAATTCTGATTATTATAATAGATGCAAAAAATGTAAAAACGCTTCAGAACAATATAAAATTAAAGATCTTTCAGAAAAATATGGTTTTAAAGTTATAAGAGTTGGCAAGGGGAAATATAAACGAATCAATGTTTATAATAAAAAAGTCGGAAAATAAAATTCCGACTTTTCAAGTTTGTTTAACTATTTAAACACTTCAAAAAATCCGTGGAGTGTGTATTTCGTTATGTCTTTGTCGTCGTAAATGTATTTATCACTTGAAGGTGTAACTGTATAGAAATAAACACCTTCCAGCAATTTGTCGCCATTTTTCGCTGTGCCATTCCAATCGTTTTGATAGTCATTGTTTTCATATACTAGATTTCCCCATCTGTTGATTATCCTCACTTCTACTCTATCAAAATCCTCCAAATTTTTAACAATAAACACATCATTTATTCCATCTCCATTTAATGTGAGAACATTCGGAACTACCAGTGGACATTGATTGTAGACTAGCATTGGTTGAGAGGTGATTGTTTTGGAACATTGATCGAAAGCATCAACAAAAATTGCACTCACGTTTGGAGGCAATATGTTACCTGGAATAAAAATTGAATCATTATTTTGCGAGAATGCCGACCAGGAATAGGAATATGGTGGAACTCCATCCGAAACTGTAGTCCATAACACGGCAATTTCTCCATTTTCCCCACACACATTTATTGAATCTGGTGTAATCATAGACATAGGAATGTAATCAATCAAGTTCAATGAAATAGAATTGGTATCAAAAGTTCCATCACACGGATTTGGGACAATAATATTGAAAAACACAGTTTCTGTTCCTTCTAAAATATTGTCTAAAACTGCTGAAATTCCAATTGTATCAGAGAAAACTCCATTTGGAATAATTAGGGTATCATTGATTAAAGGATAATCCGTTCCATTTGTTGCTGTTCCACTCAAAAGTACCTGTAATGTCAAACTAGTTGAAGTATCTGTACGTGAAACAATAAAACCAGCAAAACCACAGTCTTCAATTAATTGAGTTGGACCAGTTACATCAACGGTTAATGGAATTTCAACCAAACATCCAACTACTCGATAACCAAAAGTCCTGATTTTTGTATTGATAAGAATTCCGTTTCTGAATTCTTTTACAGCGACACCAGCAACATAATTCCCAATCAAATTCGGTGTAAAATCCATTATTCCAGTTGCAGGATTAATAACTACACTTGAACCAGTTCCAAAAGGAACAGTTGTTGAAAAAGTTGGATTCCAGCTAACTGGAGAATAAGGTGCTGCTGATTCAGGGTCGGGAGTTACAAGTGCTGAACTTCCACCCAGCAATGGATCAACAATTTCATAGACCAAAGAATCGCCATCTGGATCGGTTGCACTGTGATCAAAAGTCAACGTATTATTGGAACACAAAACCAAAGGTGGATAATTATTGAATCTTGCACCTTGATTGTGGACTGGTACTAAAGCAGATCCTGGTATAAAAGTAGTTAGAGTAATTCCATTATTTGATGGGTCAACAATATTTGAAATATTTGTCGCCCAACAACAGCGTTGATAGGAAATATAATATCCATCAGGAACAAAAGGAAGTGTTACTGTGTCAATGTATATTGCACGTTCGACGCAAATATCATTTGGTGGAGTAACACAAGGATCATCGTAAACAATCGGCAAAGTATCTCGAGAGAAAATTGTCACTGCAAATTGAGCAAAAATGGAACCATCCGCATAAAAAATCGTGTAATTCAAAGGATTGTCGTAATCCGTAAAACTGTTACAATCTCTGTAAATTTCTATTGTAATCTTGTATTGATTTCCACCTAAGGAGTCGTAGTAAATTTCACCACCAATTATGTGAGTTGCTCTTGCTTGTTGCGCGAAGAATATCAGAAAAAGTAAGGCAATAAATGTTCTTATTTGTTTCATTTTAGTTGAATTCAGTGTTTCAGAATTTAAAAATAAGTAAAAGAAAAGATTAAACGTTAAGATCTTAGAGAATAAATTATTATACTATTGGAAAGTTAAATTCATTATTTAAATCTGATTCGTTTTTTTTAAGTTCTTTTGCAGTATGAAATTGATATTATTCGCTACATTTTTAGGTTTAATTTTAACATCACATTCAAAGAATCAAATTTCTATAATTAAAGATTTGCAGAAGAAATCTGAAAATTATAAAGCAAATAATCAACTTGATTCAGTTATTTCATTGGAGAAAAAAATCATTCTACTATCTCAAAAAAACAACTATAAACTTGGAGAAGCAAATGCTTTTGGAAGAATTGGACTTGCTTATAAACTAAAAGGAAGATTTCCCATCGCATTAAAAAATCTATTTCATTCATTGTTATTGTTTGAGCAATTGAAAAATAAAAAAGGAATTGTGTATCAATTAGGTAATATTGGAACTATTTACTCAAGTTTAGGTGACAATCATAAAGCGTTTTCATATTATTCACGTGCATTAAAAATTTCAAAGGAAATCAATGATGAAAAATCCATTTCGAGTCAATATTTAAACATTGCGGTTTGTTACACTGAATGGGATAGTTTAGAACTAGCTGAAATTTACTATATAAAAGCACTTGAAATAGACAAAAAAACAAACAACCGATTAAGCGCTGCAATGAATTTAATGAATATTGGAAGTTTGTATGCGCGAAAACAAGATCAGAATAAGTCTTTAGATTATTATTTTCAAGCCTTGGAATATTATGATTTTAAAAATGATTTTTATGAAATAACGAATGCATACATCAATATTAGTGCAAGTTATGCTGAAAAATTTGATAAAAAACTGGCAATAAACTACTTAGATTCAGCCTTTTTTTATAGCAATAAATTTGAAAATTTAGAATTTAAAACTCAGTTGGAATGGATTGCATATCAAATCTTTGAATCATTTGAAGATGATAAAAAGGCGATGCTTCATTATAAAAAGCACATTGAATTTAGAGACCTTTTATTTAATAAAGAAAATAATCGAAAAAATTTAGAAGCTGAAATCAACTATTCATATCAAAGAAAAAAATTAAAAGATCAACTTAAACAGTCTAAGAAAATTGGAGAAATAAACGCAAGAAATAGACTTTTTAAACTTTCAGCTTATTTTTCAATTTTCATAATTTCTCTCATCTCATTTGGTGTTTTCTTTTACATAAGATTTAAGAATAATAAAAAACAACTACAATTAAAAAGTGAATTTACACGACAAACAATAGTAAATCAAGAGGCGGAGAAAAAAAGAATATCTCAAGAATTACATGATTCTGTAGGACAAAATGTTCTTTTCATTCGAAATCAATTGGTTCAAAAAAATCAATTAGAATTGATTGAAGCAACAGATGCAACATTAAATGAAATTAGGTCTATTTCAAGAGAGCTCTACCCTACACATTTAAATCAATTTGGCTTGAAAGCTGCACTTGAAAACCTTTTTGAAAAGGCGAAAGAATCAACCAAAATGCTATTAAGTTTAGATTTGGATGATTTGAACTCTGATTTATTAAAAGAAGTTGAGATTAACATTTATCGAATATTTCAAGAGTGTTTAAGCAATGCTATAAAACATTCAAATGCCAGTTCATTTAGAATTGTTTATGAAAAAAGAAATCATTTACATCGATTTATTATACAGGACAATGGTGTTGGATTTGATCAAAAGTCAATCAATTTGAGTTCAATAAAAAGCAATGGTTTGTTAAACATTCAAGAACGCGTTTCAATTTTATCAGGAAAACTTTCATTTCAATCAGAAATTAATAAAGGCGTAAAAATTATTATCGAGATTTAAACTGTAATTTGGTCGAATGGAAAAACAATGGACAGTAATTGTAGCGGATGATCATCCAATTTTTCGAAAAGGTGTAATTGAAGTATTGAAATCCCATACAGAACTAATAATTGTAGATGAATTAGATAATGGATTAGCTGCATATCAGTCGATACTTTCAAAAAGACCACAAATTGCGATTTTAGATTTAGAAATGCCAAATCTAACTGGCTTAGAGGTATGTGAAAAAGTACTTTCCGAAAAAAACGATACAAAGTTTATTCTTTTAACCATGCATCGCGATCAAACCTATTTTGATAAAGCAATGAAAATCGGAATTCATGGATTTGTTTTAAAAGATTATGCGGTAGAAGAAATTCTGAAGTGTATCAATGAAATCATGAAAGGCAAAAAATACGTTAGTGAAAATATTGAATCTTTTTTACAAAAATCAACATCTAAAACAGATTCAAACATTGAAAACCTTACATCTACTGAAAAAATCATTCTAAAATTAATCACACAAGAGAAAAGTTCTCAAGAAATCGCCGACTTATTGTTTATCAGTGTAAATAC
>JBKDZA010000056.1:0-5544 GCA_046308455.1 Fluviicola sp.
GAAGGAATAAACTCGAAAATACAATTAGCTAAGAAAAGAGCTAGAGGATATCGAAATACACAAAACTTCATCAATATGATTTACTTCATTGCTGGAAAACTAAAGTTCAATTACCCACAGTATTCCATATAGAGCCAAAAATTTAGTTCTATTTGTATCGTGTACGAGTTAATTTTAAACGATTTTAAAATGAAAACTACAAAATTACAATCCGCTTTTCGCCTACTTTTAGGTACATTCATGACGCTTGCAGGAATAGGTCATTTGTCATTTCAACGCTTAGAATTTCAGGCTCAGGTTCCAACTTGGTTGCCTCAAAATCCAAATTTTATTAATTTCGTTGTGATTTCATCCTGAATTGTAGAAATTCTTCTTGGTTTATCAATGTTGTTTTTGTTAAAACACAAAATGAAAGTGGGACTTGCTTTAGCACTTTTCTTTCTGTTGGTTTTTGCAGGAAACATCTCACAATACACAAATGGAATCGATGCCTTTGGTTTGGATACAGATACAAAACGATTGGTGCGCTTATTTTTCCAACCTGTATTGATACTTTGGGCGTTATGGTCGACTGGGGCAATTCATTTGTTCAGAAGAAAAAATTACCTTTCTCAAACAATTAATTTCTTTGAATTTGAAGCAAATCTGTTGAATGGGAAAGAACAATTGATGAAAGAATATGTGGGCAAAACAATTATTGTTGTCAATACAGCAAGTAAATGTGGACTAACACCTCAATACGAAGGACTTGAAAAACTATATCAAGATTACAAGGATCAAGGATTGGTGATCTTGGGCTTTCCATGTAATCAGTTTGGCAAGCAAGAACAAGGAAATGCATCTGAAATTGAAACTTTTTGTCAAATAAATTACGGTGTGAGTTTCCCAATGTTTGATAAAATCAAGGTAAACGGACCTCAGGCTCATCCAATTTTTACTTATTTGAAAGCCGTCTTACCAGGTAGTTTTGGACGTAATGTGAAATGGAATTTTACAAAATTTGTAATCGATAAAACGGGGAAACCTGTACGTCGTTTTTCTCCAACTACAAAACCCGAAAAAATGGAACAATATATCCAGAATATCCTGTAAATTTGAAGAAACTAGGTGTTATGAAACAACAAGTGGTAATTATTGGAGGTGGTTTTGCGGGAGTCAAATTAGCTCAAAAATTGGATTCAGATTTATTTGATGTTTTACTCATCGATAGACAAAATCACCATCAATTTCAACCCTTGTTTTATCAAGTTGCAACAGCGGTTATTGAACCTTCTTCCATCTCATTCCCTCTTCGAAATATTTTCAAAAAGAAAAAAAATATTCGGATTCGATTAGCAGATGTACTTGAAATAGTGAGTGAACAAAAAACAGTTGTTACAAGTGTAGGAAATTTTTCTTACGATCTATTGATCTTAGCAACGGGTTGTAGAACCAACTTCTTTGGAAATGAACGCATCGAAAAAGAAGCTTTTGAATTAAAAACAACAAACAATGCGCTCAGTATCCGCAATCATGTGCTTCAAATGTTTGAAGACATCATCAGCATGGACGAAAAAGAACGTGAGCCTTATTATTCCATTGTGATTGTTGGTGCAGGTCCTACTGGAGTTGAATTGGCTGGTGCGTTTTCTGAAATTAAAAACTATATTTTACCGAAAGATTATCCCGATTTTGACTTTTCAAAACTGCAAGTTACATTGGTTGAAGGATCGGAATTTCCGCTCAACAACATGAGTTTGAAAGCAAAAACCAAAGCACTTTCTTATTTACAAAAAATGGGAGTTAATGTGCTCACCAAAACAATCGTCAAAGATTTCTCAGACAATACAATTACATTGAGTGATGGACAAGAAATCAAAACAAAAACGTTGATTTGGGCTGCTGGTGTTATTGGAAATAAAATTGAAGGACTAAAAGACGCAAAATATACTCCTGCAAATCGAATAGAAGTGGACCGACAAAACCAAGTTCTTGGCTATGAATCCATTTATGCGTTGGGTGATTTGGCTTTAATGAAAACCGAAAAGTACGAAAAAGGTCATCCACAAGTGGCGAACGTAGCAATCAATCAAGCCGGACTTTTAGCCAAAAATTTAAAGCGAAAATCACAAGGGAAAACCTTACTTTCCTATGAATACAAAGACATGGGATCCATGGCGACAGTTGGTCGAAACAAAGCAGTTGTAGATTTACCAAGATTTAAATTTACAGGTTATTTCGCTTGGCTAGTTTGGATGTTTTTACATTTAATGCTTATTTTAACCGTTCGAAATAAACTAATCATTTTCATCAATTGGGTGTGGGCTTATTTTACAAAAAACACCAGTTTACGTTTGATTATCAAACCGAACAAAAAATATTAAGGATTAGACTTGGTATTTTTGATGTTATCGGAAAAGAACAACAAACAGTCAATAAAATTGGAATACTTTATATAAAATGGAAAAAACCTGTGAAAACGGACATACTTTTTTCAAAACAAGTGACTGTCCAACTTGTCCGACATGTGAAAATGAGCGTAAACCTACAGATAGTTTTCTTTCAAAACTTGGTGCACCAGCACGAAGAGCTCTTGAACGTGAAAATATTTTAAGTTTGGAAGAACTTTCTAAATGGACAGAAAAAGAATTGATTCAACTTCATGGAATTGGTCCTAGTTCAATTCCAATACTAAAAAACAGTTTACAAGAAGCTAATTTAACCCTAAAAAACAACCTTTAGTTGTGAAAAACAACTATTTTTAACCCAAATACAACTATTTGGAGCGTGTTTTATTGCCTTGTTGATTTCGAGCTAATCTAATTTTGTAGCAAGAAATTTTTAAACTTAAAAAAGATGGAAAGCAATTTAATTGGAAACAAAATTACAGATGCACGTAAGAAAGCGAATTTGTCGCAAGCGCAATTAGCGGAACAATTATTCATTAGTCCACAAGCAGTTGGGAAATGGGAACGTGGAGAATCACTTCCCGACATTTTAATCTTAACCAAATTGGCGAAAATCTTGGGAGTCGATTTGAATTATTTCTCATCGGATTTTGAATCAACTACAGAAAACAGTGAACAAAAACCACAGAGTGAAAATTTAAGTATTCCACAAAAACCCGCCAAAAAAATGAAGTGGGATTTGTCGCAAGGAAATTGGGTCGATGCCGACTTTTCTGGTCTGAATAAATTATCAGAAAAATTCAGTTCATCCAATATGAAAAACTGTAAATTCATTCAATCCGATTTGTCTGGAATTTTATTGAAAAGCAACAATGTGGATGGCTGCGATTTCTCGAATTCCGACATACAAAATAGCCGTATTCAATCTTCTAACATTGGAAACAATTCCTTTAAAAAATGTCGTTTAAACGATTCTGAAATTTCAAGTTCAAACATCTTAAACAATAACTTTTCTGAAGCAGATTTAAGCGGTACAACTTTTAGTTCAAGTTATATTTCAAAAAACACATTTTTAGATACGCTTTTCTTTCAAACACAGTTTAAATCGTCTCATTTTTATGATACCATCTTCGAAGGAAAACTAGATGATTGTTCGTTTGAAAACTGTTCATTCAAACGTGTCACTTTTCAAAATGCTACACTTCTGAACACCTTCTTTAAATGTGGAAGTATGAAAAAAATTCAGTTTGTCAATTGCAAAGTCGATCGAATGACTTATGAATTTTTGAGAAACGGAAAGGCCGATTTGAGTGGAGTGGAAATCATCTAAATAAATCATTCATAGCAATCAAGTAAAAGTTTAACTTTGAGTAATGTACAAGTTTCTAATATATTGTCTGTTTTTATTTCCTTTTAACAGTTTTTCCACAACTGTTTTTCAATCAAATGATATTCTATTTTTCAATGGTGATACATTATTTCTTTCAAAAGTTTTTGCACCCAAAATCATTAAAAAAGGAAAAAATCAAAAGTTTTTTAAACTTAATTCAAATCCAAAGAAAGCAAATCAATACACAGCTTATTGGACCATAAAAGACAGCAATCTTTATTTAGTGAAAGTGTTGAATAAAACAACTTTTGATTGGAAATACTTAAAAAAAGAAGACAGTCTAGATTTGAAAAAAGCGTTTAAAAATGAATACAAAAATGGCGTTGTGAAATTCAAACTGAAAGATGAAACACTCTTTGCCAACAATAGATTTGTTCTTCGATCATATTGGAATTGGGTTCCAACTTACTATGAAGATGTTTTTCTAGAATTCAAAAAAGGAAAGCTCTCTAAGACAACTTCTATGATTAATTACATTGACCAAAAAAATAGGTTGAATAGGTACACAAAACTTCAGCTGGAAATGTCTTTGTATAAAATTATTGAAAAAACAGCTGAAATTAAAGGAACAAATTCTACATTTTCATCTTTTGAATTAACTGTTCAAATTACAATAAATACACTTGGAAAATTTAAAAAACTTGAGACAACTCATTTGGTTGGAATAAAAAGTGATTCTTCTAAAATTGAAATTGATAACTCGTCAATTACTGAGTATGTTGATTTCAATCGAACGGTTCTTGAACTTAAAAAATGTACATGGGATAAATTATTGAATGCACAAGATGATATTGTTACATTCTACTTTAACTTTGGGGTTACTGATAAATCACTTTTTGATAAATATTATAGTTCAATTAATAATTCACCATTAGAAAAAGAATTCAAAAGTCTCCCTATAGAAATTCAAAAAGTCTATTTCTAACTAAAAAACTTTAACAAGTTTATAGTTAACTGATAGAAATAAAAAAACTATTTTAGCCTTTATTAATTATCATCTAAAAAGTATGAAAACAGCAAAAAACTTATTACTAGGAATGATTTTTTCAATCGCAACGGTTGGAACATATTACGCACAAACAGAATTTGAACTGCCTGAAAACGTCAAATTAAAAAACAAAGAGGATTACGAAAAATACGAAGAAGATTTCGTGAATGCAGCGAAATGGTTGGAAGAGACAGACTTAAATAAAGAAACCGAAAAACGCCAAAAAGTTAATGCCTTTGTAATTGAATGGATTTCTGGAAGTCCTACAATTAGTGTTGAAATTTCAGCAGAATTAGGAAAAATCTATGGTGATAATGCGCAATTACTTGGCGTTTATTTGGCAAGTTATGGAAGACATTGCATTGAAAACAAAGAATCAACGCAGTTTTCAGCAACAAAAGCAGCTTTACTTTCCATGATTACTGTTTACAAAAAAGGAATTAAAATCACGAAAAGTAAAGAGATGGAAAAAATCTTGAAACTAAGTGATGAGAAATTGGATGAGTACATCAAAACGAAGTTGAAAGTGAAATAAATGACATTTCGATACGCCAGACATACATCCAACTTAAAAGCTTTAGAGAAATTCTATACGGAACTAGTAGGACTTAAAAAATTAGGTGGATTTGAGAATCATTCCTCCTATAATGGCATTTTCTTGGGTGATCCGGCAGAAAATTGGCATTTGGAATTCACTACGTCAAATGAAAATCCAATCCATCAATTTGACGAAGAAGATGCACTCGTTTTTTACCTAGAAAATGAAATGGAATTTACGC
>JBKDZA010000057.1:0-5697 GCA_046308455.1 Fluviicola sp.
CAAAAAATGAAAAGTCGCTTTTTCGTTTTCATTCTGATATTTGTAAGTAATAGCCAACAAAAGCAACAATTCTGGATTGATTTTTTTATCTAATTTTATTTTTTTTTGATTATTCTTTTGAAAAGATTTAATTACTTTTTCAGCTTTAACGTAGTTGGAATTTAGGTTGTATTTGTCTACTAACTTTTTGAGAATTGAAAGATCACTTGGAGATTTTTTGTAGGACTTCTCAATTAATTCGATTTCCTTTTGCAAGGTCATGAATTCACCACTTTGGGCGTTACTAGTAAAACTTACTAGAAAAAGTAAAACGATAAAAATTCGAATAATTCGAAATGAAATTAAATTACTGCTCACACCCCAAAATTAGCGAATAAAAATTCAACCTATTAATAATTAAATTCAACTGTTTTTTTTCTTGTAACATCATCAGGTGAAACATACATGATTGAAAGTTCTACTTTTAAAACTTTATCTTTTCCATAATTTGATTTGTGGCGAACCAATTCCATAATATGTTCACGCGATAATTGATCTACTTCACCTGAAAATGATTTTTCCAAACCTTCGATTTTGATATCGTAGCTGTAAATAGCATACTTAGGGTCAAAACAAGGTTTTAATTCCTTGGGTGATTGTAAGGAAATTTTCCCATTCTTTATCAAAAATCTACCATCTTGTTCTGCTAAATCAACATACAAAATTGGCAAAGGAATATTTCTTACTTGTAATTGTTTTGTCTCTAATAATGAATTAGTTGATTTATTTCTAATTTGAATGCTTGCTTCTTTATTATTCCCCGCAGAAATTACAATTTTGTGCAAATCAATAAAACGAATCGAGCAATCAATACTTTCAACAATTAATTTATTCGTATCCAAATCATTTTGTAGTTCAAACTCATTTTCTATTCCACGCAAAATTATAGAACAACTCGACGAACTAAAATAATTTTGAGCAGAGATACTTTGACATGAAAACAAAGAAAAAGCAATAATTAAGAACCGTAAATTCATTTTGTGTTTTTTAGATGTTCAACTAAAATACAATTTAAGTTTCAAATACAAAAGATTATTTGAAAATCTTACCGCTCAAAACTTTTTCATCATTAAAATACAACTTATAAATGTAGACTCCTTTTGCAAGTTTATCGACGTCAGTATTGAGTTGATTGACACCTTCTTTTATTACCAGATCTTTTTTCGAAATCAACGCATTTCCAGAAACACTATAAATGACTAAATCAGCAGTAGTTTTCTTTTTTGAATTTAACTTGATGATTAAATTATTTTCAATAATTGAACTTGAAATAAGTGAATAAAGGCTACTATTTGCCGTACTTGGTTCTAAAGAAATCACTTTCGAATAGGTAAATTTCCCGTTTTTATCAATCATTTTTAAACGATAAAACACCAATTCTGAATGTTGAATATCTAAGTAGGAATAATTACACGCTTCAGTACCTGTACAATAACCATTTCTTGTGTATATTTTCTCATAGATGATTCCATCTTTAGAGCGCTCCAATTCATAATGCGAAAAGTCTTTTTCTTTTTGAGCCTTCCAAACTACTTCTGTTCCGTTCGTTTTTTTATCGGCTTCAAAACTCAATAAATCAAGCGATAATGGTGTTGGCGCAGTTATTCGAATATCGTCAATTGCTACAGATGGGTCTGTTCCTGAACCATTTCCATTATTTCTCCAATGAAAACCAACACGTACATTTGGATTATTATCAAATCCAGCTGGTAAAACAAGTGTGTAAGTTGTCCATTGACCTTGACTGTAGCCATTACATGCCCCACAACAAACACTTGTCAAACAATATTGAAATCCAACAGGCCAAGTAGCTCCATTGTCAGTACTTAGTCTCAATTGTGCTCGATCATCTGAACAAGCAGCACTTCCAAAAGCTATGAAATCAAAACTCAAGGTCAATCCAGAATATGTTGACGTATTAATTGTTGGAGAAACTGCCATTCGAAAAGTTGCATTCGTCGCACCCGTTTCATTGTAACTAGCCCCCATATCTCCACCAGCCCCTGGATCTGCGCCTATATGTAAACTTGCATCACCAATACAACTACTTCCACAACCTGGAGGCGTAATTCCTTCTTCTGCACAACTGACAAACCAATTATTTGGCGCTCCACCTGTTACTCCCCCGGAATTATCAACAACTGTCCAGCCACCATATGTTGTTGCTAAACAATTTGAAGCACATCCATTATTGAAATTCTCTGAATAAACAGTTGTTTGTGCTGTAAGCTCTAATGAAAAAACAGTACTAATAGTAATGATGAATAAATAAATATTTTTCATGATGCAGTAGTTGTTGTTTTAAAATCAAAGTATAAATATACTAAAAATGAAACTATTAAAATGAGAAATAACTCTTTTGTTGGAAAACCAACTAATGGAGCACCAAACGTTAAAAATCCTAGAAATACAAAACCGATATTTAATAGGGATTTAAATAAGGCTGAAAGCACTTTAATTTTGGAGAAATTCAATGGTGATTCATACAAGAAAAACAGAATTCCCCAACAAATCATACTCCCAAA
This sequence comes from Fluviicola sp., assembly GCA_046308455.1. GTDB lineage: Bacteria > Bacteroidota > Bacteroidia > Flavobacteriales_D > Crocinitomicaceae > Fluviicola. The sequence continues at coordinate 2,565 of JBKDZA010000057.1, forward strand.
AAAAGTATAGAAATTGATGCACGAACTTATAAAAACTATTAAAACAAATAAACCCGTTTGACGATTAAAAGTTCTTCCCGAAAAACGTCCATTTTTTCCCCAAAGTTCATTGAAGACAATAAGTGTAAACAAAAGAACTAAAAGTGGAAAATAATAAATTGTTGTTGGATTTAAGGTCCAATTCGGCGCATAATTTATTCTTGCTAAAACAATTCCATAAATCAGTAAGCATAAGTATACACTAATCCGAATGAATGCAATTGAGAAGGTTTTCAAATCAAACTTTTTCTTATTTGTATTAGCTTTTAATCGATAAATTAAAACTAGGAAAATCAGAAGGTCTAACAGAAACAATAAATAAATTGAAGATTGGTCATTTGGACTATAAGTCAACCCAAACAACAGATTGATTTTACTCATGAAAAAAGGAATCGCTCCCGATAAAAACAGAACGGTGTAAATAGAAAATGTTCCAATTAACGAGCGCCAAATCGAATTCGTTTTCGCAAATATATAGTTGAAACTTGCGAAAATAAGCAACACTATTTCAATTCGAATTCCTAAAGTTGCTCCTCTACTTAGACTTGCTCCACCAATTGTAATGTAGGACCACAACAAATCTGAACCTGAATTAATCGCCAAATAATTCATCTTTGACATCTTCCCTTGCGAAACAATTAAGTCAATAATAGGAGCTGTTAATGCAATTGAGAAACAACAAACCACCAAACGGATAATTTTATCTACTTTTTCCTTTGAGAACAAATGTAATTGCAACATAAAAGCCTCAACAATGAAGATAAACCACAAGCTAATATGCAATACATCTTCAGCTTTGAATAAACGTTGGTTCGAGAAAAACTCTAAGCACAAGCGTACACTTAAAATTGCAATAAACAAAAATAAATAGCGGTGTATTGGAAGATCGACTCCTTCAATTTTATCGACAATAAGTTGGAAAATTTGCTTGAATTTTTTCATGTTACAATCGATAAATTAAGTAGTTTCCAATTTGAATATTTTCAGTATTTTTTAAATCTCCTGTTTCGATTTGATACTTTTCATTTGTCGTTTTTTCATTTAAATCGATTGTCATAATTGGAAAATCATCTTTTTTAAACTGAAAACTTACGTCCTTTTTGAAAGAGAAATCACCGGTGTAACTTGAATATAAAATTTCGATATCACCTTTACCAGTTTCTTTGAAATACATACAGGAATGTTTATCGTCAAATAAATTTAATTCCACTAAGTAGAAATGTGAATTTGGTTCGCGAGCAAACAAGTAACTTGGATTATCAATAACATGTATAAAAATCGAACAACTATCTTCGGAATTTCTAGTTTTTAAATCTGCATCGAATACTTGTGTGTCATTAATAAAACTACTAGAATCAATCATTAAAAATTTTCTTTTTTTAAATTGAATTAGAGAATAATTCTGCTCTTTTGTTTCATTATTTAAAAAAGAAATTTCCATGTATTTTCGATCTAAAGCAAAAGTGAACTCTGAATTCATTCCACCATTATCAATCATTAGCGGGAATTTTTTATTGTTGTAAATTGTTATAGAATCACTAAAAAATTGATTTTTAGAAATCACTTGATGCTCTTTATCATTAAACTGAGTAAAAGCATTTAATTGAATAGTCGAATCTGATTTTGTTAAGACTAAAAGTGTGCTCATATATTGCGAATAATCTCTCGCTGATTTAGTTGGAAGCGCAGAAATAATGTAAATTTTTTGTTCACTTTTCGAATAATCTAAATACTTTTCAGCAGGTAGAAGTAGTTTTGTTGTACATGAAAAAAGCAAAACTGGAACTAAAAAACAAATCAGCTTAGTCATTTTCTACTAGTTTTAAATACAAAGAAAATGTTTCGTAAACCAATGCTGTACACACCAAGTATTCCGCTTTTTTGTAACGTTGATTTGGAATTGGAAAATAACCTCCATTCCATGCTCCTTGTGAATTTTGCTGTTTTTGCAAATAACTAATCCCTTTTTCAATAATTGGAAGTAAATCTTTCTTGTTCAAACGAATTAAGGCATTCAAGATAAAAGCGGTTTCTAATTCAACAGAAATACAATGAATCGATCTATTTTTTTGAAAATCCCAACTTCCATTTTCCAATTGTAATGCACTTATTTTTTGAGCAAGACTATCGACTGTTTTTTGATACGATTTTTCATGTGACAATGCTGGTAATGCTTGCCAAATTGCATATGATGGACTTCCGTAATACTCCCAAGAACTTCCCCAAAAATCAGTTGGATTGAGATTATGTATTAAAAAATCGTATGCTTTTTCTTTCCCCTCAAATTCACGATTCAAATTAAAGTTAAGGTTTAATAAAAATGCAGTCACTGATGGGTAATCCAAATCAAATTGCACGTCTGGATTCACAACATCCCAAGAACCATTATTCTTTTGCAAACTATCAATCAATTCAAATTGTCTCTTCTGAGAGATTTCGGGTTCAAACTTGGATTGAAGTTCTAAAAACAAAGCACTTGTTTCCAAACAAAAAGAACTTTTACATTTATCATTGTGACAAATTAAACCATTGGAATTACTGTTCGCTTTTAACCAAGAAAATACTTTATTTAAAGAACCATTCGTTTTAAATTGACTGCTGGTCATATCTATTGAAAGTGCTTTCATACAAATAATCGATTCCCAAACATTGAACAATGCGTTCGTAGAATCTTGAAAAAAACCTTCTTTATTCTGTTGCTCGTAGAGAAATTTTTCAGCTTTTTGCAATTGAATTTTTAAATCATTTAAGCGAACTTGAGAATGAATTAAAAATGGTGAAGCAAGAAATATTATATGTAAAAAAAGAGTTTTCAATAGTTGAATAAAAGTTAACAGTGTTATTTCCCTATAGTTTGAGCAAGTAAAAATAAAACTATTAAGCCTAAAAACAAGAAGTTATGTAAATAAAAGAGAGGTTTTTCTTTGTAAGGTTTTCGCCACAATAAATACAAATGAATGATTACAAGTGGAATTAAAATCCCTAAAAACCAGATAATTCCAAAGTAAAAGAAAACAAACAAGTAACAGATGAAAATAATGAAACTCAAAAATTGTAGTGTAGCTTTAATTCCGAAAAGTACTGGAATCGTTTG
>JBKDZA010000058.1:0-7143 GCA_046308455.1 Fluviicola sp.
CACTAATGATTGATTTTAATAACAAAATATAAAGATGAAAATTAACACTTGTTCACAACTATTTTTTTTTAATCCATTGAAATTTTGTATTTTAGCCACCCCTATTAATAAAGAATGACGAAAGTTTCGAGTTTATTATGCGTTTTAATTCTATTTATAAGTTTGTTAGCTTGTAAAGGTGAAAACGATACATCAAACTCTTCAACGAAACGAAATCTCAAACTAAATGAAAATGATTTACCAGGAATTTTAAAGCGTGGGAAAATCATTGTATTAGCTGAAAACTCAGCAACTTCTTACTTCATTTACAAAGGAAAAAAACTTGGTTTTGAATATGAAATATTAAAAGAATTCGCTGAAGATTTAGGTGTTGCAATTGAAGTGAAATTGATCAACGATTTAACTGAAATGCATGAAAAACTAAACGCTGGCGAAGGAGATTTTATTGCTTGTAACTACACTGTTACAATGGACCGAAAAGAAGATATTGAATTTACTGAACCAATTATTCAAAGTCCACAAGTTCTTATTCAACGTGTTGAAACTGATCCTAAATTAATCAAACAACATCCACTTTTAACCTCTCAATTAGAACTCGCAAGAAAAAAAATCTTCGTTTGGGAAGGATCTTCTTATTACCAAAGATTGATCAATTTGCAACAAGAAATTGGTGATACCATTTTTATTCGTCCAACTCAAAGTCACGAAGGTGTGGAAGAATTAATTGAAATGGTTTCAAATGGTCAAATTGATTACACTGTTTGTGAAAAAAATGTTGCAGATATCAACTGTAGATTCTTCGACAATATTGATGCTTCTCTTAAAATTTCATTTGATCAAAAAATTGCTCTTGGCTTAAACAAAAAAGCTCCAATTCTTAAAAAGAAATTCAATGAATGGCTCAACCAATTCAAAAAGAATGAATTGTACGCTTTCATCAAGAAAAAATACTTCACTGTTCCTGAAAAAGAAGTCGATGAAAATCTGCCTTCTGTAAAAATCAGAAAAGGAATGATTTCACCTTATGATAGTTATCTTCAAAGTGAAGCTTCAAAATACAATTTTGAATGGCATTTGTTAGCTGCAATTATTTATCAAGAAAGTAAATTCAACCCAAATGCACAAGGTTTTGGTGGTGCATACGGATTGATGCAATTCATGCCTGGAACGGGTCCTCAATACAATGTTTATCCATCCTCAACTGCTGAACAGCAAATTACTGGTGGAATGAAATACATCAATCGCTTGTTGAAAATTTGGTCTAAAATTCCTGATCCAGAACAACGTTACAAATTCATGTTAGCTAGTTACAACGCTGGACCTGGACATGTTATCGATGCATACAAATTGGCTGAAAAACACGGCTTAAATCCTAAAGTTTGGGACAATAATGTTGCTGAAATGGTAGGAAACCTTGGTAAACGCGAATTCTACACGGATGAAGTTGTAAAAAGTGGTGCTTTTAGAGGTCAACGAACAGTGAATTATGTTGCATCAGTTATGAGTAAATATCACGCATTCTCAGGAAAATAAGGTCTCAGAAATACTTCTTTACTTCACTTCGATTATCTTTGCGATTCAATGAACATGGAAAAACAATTAATTGTAATCGAAGGTCCAACTGCAAGCGGAAAAACAAGTTTAGCTGTGGAATTAGCAAAACATTTTAAAACCGTTGTTCTTTCCTCAGATTCACGTCAGTTTTACAAAGAAATGTCAATTGGTACTGCAAAACCAAGCATTGAAGAAATGGATGGAATCAAACACTACTTTATCGATTCACACAGTCTTCAAGAACCTATTACAGCTGGAAAATACGAAAAACAAGCCCTAGAAATTCTTGAAGAAGAATTCAAAATCCATAATAAAATCATTTTGGTTGGAGGATCAGGAATGTTCACAAACGCACTCTGCAACGGTTTAGATAACATCCCCGTTTTTCCAGAAATTCAACTGGAACTTAGAAATGAATTGGAAGAATTTGGAAGTGAAAAATTATTAGAAGAACTTCAAGCATCAGACTTTGAATACTTTGAAAACGTTGACAAAAGCAATAACATGCGTATTCTACGTGCACTAGAAGTAATTCGAGGTACTGGTTCAACTTTCACCTCTTTACGCAAAAATTCTTCTACAAAACGACCTTTTGAAGTCAAACGATTTGTTATCAATCACGATAGAACTGTTCTTTACGATCGCATTAATTTACGTGTCGATTTAATGTTAAAAAACGGACTACTTGAGGAAGTAAAACAACTTGAAAACTTCAGAAATTTAGCTCCACTTCAAACAGTTGGCTACTCAGAAGTATTCGATTATTTTGATGGTAAATGTTCACTCGAAGAATGTATCGATAAAATAAAACAGCATACACGAAATTATGCGAAACGACAATTGACTTGGTTTAAACGTAATCCCGATTCCAATTGGATTGATTTTACTTCGAACTCTGAAATGAAAAATTCCATTCTCAAACTACTTGAATATCAAGTCTGATAATTTTAATTGAATTTTTGGAATACTTTTTGAAACTCACTACTTACAAAACCATAGAAAATGAAAATTGAACTGAAAAATGTCCTCCCAACTCCCCTAAGTTCGCTTCAACATGGAGCGAATAGTATTTGGGGAAATAATGCACTTTTGAAACCTTCCAGTAAAATTTTATTGAATGCTTCGAGTGGTAAAGGAAAATCAACTTTTACGATGACTGTTTTTGGTCTTCGTGACGATTATACAGGTACAATTTGCTACGATGACCGCGATATCAAAACGTTTAATGAAGATGAATGGGTTGAAATTCGTCAAAACAAAATCAGTGTGATTTTCCAAGATTTACAGTTATTTCCAAATTTAACAGTTGAAGAAAATTTATATTTAAAAAACGACTTGACTGGTTTCAAAACTTCGTCAGAAATGCTTGATTTGTTAGCTCAATTAGAAATAGATCACAAATGGAACGATCGCTGTGGCTTACTTTCGATGGGGCAACAACAACGCGTTGCAATTGTACGCGCGATGTGTCAGCCGTTTGAATGGTTAATTATGGATGAACCTTTTTCACATTTAGATGAACTGAACAGCAGAAAATGTTTGGATTTAATTGCAAAAGAATGTGATGCACAAAAAGCAGGTTTCGTTTTAACATCTTTAGATGCTGACAGCCGTTTTCCTTACGATTACGAATTGAGTTTATAAATCAACACACAAAATCATGTTACGTAAATTATTATTTCAACATCAAGATAAACGCCAATTAATTATTGCAATTGTTGGTGCATTTTTAGGAATGACTTTCTTAATTACTTCTATTCACTTTTTAATTCGTGTGGATGAATTTGGTGAAGGAAAAGACATTCTTGGCCCCAACACAATTATCATTCAGAAAGAAGTAAGTAATTCAACAACTTTGAATATTGCAAAAACTGATTTTAGTTTAGCTGAAATTAATTCATTGAAAAAAGAATCGTTTATCACTGAAGTTCAACCTGTTATTACGAACAATTTTGATGTTTCCTTAGAGACTTCAGACCCTATGGTTCCTCGTTTTCGTACAGATGTTTTCATTCAAACGGTTGATCCAGATTTTTTGGATGTACAATCTTCTAAATTCAAATGGAAAGAAGGCGACACGATCGTTCCGATGATTATGCCTCGCGAATTTTTAGTGATGTTAAACACTTTCATGAGTGCTTCTGGAATTCCTCAAGTTTCGGATGAATTGGCAATGGATATTCGCTTTCGCTTTACCTTGAAAAATGAAGACGAATCGAAAAAAGAATGGGTTACGTGTAAAATTATTGGTTTCACAAATGACGTTTCTTCGATGTTAGTTCCTGAAAGCTTCATGTCATGGGCGAATAATCGTTTTGCTGAAGGCGTTGAGCAAAAAATTACGCAATTAATGATTTCTGGGGAAGAAAATAACTTTGGTTTAGTGGAAGAATTAATGACTAGAAAACATTACGAATCGAAGAAAACACAAATGATTGTAGGACAGTTGAAAAGTATTGTTGGAACATTGATTTTAATCGTACTTGCCATTTCAATCATTGCAGTTTTCTTAGCTGGATTGGTTTTAATTCAATATTTGCAATTGCTTTTAAATAAAAACGCGTATGAAATTAGAACCTTGTTGCGATTGGGACATCATCCAAAAACATTGACTCGAGCTTTTGTCTTTTATTTCATCAAAGTTTTTGGAATTATTACAATTGGTAGTAGTTTACTTTTCCTTTTTTTCAAGTGGAAATTAGATGAAATCTTGTATGAAGGAGGAATTTTTATTGAAACTGGAATCACGCTTTCAAGTATTTTAGCTTTAATTTTTGCTTATATCTTGTTCACTTTCAGTGCATTTATATCTGCAAAAAGAGGAGTTTCAAAAACCAACAATGGTTAAAACTTTGTTAAAAGAAACACTTTCGTATTTTTGTATACGTTAATAAAGAACAAATAGAAATATATAATTGATCAATATGAAATTTTTACTGCTTTCGTTGTCACTTCTTCTAACAGGAGTTTTAAGTGCCCAAAAATTGAGATTTAAAGTTACAGGTGTAAAAGATACTACAGTTTTTTTAACTCGTTATTACGGAAAAGGACTTTATTATGCTGATACAGCAGTGATGAAGAACGGAGTTGTTGAATTTACAGCTAAGTCTGATTTAAAACCAGGTGTTTTAGCTTTGTTATTAAAAGATCAAAAATATTTTGATTTTATTTACAACAAAGAAGAAGTTTCTTTAGAGACTGAATACAATAATTTTGTTCCAGCAATGAAAGTGAAAAAATCTGTTGAGAACAAATTATTCATGGATTACATCAACTTTATTGCAAATTCAAGAGCTAAAGCAACAGCGATTACTGAAGAATTGAAAAAGTTGCAAAAAGATACACCTGAATACAAAGCTAAACAAGCAGAAATTGATGCAATTGGTAAAAGTGTTGAAGATTACCAAGCGAATTTGATTAAAATGAATCCAACAACTTTGACTTCAAAAATTGTGAAAATGTCGATGGATGTAAAAATTCCTGAAATGCCGAAAGACAAAGATGGAAAAGAAGATCCGAATGCACGTTATTATTATTTCCGTCAACATTACTGGGACAACATCGACTTAAAAGACGATCGTTTAGTGAACTCCCCTATTTTCTTCAATAAATTGGAAACATTTTTTGGAAAAACAATGTTGGTTCAAAACCCAGATACAATTGTTAAACATGCATTTCCATTCTGTGACCAATTTGCAAAAGAGTCTGAAATGTTTAAATTCTGTGTGGATTACATCACGAATACAAGTGCGAAATCAAATATCATGGGAATGGATAAAGCTTATTTCCTTATGGTTGATCGTTACTATTGTAAAACGAATCCAGCAACAGGAAAATCATTCGCACATTGGATGAAAGATGATAAATTGGATGAATTGTGCAAGGAAAACAAAATCAAAATGTTGACAATGATGGGTGTTGTTCCACCGAACATTAGTTTACGTGATACAACCGATGTTAATTGGAAAAATTTCTATGATTTAAAATCAGAATACACAATTTTGTATTTCTGGGATCCAGAATGTGGTCACTGTAAAAAAGTAACTCCAAAATTACAGGAATTGTATTCTAAAAAATTGAAAGCGAGAAATGTTGAAGTATTTGCTGTTGGTAAAGCTACTGGTGATGACTTCGAGAAATGGAAAAAATTCATCCGTGACAACAACTTAGAATTCATCAATGTTGGTATGACGAAAAAATTGTACGAAGAAGCTCAGAAAGATGCTTTAAGTTTAATTCAATCGAAGAAAACAACTTTGGAGGCGTTGAATTACCACGATACGTATGATATTTATGCAACTCCAAAAATTATCGTTTTGGACAAAGACAAAAAGATTGTCGCAAAACAGCTAACGATTTCACAATTGGAAGACTTTTTAGACCGCATGCAAAACATCAAAGATCCAGTGAAATTATTCCCTGAGGATCCAGAAGAATTGGAACACAATAAAAATTAATTACAATTCTGATTGTAAAATAATTTGAACTTTTAAAGTCCTTAGTAATCAACGCTAAGGACTTTTTTTATGATTCAAATTGTACTAAATATATTTTAAATCGATTTAGTGAAATGTTAATCTTAATTTCATTCAGTTTTACAATTTTTCTTCTTAAATTGGTGTCGAAAAATTACTATGCTGGATGAAAAACTTACTATTATTCGCAACTTTATTGTTTTCTAACCTTTCCTTTTCTCAAAACTTCGTATACTCTTTTAAAGGAACTTTAAGTGAAGAAAATAAAACAAAATTGGTCGAATCTATCAATCAATTGAATTATTTCCAAGAAATAAAATTCAAAGAAAAAGAACAAAGTGGACAATTGTTTTTCACAATTCCTCAAGGAACAACTGAAGGTGGTAAAAATGACATTTATACAACTTCTACAATCAAAGCTTATTTAATCGAAGCTGGATTAGAACCTATCGATATTTATCAAAGATAATTTACTGAACATGTTTAAAAGAATTCATGTAGTATTGGCTTTATTGTTAAGTCCAATTTACTTTTTTGGTCAATCAAACGACTGTTCTACAGCAACTGTTTTATCTGTAACCGCAAACTGTAGTTCTCCTACAAATGGAACTACTTTTGGTGCAACGCAAAGTTTTGCAGGTTGTGTTGGAACAGCTGACGACGACGTATGGTATCAATTTACAGCAACAAGTGCAAACCACCAAATTACGGTTGTTCCTTCTGGAGGAATGGACCCTGTAGTTCAAGTATTATCAGGTGCATGTGCAACTTTAACATCTCTTGTTTGTAAAGACAATGGTTTTTCAGGTGAAAATGAAATCGTAAATCTTACTGGACTTACAATTGGAAATGTATACCGAATCAGAGTGTTTCACTACGCAGCAGGTTCAGGAACTTCTACTTTTTCAATTTGTTTAACCGTAGCAGCTCCACCTCCAGCTAATAATGATTGTTTAAACGCAACTGTTTTACCAGTAAATGTTGGTTGTGTAACAACTGCAGGAACAACTTTTGGTGCAACTGGAACTAGTTTACCTGGTTGTGCAGGAATTGCAGACGATGATGTTTGGTACCGTTTTACAGCTACAAATGCCTCTCAAACAATCACTGTTGA
>JBKDZA010000059.1:0-1646 GCA_046308455.1 Fluviicola sp.
CCAAATATAAAAAAACTACAAAACAAAAGTAAGTTAGTTGCTATGTTCTAAATACATAATGATTTCATATTAAATAAAAAATAAATTACAGCTAAGTTGTGTGAAAACAAAGCAAAACCAAAACTTCAATGTAATGGTAAATGTCATTTAAAGAAACAACTTGCAAAGATTGATAACTCTGAAAAAAAAGAAGATAAAAAACAAAACTCAAATCCATCTTTTAAAGTAGAAGATGTGTTTTATTCTTCTTTAGAAAATTCAATTTCACAATTTCAACTTCAAATAAACGAGACTAAAAAATCATTTTACTACTTAAATCTGTATCATTTTCAATTAAACCAAAACCTTAAAGCTCCTCCGCAGAAGAATTTAGTTTAAAAATTATTTTTTTACTAAATATTATTCAAAATGAAAATTCAAACAAAACGTTTGTTGTTTGCTGTATGCTTATTTTTTACAGTGAACGCAAATGCATGTGATGTTTGTGGTGGAGTGAATTCTGCATTGGGTTTAGGAACTGGAGCACAAGGAAATCGAACCCTTTTCGGTCTAAATTTCAGTCACAGAAGTTATACTTCTACAAGTCACAGTTTACTTGGAACACATAGTTCAACATTCGAACAATTCAACCGATTGGAAGTAATTGCTCAGGTTAAAATCAGCGAGAAATGGCAATTGAAAGGGACATTTGTCTATTCGGATGCATTACAACTTTCTGAAGAAAAAAATGTAAACATGCGTATATCTGGAATTGGCGATGCTTCAATTTCAACGAATTATTTTATCGCAGACAATGTTGATAGTACAGGAAATAAGAGTTTCCGTTGGAGTATTGGATTAGGTGTAAAACTTCCAACTGGAAAATTCACGACTCCACACAGTGACAGTATGATTATCGCGCCAGGAACCGGTTCATTTGATGCGTTGGCACAATCGAACATCCTTTTCCGATACAAAGAATGGAGTTTCATCAATGAAATTCAATTTGGACTTCCCTTTCAAAACAAATACGAACACCGTCGTGGAATTAGCTTGAATACAAGTATGTATGCGATGCGAAAAGTCGGAGAATTCGGAATCTTTGGTGGTGTTCAGGTTTCTTTCAATGGAACGGATTACATTTCTGGAGCACGAAATTCAGCATCAGTGATGAATAGTTTTCTGGTCTTACCAACGATTGGAACGATTTACAAAGCAGGAGATTTTGTCTTTCAAGGAAATTTCCAAAAACCGATTTGGCAAACAATTGCTGACGGACACGTTAAACAAAATTTTGCATTCACTCTGAGTGCGATTTACTTATTAAATTAAACACAAAGAAAAATGAAACAATTTATAGGAATTTTAGCGCTTGTATTAGTAGCAAGTGCATGTAAAAAAGACGAAACATTTGAAGGGTCCATCACAATCGATGCTCCAAGTGTGAACGCACAATTACAAGTAGATTCAACGATCACGATTCAAGGAAGCGCATCAGGAAACATGGAATTACATGGTTATGTGTTGACTGTAACAAATTCAACAACTGGAGCAGCTATTTACACAGTTTATGAGCATGCTCATGGTGAATCAGTTACAATCAGTAAAACTTTTACGCATGGATTAACTGTTCAAACACCACTGAATTTGAATGTAAAGGTAACTTA
>JBKDZA010000060.1:0-5251 GCA_046308455.1 Fluviicola sp.
GATGATGTATTGGAGTTTGGGAAACAAAAAATATTTCCAGATTTCTTTCGACATGCAATCATTTTAGCGAGTGATTCGATTCAGAATTTCCGTTTATCTCAAATAAATAATTCTAAAATTTTAGTCGAACTTGCATTAGATTCCGTATCTTCAAAATTAGAAATTGAAGAAAAAGTGAAAATTCGCCTAGATAAACTGTTTGCCGATTACCAATTGGAATCAATCGAAATTGAATTTTCAGAATTGGAATTAACTAGTTTTCACGACAAGTTCAGACGAATTGTAAAGAAAAAGATCTAACAAGAAATGGTAAAAGAACCCTTTAAAATCAGTGGATATGCAGCAGTTTTACCTGAGAAAATTGTTGAAAATGCTGTTCTTGAAACCCATTTCAACTTAGAGTTTGGTTACATTGAAGAGAACTTTGGAATCACACACCGATATCGAATTACAAGTGAAACCGCTATCGATTTAGCGCAAAATGCATTGGATCTTTCATTAGAAAAAGCGGGAATCTCATTTTCTGATCTTGATTTGTTGATCAGTGCTTCTGTTTCAATTGCCTATCAATTACCGAATAATGCAACAATAATCGCAGGAAAATATAAGAACGCAACAGTTCCTTGCATGGATGTAAACATGTCTTGTTTGTCTTGGTTGTCGGCGTTGGATTTTGCTATTTCAATGTTACAAGGTTCCGGATACAAACGAATTGCAATTGTAAGTTCGGAAACTCCTTCAAAAATATTAAAACAAGATTGTTTGGAGTCACAAGCGATTTTTGGTGATGCAGCTACAGCAATTATTCTTGAAAAATCTTCGGATTTAGGTGTTGGGAAAATTCAAAGCAAATTTGAAACCTTTCCATCTGGGTGGAATTTGAGTTTAATTCCAGGAGGTGGATTGACAAAGCATCCATTGCACCACGAATTGAAAATGAATGACTATACATTTCAAATGGAAAACCAGCGCTTGTTGTTGTTTTCATTAAAGAAAATGAACGAGTTTTTTGAAGAAAGTAAGTTTGGAAATATTTTCTTGAATGAAATTGATTTAATCGTTCCGCATCAAGGAAGTAAGGCTGGTTTGGATTATTTTTCACAGCATTTTAAGGTGGAAGAAAAAGTTGTTCGAAATTTTGAAACACGCGGAAATTGTGTGGCAGCTTCCATTCCTTTAGCATTTATCGAAGCTCTGGAATCTGGTCGTATTCAAAAAGGACAAAAAGTTCTCTTGTCGGGAACAGCTGCTGGAATTTCAATTGGTGGAATTTTAATTCAGATCTAACATGTTGAATTTATCCTTGGGAATAGCATTGATGTTGGTACTTTGTATCATTGAAATTTGCTTGATTCATTTTAAGGAGAAAAAGAACGTTCCATGGCGCGAGATTATTTTCAATTTGAATTCAGGACATGTCGTTTTATGGCTTGGACGTGGAATCGAAGTTTGGTTGTTTGACCTCGTTTTAAGAAATTTTAGTTTTCATTTGGTAGGACAATGGAATGTAATTGTTCAATGGGTTTTTGTCTTGTTCGCGTGGGATTTCTGCTTTTATTGGATGCACCGATTGCACCATAAATTTGCTTTTTTATGGGCCGTTCATGTGGTTCATCACGAAGGGGAACACTTTAATTTGTCGCTTGGAATTCGAAATTCTTGGTATTCTTCACTCACATCTTTTCCTTTTTTCGCTGGACTAGCAGTGATTGGCGTTTCAACCGAACAGTTTTTTATTATTGGGGCATTCCATTATTTCGTTCAATTTTACAACCACAATGGCTTTATCAAAGCACATGGATTTATCGATTGGTTCATCGTTTCCCCATCTCATCACAAAATTCATCATGCAAGTAATGTTGAATACCGTGATAAAAACTGTGGTGGAACCTTTACCATTTGGGATCGACTATTTGGAACGTATGCTGCAGAAAAAGAAGGTGTTGAAATGGTGTTAGGAATTCCCTCGTCAGAACCTGTTCAGGAAAATCCGTTGTTAGGAAACAATCTGCCATTCAAAAAATATGTTTTGAAGAAAAAGATTCAACCGATTTGGAAAGGAGGAAAAAGAAAGGTGCATTTTTCTGAATTTTTCATCGCACTTGCTGGGTTTTTAGTTTTTGGCTTGTTGATTTTTTACATCTACCAAGAAGACAAATGGGGACTTTCACACAAATGGATTTTATTTTCACAATTGACATTTGCAACGATTGCTATTTATGGTTTATTTCAGCAAACAATCTGGGGACTTATTTCGTGGATAGCTTTTGTCCTTAGTTTGTTTACGTTGCAAATTTTCCTCTTTGAATTTGACTGGTTTTTACTTGTTCTAGTCAATCTCCTTGGAATTTACACCTTATTGCTTTTGTTTTTACCCAAATTTATTTCCAAGGAAAATGCGCTATTTAGAAGAGTTTGATCGCTACAGAATAGTGTTGCATGTGTTGAGGTGTTTTATGCATCTTACCGTTCCATTTATGGTGATTCCAAGTCAGATTTGGCCGTTTAAAAGTGAGTTTTCACACAACGAAACTGCAGATGGTTTTGTTTTCATTGTTCATGTTGGAATTATGGAAGCTTTTTTCTTGTTGAATGGATTTTTTGCAATGCAACTCTTGGAAAGAAAAACGACTAAACAATTTGTGCTTAATCGAGTACGAAGAATTGTTGTTCCTTTTGTTTTGGGAATAGTTGTGATGGTTCCAATCATTTTAACTTTAGGATTGTCAAAGAAAAACAAAGTTCCACTCCTAGAAAGTTTCCCGTTACTTAAAAGCTTTTTAGCTGAACATCCAATCAACTTTGGACCTTATTGGAGTTTGTGGTATTTGATTCTTTTATATGTGTTGTTTTTGGTATTGGAAATTAATTTTCAATTTTTCTCAAAACGAATTAAACAATTAAAATTTTCTGTGATGCTTGGTTTAGTCCTTCTATTCGCAAGTACTTCACTTTTCTTTTTCTTCAGAAAATATACTTTATTACCTATTGACACCTTGCTTGATTGGCAAATGATCCTGTATTATTTCTCGATATTTAGTTTCGGCGTTTGGATTTATTTTCATCAAGATATAATTGAACGCATTAAAAAAGTTTATGTGATCGCAATTCTAACGATTATAGCTTTCGCAATAAATGTGTGGTTTCAAAAAACAGAACATCCTTCAACTGTTTTCAGAATAATTGGAGTGTTTTGTTATGTCTTTCAATCGCTTGGTTTGGCGGTATTAGTATTCGAATGGATTAAAAAATGGAAATTCGGTTCCGTTGAAAAGAACAAAACTTTGAGTCAAAGTATGTATTGGTTGTATTGGATTGAAGTTCCGATTGCAATTGCTATTCACTACTTTTTCTTGGATTCTGTTCACCCTTTAATCATTGTTCTAGGAGGCGGTATTTTCACTTTTTCTGTGAGTATAATATCATTTAAACTACTCTTGAACAACAAGTTTTTAGGGAAATTGCTTGGCTTTTCGAATTAGCTTGAAAAATCTAATCGTTAGAATTAAGTTGATTGGATGAAGCAGGTAAACTTGAAAGCAAACTCGCTATAATCAAAAACAAATACGCTGGTAATCGATAGCGTATGATTGCTCCAAAAACTGGGGTTGTATATCCAATTAAAAGGAAGAGTAGGAAAGCTGTAATAATTAAAATCAATTGATAATCACGGTCATTAGCAGTTGTGAATTTTCTATATTTTCGGAAGAAATAAAACACAAATCCAAACACAAATAATGTTTCAAAGAAATGAAATTTCATTTTCCATCCGCCGATATCCGAGAAAGTTGGACAAAAAGCTGCGCGAAAAAATGCTTCAGGAGTGTTTAACACTAATTGAGTAAACGAACTATTTATTGGTGTTGCTTCAAAAAAAGTGTTCGCACGTGGGTTTATGTAATATACTGCAATCGAAGTGTCTGCTGAAGTGAAAGTGAATTTTTGATAGGGGTAATGTTTACCTTTTTGCACAATAAAAGCAGGAAAATTCTTTTTTACTGAAACGAAAAACTCATTTTTAAATTTCACCTGTTTCAATTGGTGTTCTGGAATAAAAAATACCGTATCGTTGCGTGTTAAATGAACTCCACCTCGTGCCACATTCATGAAATCGTATTGTTTTTCAGAAAGTGTACGCGTCAATTTAAACTGAGTTTGAGTCGAAAAAACTAATAATAAAAGACAACAAATCGTGAGTCCTGAGATAACATATTTGAAATTCAAACGAACGACTCTACTGATGAGGTAAATTCCACAAACTGGAAATAAGAACAACAACACATATCCTTTAAACATCAACATTAACAATATTCCGATATAAAACTGCCACTGTACAAATGTTTTTTTCTCAGAATTTACAACTGCTCCGAAAGCCAATAAAATTCCTGAAAACAAAAAGGGCTCTTTGATAATGCTTGCGTTTGAAAATGCAAAAGAAGGAAGTAACAATAAAATCCAGAATAGTTTTTTAGCCGAGAATTTGGTTCTAGCAGCGAATTTTTCAACAAAAAAGTGCGTGGAGAATAGGGTTAATGCTCCAACGATAATAAAATGCACCGCAATATTTCCTTGACCAATGAAATAGAAAAGCGCATTGACCCGCATCACATTTTGAGAATCATTGATTATTCCGGGTTTAACATGTGTCCAATGTTCGGTGTGTTCCAAATATTTTGTAGCCAATGAATCATCCAATCCAAAAAACAACTTGAAAAAATCACTTGGAGATTTAGAAAAGACATCGTGCAGTTCTTTGGATTCACTGAAAAAAGTATAGAAATCACCGTTGACGAGGATGATTGAGTGGTTTCCAGCCTCTAATTTTCCGTTTCCAGAGATATAAACATAAAAATAAAAGTATCCGAAAGCAAGAATTAACTTGAGTCCGAAAGCCAGAAGTAAATCGAATTTCCCAAGAACATGAACTTGTTTTTTCCAACAAATAAATGCAAAAAGGAGAATAAGAATTACCGCAATCATACCCCGAAATTAAGAAAAAACACATTCCAATCTATTTTTCTTAGAAAGCTATCCACAGGATGTGAATAAAAGAGCGAATTTTCTTCACGTTATCTTTTGAGTAATAACCTTAGTTCGATTATAAATTCTCATCAGATCGCCTATAAATACTCAGATTTGAGGCGAAAGCATGATGGATTGGCGGGCCAATTCGAATGTTTTTAACGAAAAAGATGAGATTTTATAGGTGAAAACACTTTTTTTACTAGTTGGCTATTTATTTTAAAAATCA
>JBKDZA010000061.1:0-19501 GCA_046308455.1 Fluviicola sp.
GTTTTCTTTCCTGTTTCAATTTGAGAAAAACCAACAACTGAAAGAAGGATTGAAAAAACAGAAGTATATAATGAAATTTTACGCATATTTTCTTTCGACTTTTTGTACAAAATCTAAGCCAATTTCGCTTTCTGTACTCCAGTTGTATTGATTTGCAAGTGCTGTTACTTTAGATCTTGCTGTAGATTTATCTGAAATCGTATCCAATTCATCAATTGCGGAAGTGAAGGCTTCCAAAGAACCTTGAAACAATTCGTTCACGGATTGCATACGCTCGTTGAATCCAAAAGCTCCACGTAAACTTTCAATACGCACTTGCCAAATTCGAGCAGACAAAGAATTCATGTCAGTTGGAACTCGGTTGTAAATCGGATGTAAATCACCTGTAGAAATTGGACTTACAACAGGTTCCGATTTTTCTTCTAGTTTAATTTCTTCAACTACTTCAACTTTCGGTTCAACAACAGTTTCTTCAAACTTCACATGCGTTTCTTGAAAACTAGGTGTTGGCGTTTCGGTTTCAATTATTGGAACTTCAACAGCTTCAGGAATTTCTTCCTCAAAGTCAGGTTCGTCCTCTAATTCATCACTTGTATCTTCTGTTGAATTGAAAAGTTCAACTTTGGGTTCAACTGCTTCTTCTTCGTTTCCAAATAAATCAAATGAAAAACTATCTTCGTTTGCTTCTTCCTCAAAATTTGAAGAAGTTTCATCTACTTGCATTACTTCTTCAACAGAGAAATTATCCAATTGTCCATCTTCAGCAATATCGTCAATTACAGCAACAGATTTTTCACTTAATTCAGTTCCAAACACTTTTGCTTCGTAAGCTTTATAACGCAAAATAACTGCACGTTCGTTTAACTGAGAAGCTGCAGCTGCAAAAGCCTCCAATTCACCAATTGTAGCATCTCCTGCTTTAATTTTCACCAATAATGCACCCATTTCTTCTAAGAGCGATTGCATATCTAAATTCATAGTATCCGAATTAACTTTTCAACAAACAATTCAAGTTGTAAACCTCGCAACAAATATGGCTTTGAAATTTCACAACTTTGTTGGATAAAATTAGTTAGAAAACGCATTGTTAATTCGACGAAATAAAGAAGTTGTTTAACGTGCATTGTTGAAAACGTTTAAAGTTAACATTCGTATGTTTTTAGAGCAATTTCCTAGTGAAGGACGCCAACACGGTTGGATTGAAGTGATTTGTGGTTCCATGTTTTCTGGAAAAACTGAAGAATTAATCCGTCGTTTGAAACGCGTGGAATTTGCAAAACAAAAATTGTTGTTATTTAAACCGAGAATCGACGACCGTTACCATGAAGAAAATGTGGTGAGTCACAAAGGTTCTTCTTTTCAAGCAATCCCCGTTGATTCCTCAAAAGAAATTTTAACTCTTTGGAAAAAAGAACGCATTGTCGCTATCGATGAAGCACAGTTCTTCGACACTGATTTACCCGAAGTTTGTAGTGAATTAGCAAAAAATGGGGTTCGTGTTATCATCGCTGGTTTGGACATGGATTATTTGGGAAAAGCCTTCGGTCCTATGCCGCAATTGCTTTGTCAAGCGGAATATGTAACGAAAGTGCATGCAATTTGCGTTTCTTGTGGTAACTTAGCACAGTTTTCACATCGAACTGAAAAAACGGACGGTCAAGTACTTGTGGGTGCTGTAGAAAAATACCAACCGCTTTGTCGTTCATGTTATAACAAAATATCACATTAAAATATTATTCGAAAATTTTACACTAAAAAAGCGATTGAAACTAACATATACATCCAATCAAATAGCTGAAATTGTTGGAGCTAAGCACATCGGCCCGACACAACTAGTTGTTTCTGTAAGTTACGATTCACGTAAAATAAGATCTGGAAAATCAATTTTGTTTGTCGCAATTGATGGACCTAAACGTTCTGGAGAATCTTTTTTAAAAGCTGCAAATGAAAAAGGATGTTCGCTCTTTTTATGTAAAAATGAAGTTGAATTAAATGGTGAAAACACTTTTTTGATTCATCCAAATCCATTAGAAGCACTCCAAAAATTAGCACACTATCACCGTTCACAGTTTTCTTATCCTGTTGTTGCAATTACTGGAAGTTTAGGAAAAACAGTTTTCAAAGAATGGGCGTTCGAAGTACTTTCACCTGATTTTTCAGTAGTACGTTCGCCAAAAAGTTTCAATTCTCAATTGGGTGTGGCTCTTTCACTTTTAGAAATGCACAAAGACGCACAAATTGCACTTATTGAAGTTGGAATTGATGCTCCAAATGAAATGGAATTGTTGGAAAAAATGGTCCAACCAACCCTTGGAGTTTTTACGCATTTTGGAAAAACACACCGTGAAAACTTCTTAAATGATCAGCAGCATTTAGAGGAAAAACTTAAGCTTTTTAAAAATACGCAGCTCACGTTTGTTTCAAAACAATTGGATGCAATCAAAGATGAACTTCCTGGGAATTTTCAACTAGTTCCAAGTTTAGAGCTCATTGATCAAAAAGATTATCGTGCAGAAATGTATGATTTGTTGTTTGCTTTGAGTCGTTATTTTCAACTTTCAGAAGAAACAATCAAAAAACGCATCAGTCAGTTATCGCCCGTTGCACTTCGAATGGAAACCTTTGAAGGAATCAATGGAAATACGATAATCAACGATACATACAACTTGGATATTGAAGCACTTCGTGAAGCGTTGTTTTATCAAGATTCCATTTCTAAAGGAAAGCAAACTAGTGTTATCATTGGAACGGAAGACGAAGCGCTGAAAACCAATATTTCGCAGATTTTAATTGAATTTAATCGAAATAATATTATTTTCCTAAAAAAAGGAAAAGCGATTCCTTGGTCTGAAATTCACAATTCTTGTGTGTTGATCAAAGCGAATCGCAGTTATGAATTGGAAAAACAAGTGTCTTTTGGTCGTGCAATCAAACACCGAACGATTGTTGAAATCAATTTGGAGGCAATCAAACACAACGTGAATTATTTCAAGTCGAACTTACCAAAATCGACAAAATTATTGTGCATGGTAAAGGCTTCTTCTTATGGTTCTGGAGCTGAACGTGTGGCTCAATTTTTACAAAACCAAGCCGTTGATTATTTTGGGGTTGCATTTGCAGATGAAGGAGTTTCATTGCGTAAAGAAGGGATTAATTTGCCGATTATTGTCATGAATCCTGATCCTGAGCATTCAGTCAGTATTATTGAAAACGATTTAGAACCAGCACTTTACGATTTCGAACAGCTCGATCAGTTTATTCGTGTGTGCATTGAACGGGGAATTACGAATTATCCAGTTCATTTAAAATTTGACACGGGAATGCATCGTTTAGGTTTTGCTCCAAGTGACTGTAGTCAAGTGTTGAATCGCGTTTTGGCGCAACCTGAAATCTCTGTGAAAGGAATTTATTCTCATTTAGCAGATGCTGACAATTTTGAAAGTGATGCATTCACACAAGCACAAATTCACCAATTTGAAGAAGTCGTAACATATTTTAGAACGCATTTAAGTGATGATTTTATAGCTCATCTGTTAAATTCTGAAGGAGCATTGCGTTTTCCAAATCAAGCCTTCGATATGGTTCGCTTGGGAATTGCGCTTTATGGATATACTGAAAATACGGAACTAAAAGAACATTTACAAGAAAGTGTTTCCTGGTTCAGTGCAGTTTCACAAGTCAAAAAAATCCAAGCAAACGAATTTGTAGGATATGGTTGTAGCTTCCAAGCACAAAAAGAAATGGAAATCGCCATCATCCCAGTTGGCTATGCGGATGGATTTAGACGTTCATTGAGTAATGGAATTGGAAGTGTAGTGATTAATCAGCAAAAATGTTCCGTTTTAGGACGTGTGTGTATGGACATGATCATGGTGGACGTAACAGATAAAAATGTGCGCATAAACGATACAGTTGAAATCATTGGTCAACAACAAACGATGGCTGATTTTTCGAAACAAATGAACACAATTCCGTATGAAGTGATGACTAGTTTAAGTCGTCGTATGCATCGTGTGTATGTGGGTGAATAATATGAAAAAGTACTTTTTTGCTTTTGTCTATTTTCAAATTGCATTGATTTTTTTAGTTCTTGCAATAATTGACAACAACTCTTTAGATGTAGCTGTACATGATTCGTATTTTGTGATACAAAATTCACACTGGTTGAATCTGTTATTTGTATATTTTCTTATTCTTTCTCTCGTCACATTCGGATTGAAATACTTCAAAAAATGGCAAAATAGAATTTGGTTGCATTTACATATTTGGTCTTCATTAATTATTTTCTTAGGAATTATTTTCACTTTCAATCAATCAATTATAGAAACTACTCCAAAAAGATATTACGATTATTCTGTTTACGAAGATTTCAAGAATTCATACAATCCTATTGACTTTAATGAGATTTTGACAGTTTTACTTATTTTATTCGTTTTCGTTCAATTATTCTTTATAATTAGTATTCTTGTAGGATACTTTCAACAACGAAAACATGGACAATCAACAAAACGAGACACAAAACACGTGGAATAAAGTCGCACAAGTGTATGCCGATAAATTTTTGTCTTTGGGAATTTACACGGATTCGTATGAACGCTTTTTTAAAGGTTTAGCGAGTGATGCAAGTGTGTTAGATGTTGGCTGTGGACCTGGTGTAATCGCTTATTTCCTTTCAAAGAACTATCCTAAAATGACTTATCAAGGATTGGATTATGCTGAAAACATGATTGAATTGGCTCAAAAACATTTTCCGCAATATGAATTTTTCGTAAAAGATGCACGACAATTAGCCGAATTTCCGGGTGAATTCAATGCGCTTTGTGCAGGTTTTTGTTTGCCTTATTTATCGATTGAGGAAGTTCCTGATTTTCTAAAAGAATGTCACTATAAATTAACTGAAAAAGGGAGGTTTTACTTGAGTTTTGTTCCAGGTGAACAGAATTCAACTCGTGAAGTTACTGGTTCAACAGGTGATTCAATGACCTTCTCAACTTTCGAAAAAGAATGGTTAATTGAAGAGTTACAACTTGTAGGTTTTAAGTTGTTAGACGAATGTCTCATTGACTTTGAACGACCAACTGGAATTGAAGAACATGTTGTTTTTATTCTTGAAAAAGTTTAGTTTTACTACATTCAACAACTAAATGATTCAACAACTCAAAGGGCTCAATACACTTCGTGCGCTTGCTGCATTGATAGTTGTTTGGGGACATATTGAGTATTTGAAACAAAAAGCTGGAATCCCAAATTTAATAGACAGTGATTTTCCCGTTTTTCCAGATGGACATATTGCTGTGATTTTGTTTTTTGTGTTGAGCGGATTTTGATTAACTATTTACGATCAGGTGAATTAAATCTTTCTTTGACAAAACGATTAACGCTTGGCACCATTTTTCTGTGTTGCGCCTTCAGCAGAAAAATGGAGCTAAGCATATGTTAGTGACTGTTTTAAATAAACAATTTGAAAATATCTCCTTGCGCTGAACCAGTGACAATCTTACAATTAGCTCCGTCACGTTGGTACATATTATCTTTAAAATAAACTGGAGTATTCCCACATTCCACCTCAATCATTAAAACCGTTCTATCATGATATGTTATTGGTGTTATAACTTTTGTAACCTTTTTCACCAAATCACTCGGCAACTCTGATTTAGAAATTTTATCAGTTATAAAAGCAATATAATCGTCCAAAGATACTCCCTTCAAAATAGCTTCGCGTTCAAGTCCAACTATACCAAACCCCTGATACCTTGCTATATTTGTTAAATTATCCAAAGTCTCAACTTGTAGAGTATCAGCTTCTTTATCTGTTACACCAAGAAATAGAAAACCTTTTTTACCCTTTCCAAGGTTAGCCAACGCTGCGATGTTTTTTAGAATTTTGTTTTCAAAGTTTTCATCAGAAAAAGTTCTCCCATTCGGATTTAGTGTATACAATCCTTGTTTAAAATCATAGGTAGCTGCTTCAACTTTTGATCTCATAAGGAAATTTTGGAAATCCAAAGTAAGCGAGGTTGTGCTTCTAAATGTTTGATCCGATAATTTAAAATGAGGCTCTAGTAATCCTTTACAAACTAGAATGTTTGCGATTCTGCTTGGTGTTGTGGTGTATTTTCTATCTCTAGTTAATCTTGAATGTATATTATTTAAGGCATTTTTTATTCCTTCAGCATCAAATGGTAGTTTATTGTCGTTAATTATTAAACCATGGAATGCCATGTAAATAGTATAGAAATCTTCCTTGATTGGATTACTAGCTGCACCAGGATTAACAATTCTTTTCAAATTATCAACACCAAGATGCGTATCGCAAAAACTTATAATCTCAGAAAAAACAAGTTTTATGTCACTTGAAATATTTTCTTTACCAACAGCGTTTATTTTTATTTCAACTTCATTAGATTTATCATTATCGCCAGTCCCATAGTAATTATTAAACTCAATTTTACTAGATGGAAAAGGAGTTTCAAGAGCAATTGAAAGGAGAATATCTGCAATAAACTGTTCATCTTCACTTTCCCGTAAATCAGTTATCCTTAAAACACCATGTTTACACCAAAATGTGTCCAATGCACTCACTCCATATCCAAGAGGTTCTCGAGTATCAATACTAATACTTGGCATATGAGATAAAAGTAAAACGTTATTTGAAGAATCACCACGGATTTCAGAGGCAATCTCTCTAACTATATCTGCAAATTTTGACGTGTTTCCTGCTTGTCGAACTTCTTGTGCTGACAAATGCCTTCCTCCAGAATTTATGCGTCTAAATGTCTCATTGATATCATCAGATTGAGTTGATTTAAATACTGTTAACGGAAATTGATATGAAATAAATGCAGATACATTTTCTTGAGAAATATAATTTATACCTTCACCTTCTTTTGCAATGAATTTACCTTCATTTATTTGAGTTCTAGAAAAAGTATAATCTTGAGTATTGAAATAACGTTCTTCACCATCTTGAAGTATCGGAAATTCATTTTCAATAAATCCAAAAAAAGCATTTAGTCGTTGCATTCCATCGATAATCTCAAATCCATCATCAGTTTTAGTCAATAGTATTAATGGAACAGGGTACTTTAATAAAATTGAATCAATCAAACTTTGTTTCTCTTTTAATGACCAAACAAGTTTTCTTTGGTATCGTCTATTTACAAAAACTTGATCTTTTCTATAATGCTCATATATCTGCATTATACTCATGCCTGTTGGTGATTCTATCATTGATATTAATTATTTGTACTTTTTAAATAGTTACTAACTTATATATACACGCTATAAAACTTCGCCAATTCATCCAAAAATATTTTTAGGTGAAACTGTAAGCGTATTTTCAAATATAATCTATTCTTTTTAAATCACCGAATGAACAACAGAATTTTGTAAATTAAGCTTAACTTGCATATGATAACATCTCAATCAACTTACTTTTTCAATTGACTGTTTTTATATGCATTAGTTCTTGTTTTATAAATTATCAATTTCGTTGCATACTGTATTTATGTGAT
This sequence comes from Fluviicola sp., assembly GCA_046308455.1. Classification (GTDB taxonomy): domain Bacteria; phylum Bacteroidota; class Bacteroidia; order Flavobacteriales_D; family Crocinitomicaceae; genus Fluviicola. The sequence goes on from JBKDZA010000061.1 coordinate 7,515, forward strand.
CTAAACCATAAAGCAAAGCCGCTTCATCAATTTGCATCCATTGAAATAATTGCAAAATTAAATTATAGTGTTGTCTTGCATAAGTGGTGTCTTTTATGGGCTGTCCTGATAAAAAGCATATGGGTTCGTGGTGTGCCATACGGTTTCTAAGATCATTGAGTTGAGCCAACTGGTTAAAGATGTAAGTATTGTTGTATTGTATAGCAGAAGTTGATATTGGTTTTGACGGAAATACTCTCAATAATATTCGCCCCGTGGCATTAAATTGGTTTTGAGCAAACATAAAACGCCAAAATCCAAAACCTAATTCTGCAATCAACTTATAATGACTGTAAAAAGGTAATTTGGTTATGGCATCGTTAATATTATCTTTTGTTATGCGACATCTTGGCGTATCAAATACTCCACCATTAGCAGCGGCATTTCTTAACCAGTCGTTCCCTAATGAGGGTGAAACAGTAACATCTATAGCGTTTCTTAGTGCTACTTCAAAGCAACTGATTACAGTAAACAACTCTTGAGTGAGCTGTAAATTTTTTCTATAAAGCGTCATTGCTTTACGAGTATTGCCACCACAAGCTAATAAATAGCGATTCATTCGGGCATTCGTCATTACATTGGCAAAGTCGCTATATCTCATTATTATTCGAATTCGTTTGCATTTTCAAAATTTTGATTTATCTTTGTATTATCTTATTCCCATTAGTCCCTGAAGCAATTCAAACTAGTGGGTTTCGTTTTTTATAAGGCTGCCGTTTTAAATCAATCCATTTCTAAGCTTTTCACAAAGGTCTTCAAATTAATGGAAAATCCAATTTCCTATTACACTATTGTTTCTATATTTTGATTACTTGTAAAAATGTTTTATCCATGTTTTACTGTTTAATTTTTTGGTCAGTTGTTTATTGTCGGAACGGTTATCCTACCATAGCTATAACTTATATATACACGCTATAAAACTTCGCCAATTCATCCAAAAAGATGTTTAGGTGAAACTGTATTCGTATGTTCAAATATAATTTATTCTATTTAAATCAGTGAATGAAGAACAGAATTTTGTAAACTAGTGAGCTTAAATGGATTTATTAATCAATTAACTTTTTGATTGATTTAATATCCAGTATTTTTTTAGTTTTACTAAATGATTCAACAACTCAAAGGACTCAATACACTTCGTGCACTTGCAGCATTGATTGTTGTGTGGGGACATGTGGAGTATTTGAAACAAAAGGCTGGAATTCCAAACTTAATTGATAGTGATTTTTCCTTTTTTCCAGATGGACATATTGCTGTGATTTTGTTTTTTGTGTTGAGCGGGTTTTTGATTACTTATTTGCTTTCAAATGAATTAAATAGTTCAAATACAATCAATTTTAGACGCTTTTATAGAAATCGAATTCTTAGAATCTGGCCCTTGTTCTACTTCATTCTAATTGTAAGTTATTTACTTTTTCAACCTGATTTAACTGTCCAAACTCACCTACTCTGCTTTACGATTTTTCCAAATTTAGCAGACGCTTGGAACATTGAATGGATCGTTAGTCCGCAAGTTTGGTCAATCGGAGTTGAAGAACAGTTTTACTTGGTTTGGCCTTTTGTTTTCTATTTGTTGCCAAAGAAAAAAGTGCTGTTGTTTTTAAGTTTCTTCATTGTTTTCTATGCACTTTTACCTCATCTTCTTGGCTATCTAAATGTGCGCATTTGGAACAGTCAATCAATCACTAGTTTTACTGGAAATTTCTTTCACAACTCAAAATTCTCTTGCATTGCAATTGGAGCTTTTTTTGGATTTCTGTATGTCAATCACAAAGAAAAAATTAGAATATTTTTCTCCAATTACATTAGTTTTTCACTTCTTTTTTTAACATTAACACTTTGGTTTTTAAGAGTTGAAATCCCTTTTTTTACAGATGAACTTTTTGCACTTTTATTTGGAATTTCACTTCTTGGAATTGTTGAAAACAAACAGTTGAAAATTGAAACACGATGGACTCATTTCTTGGGAGAAATTTCTTACGGAATTTACTTGTTTCATTGGATTGTGATTCTAATTGTTATGAAATACCTTCCTGTTTTCAATGACAAAATTCATTACAATTTAGCGCTTTATTTCTTTGTTTTTAGTGGAACAATTCTACTTTCATGGATTTCCAACAGAACATTGGAACGCTTTTTTTTGAAGATGAAACAAAATTGAATCATTCTAAAATGCTTTTCTTGATTTAAAATCGTTTTACTGTTTGTATCTTTAGGGCTTCAAATAGAAATTATGGCTGAATTTTCATATCAAAATCCATTTCCGATTTTAAGAGACACAACTGAATACCGTAAAATTTCATCAGATTACGTGAAAGTTGAAAAAATTGGCGACAAAGAAGTTTTATTAGTCGATCCAAAAGCATTAGAATTAATTGCTCAAGAAGCGTTGAGTGATGTTTCTTTTTACTTGCGTTCTTCGCATTTAGAAAAGTTAAAAGCAATTTTGGATGATCCAGAAGCAACAGACAATGACCGCTTTGTAGCATACAATTTATTGCAAAATGCAACTATCGCTGCAGAAGGACAATTGCCATCTTGTCAAGATACTGGAACGGCAATCGTAATTGGTAAAAAAGGAGAAGGTGTTTTCACAGGAACAATTGATGAAGAAGCACTTTCGAAAGGAATTTTCAATACCTACCAAGAAAAGAATTTGCGTTTCTCTCAAATGGTTCCTTTGAACATGTTTGAAGAGAAAAATTCGGGAACGAACTTACCTGCTCAAATTGATATTTACGCAACTCAAGGTTTGAAATATGAGTTTTTGTTTTTAGCAAAAGGTGGTGGTTCTGCAAATAAATCTTTCTTGTACCAAAAGACAAAGTCCTTATTAAACGAAAAGTCAATGGAAGAATTTATCCGTGAGAAAATCATGGATTTAGGAACTTCTGCATGTCCGCCTTACCATTTAGCTTTAGTTATTGGAGGAACTTCTGCGGAAGCGAACTTAGCAACTGTGAAAAAAGCATCTGCTGGATATTACGACCATTTACCTACAGAAGGAAACATGGGAGGACAAGCTTTCCGTGATTTAGAATGGGAAGCAAGAGTACATAAAATTTGTCAAGAGTCTACAATTGGAGCTCAATTTGGAGGAAAATACTTTACACATGATGTGCGCGTAATTCGTTTACCACGTCACGGTGCTTCTTGTCCAGTTGGATTAGGAGTTTCTTGTTCAGCAGATAGAAATATCAAAGCGAAAATCACGAAAGACGGATTATTTGTGGAGCAATTGGAAACAAATCCACGTAAATATTTACCTGAAATGCCTCCACATTTGGAGCCACCAGTAACAATTGATTTGGATCGTCCAATGTCGGAAGTATTGGCTGAATTATCGAAATATCCGATTAAAACACGATTGAAATTAAACGGAACATTGATTGTTGCACGTGATATGGCGCATGCGAAAATCAAAGAGTTGCTAGATAGTGGACAACCAATGCCGGAATATTTCAAAAACCATCCAGTTTATTACGCGGGACCTGCAAAAACACCAGCAGGAATGCCATCTGGAAGTTTTGGACCAACAACTGCTGGAAGAATGGATTCATACGTAGATCAATTCCAAGCTATGGGAGGAAGTATGATTATGTTGGCAAAAGGAAACCGTTCTGCTGAAGTGAAAAATGCATGTAAAAAGCACGGTGGATTCTACTTGGGATCAATTGGTGGACCGGCAGCAATTTTAGCAAAAGAAAACATTCTTTCTGTTGAACTAGTTGATTTCGAAGAAATGGGAATGGAAGCGATTCGTAAAATCACAATCAAAGATTTCCCTGCATTTATAATAACTGACGACAAAGGAAACGACTTTTTTGAGTCATTGTAAATTTATAACTATGTTGCTCAATTAAAAAGCAACTGCAACAACCAAATTATTTAGCTCCTCTAGAAAAAGCGTTTGAATTTCGAGAGGGGCTTTTTTTGTGTCATTTATTAAGTTACCGGAGAATGTGTTTTCTTTATTTAAGTGAGGTTTTATGAACATGGAATAACTGTTTTTTTCTGTTTTTAAACATTTAAACATCGCTTCTTTACACGTCCATAATTGTGTTTTTTGAAGTGGTAATGTAAACCAATTAAGTTCTTCTTTTAATGCAATTTTGGGGAAAACTCGATTTATTTTTTCGTCTAAATGTTCTATGTCTAAACCTACTTGATTCTTTGATACAGCAAGTGCGACATATTCTTTAGAATGTGCAATAGATATATTGTGATTGAGCATAAAAGGTGCACCATTTTCGGAGTAAAAAATTTCTTGTTCTTGAAACAACTGATTTCTCAAAGCTCTTGTTGTTGCAAATTCGTTTTTACGATGCATAATATGAATGGATCGAAGAGTTTCTTTTTCCGAGTCTAATAAATAATCCTCTAGTTCTGAGGAATCTAATTTCTTCGTTATGTAAACTTTTATGTTTTCAATATCAATTTCTATCGGTTTGAATGACATGAATTAACTAAATTGATTTTTAAGATACTCTTCAATTAATTTACTTTTATCAATTTTAAAATTTTGGTTGTATGGAAACTCATTTACAGATTCAATATCTCCAGGAATCATGTAATATGGAAGAAAATCGCTTAAAAGTTTTTTGAATTCACTATTCATCACATCCTTTTCTTTTTGTTCAGAAAGTATGACAAAAGAGATGATTTTTTTTACTTCATGATTTCTTTTTAAGGCAACAGTAACTGCTTCAATAACACCATTTATTTTCAAAATATTTTTAGTGATCTCGTTTAATTCTATTCTGAATCCATTCCATTTTACTTGATCATCATTTCGCCCAGAACAAAACAACATACCATCTTTAAAATATCCTAGGTCACCAGTTTTAAAAGCCCTAAGATTTTCTTTCATAAAGTATTTCTCTAAATTCAAATCATTTCTGTTCAAATAACCCTTTGACACGTGTGGACCGACAATAATAATTTCTCCACTTTCTTCCGTTTCACTTTTATCAATTATAATTTCAGCTTCTCTTTTCGGATACCCGACAGGTAATGGATTGTAAAGATTAATAATTTCGGGTGTAATTTCAACAATGGTTGTCGCTACTGTAGCTTCTGTTGGACCGTAAGTATTGAAAAGTGTAACTTCAGGAAGGTAATTTTTAATGTTCTTAGCTAATGAATTTGTTAATACTTCACCACAAAACAAGAAAAACTTCAACATTCGGAAACGTTCATCATCCATTATTCTTGAAAAAATAAAAGCAAATGATGGGGTAGAAATCCAGACTGTAGCTTTCGTTTTCTCTAATCGATTCAATAATGCATCTTGATTTTCACAGCATTCTTTTTCATTTAAAACTAGAGTTGCGCCTAAACTTGCAAAAGATATGATTTCAAATACTGACAAGTCAAAACTAAAAACTGCAATATTAAAAAACACATCTTCATTAGTAAACCCGAAATCAGTAGACATCCACCGAGAGAAACTTTGAATTGCTTCTGAAGAAATTTGAACTCCTTTTGGTTCACCTGTACTTCCCGATGTAAATAATATATATATCAGCGGGTCATCAATATTTGTTTTATTAGCAATTGCGATAGATGAAGTTTGAACTAAATTGACTTCTTTTTTAACTAGATGTAGTTCATTCGTATTTGCTAAACCTATAACTTTTTGTGTACAATTAATTATAATCTCTACTTCACTTATAGCGCATATTTTTTCAATCCTTTCCTTAGGGTAAATTAAATCAATTGGAATATATGTCAATTTCATTGAAATACAAGCATACATTGCAACAAGCATTTCAGCTTGTTTGTGTCCGTATATCAAAACGGGTTTAGATGTTTTTAAAAAGTCATTTTTTTTGAAAAAATCAATTAATAAATTAACTTCCTCATAAAATTCAAGCCAAGATAATGTTCTATTTGCATCAATCAATGCTGGTTTAAATTTATCGGTATCAATTTCAATGAATTGTTTATTTTGAAAGCAGAACTTCATTTTATTTTAATTATGTAAAAAAGGGGCTTTGCCACTAAAAATATACAATGCGAAAGCAACAACATTCCACATGATAAAAATACTTATCCATTTAACCCAAAAATCAGGAATTTTACCAAAAATTATATCTTTTTGTTTTTTCTTACATTGAATTGAATAAGTATTATGCACAACTGAAATGAGCCCAAATAACATACCACTAATAATGAAATGTCTTTCAAAACCATTCCAACATCCCATCAACAAGAAAGTTAAAAAAAGTGATGAATTTTGTCTAAATATAGGATATTTTTTCAAGCTTTTTTTCCGTGTAAAATAAGTGTAAAGAGGAGTGAAAAAATATGCTTTCAACCAATCACCTAAGCTAACATGAAAGGTATGCCAAAACTCTTGTGAGTTTCTTGCTAAAAAAGGATTTCTAAAATTTTGTGGTATCGTTATTCCCATAAACTTAGCAATACCTAATGCCATAAATGAGTAACCAGCAAAATCAAAAAATAAATAAACATAATAGGCATACATTGTATTTAAAACTGCAAAAACTTCAGTACTTGAGTCCGGAAAAATATTGAGCCAATATCTATCCACCAGTTCAGCACCCACATATTTGAAGGCAACTCCAAGAAAAAAGAAGTCCCAAGCTTTCGATGAATTATCCCATGTTATATTTGAAAAACCCGAGTCTTGATACTTTTTAAAATTAGAAAGTCGATCAATTGGTCCAATTAGTAGAGTTGGTGTGAAAACTAAATAATTAAAATAAGTTATAGGATCTTCCATTTTTTCTTTGAATGAACGGTCCATAAAATAACTCATTGCTTTAAAAGAAGCATATGATAAACCCGCAAAAGAAATAATCTCATTCCAATGAAAACCTTTTTGACTGATATCTAACTTCACCAACAACATTGGAGACAATAGAACAATTATTCCCCAAATTCTTTTTGAAAACATGAAAACATTTGTAAACAAAAAGGTAATCAAATAGGCCCAAAAGATATAAAGTGAAAAGTGAATGGGCTGTCTGAAAAAAAGGAGAAAAAATGCGGTATTTAGTCCAAACAGAATGTATTTGTAGTGGGTATCTTTAAAAAAGAGTTTTGTAAGCCAAATAATGGAAACCATTAAAAAGATTACATAGAAAAAACTTACATTTTCAAATGGTAGCATGGAATTAAAACTGTTGATAAACGAAATTTGAACTTGTAATTACTTGGTTTTTTGGGTGTTTATTATTTGGTGAATAAATCCAAAACAACAGACAAAAAAGTATAAAAAGTAATAACGTATTTCTAGTAAATGTTTTCATTTTTCCTTGTAATTTTCATAGACAAACTGATTCACTTTCAACCATCCATAATCACCAAAATGCATTACGTCGTTTAAAAGTCCTTTAACATACTTGCTTTTATCTGGTTGCCATAAGTTTAAAACCTTGAAGTTATTTTGCTCCATTTTAAATGTTAAGTCGTTTATTAAGGGATTTAATCTTTTTAAATCAACATAGTAATTCGGGTTTAATGGCATGATTACGAAACTAACATCTGCTTTGTAATGTTTCAGTAGCTTTAACAGCATTACAAAATCCTTGTATTCTTGGTTTTCATTGATTTTTAATAATTCTATTGTTGTAGTTTCTCCCTTAACGTATTCATTATAATATGTCGAATCAACTCCAAAAGTATTATTTGATGATATCAATTCAAATTCCTTTAATGACGCTTGCATTAAACTTTCCCAATCAGGAGTATGAGTTTTTTGATTCTTTATTGTGAAAAGTTGTTTTTTTTCTTTTTCAAAAAGTTGACTTTTTAAATAAATAGAAGATGAGTAATAAGGCTTTAAGATTTGTGCACCCAAAGAATGGAATACATTGCCATCCTCAGTGTAATCATTCATTAAACTTTTTGTTTCTATACTCAAGTTGGAAACACTTTCCAAATGTTTACTCATTCCTTTTTGAGCATACATAAAAAATGGAAAATCTTCTTTGGATTTTTCTATTTTGGTTATTTCGTGTAAAAAATTATCTGAAATATATTCAAAAAATATTTGAGAGTGTGTTCCATTGGCTGCTTGTCCAAAAAACCAAGATGGTGAAACTAAAACAACTACTTTAGCATTATTTAACGAACGATTTTTTGCAAGTAGCTGACAATAAATTGAAAAACTTTGATTTCCAGCATGACCTACAGCAAAAACAGGTAATTTACAACTATCTTTTAAAAATAAATATGGAACAAATTTACTAGCACTTGTTAGCTCAGAAGACCCTAAAATTAATATCTCATTTGTTGATGATAAAAATTGACTTTGGTAGATAGATGAATTATTAGAAAAATTATCTATATAATTTCGATTAGCGATTAATTTTTGTTCTATGTTATTTTTATCGTAAAAAAAAATCCTTTCTAAGTCTTTTCTAAAAAATAAAATACCACAAAATGAAATAAAAATTGGTAAAATCCGATTAAAAAGAAAAATCTTCATTTTATAATTTTTCGATTGTTTCTATCATTTTATTGATACTGTCAAAATTTTCATCTTGCATTAAATTTTGAGGGAATTTTTTGTCAATCTTTTCTTCGATAGCCACAATAATATCCACAATTGTAATCGAATCAATTAATTTATTAGAAAGTAACAAATCATCAAACCCAACTTTGACAAATGCAGCGTTCATAATTTCTTCTTGGATAAATTTTTTCAGTTCTTCCATTACAGTTCTTGCATTATAAAATACATCATAAAAAAAACAAAGATATAAAATACTTTACAACCTCAGTTCGATTCTAAATTCACATCAGATTTAAATGACTGAAACTAAAAAAAGTGGAGCTCTCCAACTCCACTTTTCTTTTTTCTATTAAAACTACTGAAACAGAATTCCTTTTGAGGGAATTAAGATGTTCGGTGTAGAACCACTTTTCCTGAGATCCATTTGTCGCCAATTGGATAACGAATCAAGTAAATACCTGTTGGGTATTCGGATAAATCAATGCGACGAATTTCGTCTTTTTTCAATTCTTTGATCGTGAACAATTCTTTTCCAGTCATGTCTGAGATGAATAATTCTTCCACATCACGGTTTACGATTATGTTCACAATTCCATTTGTTGGATTTGGATAATAACTCCATTCTATTTTCAAGGTGTCAGCACTGTTATTCGGATTGAAGCGAATCGGTTCAGCAATTGTATCCGTTGAATCTTTCAACACTCCAGGGAAAGGATATTGAACACTTGAATCCGGATAATGTAAATCTGGTTCTTGTTCTTGGTTTTCACAATCAGGAATGAACGTAAACGACTGAATCAAGCGCACCAATAAGTTGTGTAATGTTTCCACATCGTATTTATCCGTTGTTGGATCAATGTGTCCGTTTCCAATTCCACTGTGACTTGTCAAAAATGTATATGTTCCATTTGTTCCCAAAGCCAAAGCTCTTAAGAAATATTCCGTGTTTTTATCAATTCCACTTGAAGCAATTGGAATGATTCGAATTCCTTTTTGAGCAGCGATTTCGATATACTTTTTCAATTTCTCAGGCATGTGAGCTGGATTATGTGGCGGAGCATCAAGGATTAAAAACAACATACGTGTGCGCGCGTTCTCGTTCCAATTTAATTTTTTCAACGCAACTTCTAAAGCTGCATCAACAGCTTCTGGAAAGTCACCACCTCCACCAGCTCTTTGTTCATCGATATAAGTCGAAGCTTCTGTAAGAACAGATGTGAATTGTTGCATAATTGTCACATATGCATCACTTGTATCTCTATAAAATACATTTGCAAAACGGAACGAAAGATTGTCGTTGATTTTCTTCGCGTCGAACATGATTTGCTTCATTTCAGCTTGTAGGTAGGACAATTCATCCCCCATTGAACCCGTTGCATCGAAAGCAAAGGCAATGTCCACTTCAGTTGATTGTTCACAGCTTACTTCAACAGTTGATTTATTGATTCCTGCTTCAAATTGTTTCACATTGTTAATGGTTGTTTTTTTACCATTTACGTTTATTTCCATTGAAACACGACCTGGTGCAGAAGTTTCCGTTGCTAAAATTGAGAACCACAACTCTGCTTTTCCTGTATTATCTGTTTTCGTTTCAAATTTTGATTTACCATCGGCAATTAGTTTCACTAAAGCATTCACAATTGGGAATCCATCTTGATTTTGAACTAAAACCGTGTATCTATTTTTCGGACATAAATTCCAATGAGTAGCTGAAGTTTTTAATTCGTTGTTAGTGTATTGATTCCACAAGGACCATTTCGCAAAATCATTGATTTCCCCAGCAGTTAAACTTCCGTAACTAGGAACTGAAGCTCCAGAACCTGGACTTGTCACCATCATTCGACCTCGATCATCTTCACCTCCGCCATAAAAACGTGTTGAAGTTTTATCATAAGCTATATAACTTGAACTCCCTGTACTCATAGGGGCTACACTTGCTTTTCTACTTTCTTCGCGAACTTTTTCTTTTTTCAAAGTTTCTGCTCCGTCTTTTGTTTCGGCTACTTTAAAATCTACAGATTCATCGGCACGAACAACGATGTTTTTTTCAATCGGTTTGAAACCTTTGTAGTTTACAACACAACGATATGTTCCTGTATCCAATTTCACATTGAAATTTCCATATTCATCTGTGATAACTGATTTCACCAATTTCTCTCCATTGTAAATGTCGACGTTCCCATATTTTAGGACAACCATTTCGCCTTCAAGTGTCGTGTTCATGTTTCCATTTATGGATTGAGCAGATACTGTAACAACTGTCAAGAAAGCGAAAATTAAAAGTGCAATATTTTTCATAATCTATTTTTTTAACGAATCAATGAACCTTACTACAACAATCATTTGATTTGGTTCAAAATGATTTTAATCCAATTAGATTATTTATTTTAGTGGTCTATATTCATGCTAAGAAAACAGCCAATATTTCCAAGTTTCAATATTTATTCGAAACAATTCACTTTCAAGGGAATACTTCTGTTTTTAGTGATTATTTTCCAAGTTCAATATTCCCACAGTAGAACTACAAATGAATTAATTAAAACTTATAAACCTCAGTTCGATTTCAAATTCTTATCAGATCGCCTATAAATGCTCAGATTTTAGGCGAAAGCATGATGGATTGGCGGGCCAATTCGAATGTTTTTAACGAAAAAGATGAGATTTTATAGGTGATGTTATTTTTTTATGGGTAAGGCTATTTATTTTAAAAAATCATTTTGCTCGTTAATTTTAATCGAAATAGCCCGCTATTCCTCAAAAAATTAAACTCCAAACTAACTTTTAAAATAAATTCTGAGGTGAATTTAGAATCGAACTGAGGTTATAACATTCATTCTGCTGAAAGTTTAAATTCTTTTTGGGAAGAACGTTACAAAGACAGAGAAAATCTTTATTTAAAAATTACGGTAAGTGAATGGATTAGTTTGTTTGAAACTTATTACAAAGACAAAAAACTGGACAATAATCCACGATTAAAATACATCTATTACTACCGATATGCTGATTTATTGCATTCATCTACTCGTTTTGAACAAGCGATACCAGTCTTAAAAAAAATCATTGAAAACAAAAAATACCTTCCTGAAAAACACTTTGAAATGGTGTATTTAAAATTGGAGGAAAGTTATGTTGCAATAGGACAGTTAGAGGAAGCACTAAAAGTACGTGAAAAGCGAATTGATCTAGGTTATGAATCAAATTATTGGAGCATGTACAGTGAGGCCGGTCTTTACAAACAGGCAATAGAAGAATTTAAAAAACATGTTGCTTTACCCAAGAATAATCCTTGGTATGAAATATTTTATCATTTGGATTTGGGAACCTTATAACCTCAGTTCGATTATAAATTCTTATCAGATCGCCTATAAATGCTCAGATTTGAGGCGAAAACATGATGGATTGGCGAGCCAATTCGAATGTTTTTAACGAAAAAGATGAGATTTTATAGGTGAAAACACTTTTTTTA
>JBKDZA010000062.1:0-17987 GCA_046308455.1 Fluviicola sp.
CAACCTGTGGGTGTTTTTGCTCTTTTAGAAACACCATTATTGTCACAAAGTAAATCTTCAAAAGTTTCTACAATTGCTTGCGAAGAAATGTACGAACAAACTCCATTGAATCCTAATTTTGATTCAATTTTAGTCACAAAAAGTTTCAGAACTACAGAAAATAAAAGTCAGTTTAAATTAAGCAATAATCTTGCATACACGTTTAATCCAGGATTAAGTTATAAATCCAAAACGGTTTCTGCAATGTATGTAATTAAAACAAAAGTGAAAGAGAACAATAAAGGTGTAACGCCATACCTTAATGAAAATTCATATTATAAATCAAAGATATATGATGCTTCAGTCAATTTAAATTCTTCAACAATTAATACATACAACAATGAGCTAATTTGGGACTATAGAAATGCGTCATCAGTAGAGGCTGGTGGACAAATTTTAAAAAAACTTGACTCATTAGTTTATACATCTGAATTTATCCCAATTAATGCATTTAAGAATTTTATTGTTGAAGTTGCCACTGTTGAATACGATGAGGAAATGACTCCAACTTGTTCAGTTGCTTCAGGTAATATTGTTAATAATTTTAATCAAGATCTTTGGGAAAATTTTAACATTCAAATAAAGTTAAAAGTAGATGTAGAGTTCAATGGAACACATTCAAATGGGGATCCACATATTTATTCATATGTTTTTACTTATGATGTTGCAGATGGCAATATAATACCTGTTACAACAGGACCTTTCATTCAAAACATAGCAGGTTCAAATTCAGATTTATTGCAATATCCTTCAACATTATCTTATCAAACTACAACTTTTAACGGTGCAGCAGTTAATGGTTGCGAATTGGTTGGAAATACATATACATGTCAAGCATGGAATACTATTGAAATTAACGGTAACATTAATGTGACCTCACCATATTCAGTTAACTTTATAGCGGGTAGTGAAATTACAGTTTCACCTGAAGCAATAGTGTCTCCACAATCTTCGTTGTCAATTCAACAGCTTTTAGATTATTCGAATCCAATGCCAGAAGCAAGTTCAACATATGTATCTGGCTTTTGTACAGGAAGTAATAGCGGTTTACCAAGTTATAAAGGAAATGTTCCAAATAAATCATCAAATGGTATTAATACTACAATATATATGAATGAAAGTAATCAATACTTCAACTGGGACTTCAACATCTACCCAAATCCTACATCTTCAAACACAACAGTTGTTCTTTCGGGAAATAATTCAACTAATTATAGTGTTGAAGTAAGCGATATGACAGGGAAAGTTATTTACTCTAAAGTGAATAATGGTGAAGTGTCTTCTTCTGAATTGGAATTAAATGGTATTTCAAAAGGTGTATATTTTGTGAAAGTAAATACCTTACAAGGTACTAAAATGAAACAATTGGTAATTCAATAAAATATGAAAAAGTTAATTTATTTATTTTCAATCCTAGTTTTGTTCGCATGCAACAAAGAAAAACGTTTTTCAAAACGATTAATGAAAAAAGAAAAATGGGAAGTTGTTGATGTTTATGTAGATGGAACTAAATCTGAGTTTTTTGGAATTTGGTCTGTTTCTCCAAATGTGGATATCTATGATTCTGTACCAAGTGCAATTTGGAATTGGAATAATCAGGATGCAGTTGCTAATTGGCAGTTTCAAGACAAAGGAAAATCATTCGTCTTGCAGTACCAACAGCAATGCGTTGAATGTGATGGGGTTGATTTAGATTCATTGGATTATTTCACCTACAACATTTCTGGGAAATATGATGTTGAAAAACATGGATTCAATAAAATGATTTTTAAATCGAATTCTACCAACTTATATTCTGGAAAAGAAGTAATCATTAACTTAAGAAAAAAATAATTAGTTCAATTATTAGAGAGGCTGAAGTTTTTCAGCCTCTTTTTGTTTCGTTCAGTAATTATTTTTGTATTATTCATCGACTATTAAATGAAAATAACTCTTTATCTCTTGTTTTTCGCTTTAGCATTTTTAACAAGCTGTCACAAAGAAAAAGCTATTCTACCAAATGGACTTGCTGATTGTGGCTGTGCAGAAGAAACAAGTGCAGATTTTTTTATGGAAGAAGAGTCCGTAAATGTTCCTTCAGTTGCTTATTACACTGATACTGATAGTATTCAAAGAAATAAAAATGTTCGCTTTAAAGTAAAACAAGATGGTGGTACTTTCAAATGGTATATTGGTTCTGAAATTTTGGAAACTCCAGAAGTAACACGTTTTTTTGGAGCTTCAACAGTCGGATTGACAGTACCAATTACCTTAGTTCATAAAAGGAAGCCAAATAAAATATGTTTTCCGAATGACGATGGGTATGATTCCATTGTAAAGTATTTGACTATTACTAATTATCCAATAGATATGGGAGCAGATTTTGATTATGGTTCTATAGAGGGGTTATATAGGGTTAAATCCGATCAAATACCAGATAGTTTTGATGTAGAAATTCAAGTAATAAAAGTTTCAGGGTTACCAAAAGTTAATTTTTATAATTACGATGGACAAGGAAGTAATTGTATAAATCAAATTGAAATGATACATGGATCTAATTACAAAGAACTATACTTACTTGGTGGAACAGCCGTTCTTACTTGTGATTATCTAAGAGGTAGAATTAAAAACATTGGGCTTAAAAAAGTTGAAATGAATTTATCATTTAACTCTATAACAAACCCAAATTATGTTATTCGAAAATATTTAGGTAGAAAATTGAATTGATATGATGAAAACTAAACATATACTTTTATTTTTCGTATTAGCATTTTTAACAAGTTGCCACAAAGAGCAAGCTATTCTACCAAACGGACTTGCTGATTGTGGATGTGCAGAAGAAACAAGTGCTGATTTTAAAATCATTGAGTCTGCAGTTGATGTAGCAGATTATGGGTTGTTTTCTACAGAAACAGATACAGCATACACAAATAGAAACATCTATTTCATTGCTTCACAGGAAGATGTTGAATACAAATGGTATATTGGAACAGAAATACTTACAGATAGTGTTGTTGGACGTTTTTTTCCGAATAGTGCTGTTCAGAATCAGACAATTCCTATAACATTAGTTGTAAAAAAGAAACCCAATAAAATTTGTTTACCAAATGATGATGGGTATGATTCGATTGTGAAGTATATTCATTTTGTGAAACTTCCAGATAATACTGGTGCTTTTCAATCTTATCCATTAAATATGGTTGGAACATACAGAGTGAAGATGCCTCATTTGGCAGATAGTCAGAATATCTCAATAAGCTGTTTTATGGATGAATACAACTTAGAACAAATACTAAGTGTGAGCAATTATGATGGTGAAGGAAGTAATATTAACATTCCAAGTCCTTTTCCTTCTCAAGGATTAAAATTACATAGAAAAAATTATTCAGAAATTCAGATGGGACTTCCAAACAATTTTTTACTAAATTATTTTTATGGTTTTTTGAGAAGAAAAGTAAATACCAATCAATATGAGTTTGATATTACATTTGGAGGTTTGAATAATTCAGATCCAAATTATGTTAAAGCTACTTATTATGGTAGAAAAATTAATTAGACCTTGCTTTATTTTACGTGAAGTTCAGAATCTAAAAAATTCATTTCAAAACATTGATCATTTACTTCTAAAACACAACTAAAATCCGTCGGTGTAATTTCAATTTCACTCGGAAACCAGATTTTCTTGACTGTATAATTCGGTAATAAAAATAAACCTTCCAAATCTCCACATCCTGCAAATCGATCGGTGTCACCACGCCAAATTTCTATGGGAAAATGTGCGTTGAATTGTGCTAAAGTTTCTGGAATTGATAGAGTAGGTAAGCCAATTTCATTCACACCTTGTAACGAATTGAAATCAAATTGTTGATCAGTTTGGTTATTTAGATCATGTCGAACGATGCATTCAGCAATGTTTCCAGAACCGTCGTAGAAATAAAAAGAACGTGCATTCCAGTTCTCAAAGTGTACAATTCTTCCTTCCTCTGTTTCAACAATTGGAATGAGTTTTTCAAACCAGTTTAAAGCTTCGGTTAATTGGTTTTCAGGAAGTAAAAAACAATAGTGGTAAAAATGTTCTTTAGTTGATTGAACAAAAGTCAACTGAGTCCAGCCAATTTCTAATGTAAAATTTTCAGTAGTTTCAGAAATCAATTTCGCGCCTAAAGTAGAAATGTAAAACTCTTTTTGTGCTTTTAGATTGTGGGTAAATAAATTCAGTGACTTAAATTGCATTTTTAAATTATGTTGAATAAAATTAATTAAATGATTCAATAAATTTAGTGTTATGAAGTTATTAATTATTTTTATGAACTATTTCAAAAGCCATATTTTTACTATTTTTGGTTTCGAATTTATATTGATAAATCTCTGTTAAAGAACTATATATGCGTTATTTTTTAGGAGTAATCTTACTTTTTGTTTTAAATTTTTCATTTGCTCAAGATAAAATTGTATTGTCAGGATATGTCAAATTCAATAAAAGTCAAGAGGTTGTATTATTTGCAAAAGTCTACTTCCCAGAGATTTCAAAAAATGTAGAAACAAATGAATATGGATATTATTCCATTGAATTACCTGTAAAAGAAAACTACATCGTTAAAATCTCTTCTTCAGAATCGCTGACCTTAACAGATACAATTAGTGGACTTGTTTCAATGGAATTAAATTTTACAGTTGATGAACCTAAAACAACAGAAATTGAAGAAGTTGTAATTTTAGCAAAACCAAAATCCGATGGATTGGAAAATGTAACAAATACTGAAGTATCTGTTGTGAAAATTTCAATTGCTGAAGCCAAAAAGTTACCCTCGATGGGAGGTGAAACAGATGTGTTAAAGGTGGCGCAATTATTACCAGGAATCAATCGTGGAGCAGAAGGAGGTACAAACTTTTTTGTGAGAGGTGGTGATGGAGATCAAAACTTAATCATTGTTGATGAGGCAACTGTTTACAACCCAGGACATTTATTTGGCTTTTTCTCTGTTTTCAATCCAGATGTTATCAAAGAAATGAATATTTACAAAGGAGGATTTCCAGCAAATTACAGTGGTCGTCTTTCTTCTATTACAGATATTCGTGTAATCGATGGTGATAAAAATAAATTTCATGCTACAGGTGGAATTGGAATGTTGTCATCCAGATTAACCTTAGAAGGTCCAATCATCAAAGATAAAATGTCATTCATGATTTCTGGAAGACGATCGTATATTGATCAAGTTTTAAAATTGGTGGGTCAAAATGTACCTTTTTATTTCTATGATTTGAACCTGAAATTCAACTATATTGTTAATTCGAAAAATAGAGTTTTCTTCAGTTCTTATTTTGGAGATGATGTATTAAAAGCTAATTCAGGTGGATCAGATTCAACTAATGCTTTTGGTTTTTCTTTTAGATTGGGGAATTTTACGCAAACATTAAGATGGTCGCATGTATTTAATCAAAAGTTATTTTCGAATCTTTCTTTAGTATATACGCGATTTAAATACGATATTGAAGGCGCTTTTGGTGACAATCAACTACTAGTGAAAAGTTCCATAAAAGATTTTGGATTGAAGTATGATTTTCATTATTACAAAAGTTCTCAAATTAAAATTTTGTATGGTTTACATGTGACTAATCACAATTTTAGACCAAGTGTTGTCAGTACATCAGGTGAAATATCCGAGTTTTTAAAGAACAAAGATGGAGTTCTAATTTCCACATATGAAACGAATGCATACGGGGATATAAAATACGACATTAATGAACGTTGGAAAATTCAAGGAGGATTGTCATTGCCCATGTGTTTTATTAAAAACAAAGCATTTATGGGTGTTTCCCCAAGATTTAATGGGACATATGTTATAAATGAATACAATTCGATTAAAACATCTATAACAAGAATGTATCAATTTATGCACCGTGTTTCAAGTAGTTCGATTGCACTACCAACAGATTTGTGGTATCCCGTTTCTGAAAAAGTGAAACCACAGATTGCGGATCAATTCGCGTTAACATACAACACATATTTTCCGAAATTGAAATCTTCTTTTGTTGTGGAAAGTTACTATAAATACATGCAAAATCTAACAGAATACAAAGAAGGAAGTCAATTAATATTAAATGATCAATTTGAAGAGTCTTTAATTCAAGGAAAAGGTTGGGGAACTGGAATTGAATTTTTATTTCGAAAAGAAGAGGGTAAATTGACAGGTTGGGTTGGTTATACTTTATCTTGGACGAAGAGAAAATTCGATGGTTTAAACAATGGAGAAGCGTTTTGGGCCAAATATGATCGAAGACATTATATAACGAATGTATTAATTTATACAATAAACAAACGATTGAGTGCTTCTTGTATTTTTGAATTTGCTACAGGAGCTCGATTTACACCAGTAATAGGACAATATTTACAGCCAAATGCAGGTTTAACAAGTGTAGATATTATTCCAATCTATGCGGAAAGAAATTCAGTTAGATTGTCTTCTTCACATCGTTTAGATATTAATTTCATTATTAAATCGAAACCGAAAGATAAAGCAAAATTCACATCTGAATGGCACATAGGAGCTTACAATGTTTATAACAGAGCAACTCCATATCAAATAAGAATCGTTCAAGATCCGAATACAGGAAAATTCCAGTACGAACAACCTGGTTTATTTGGATTTATTCCATCAATTGGTTGGAATTTTAAGTTTTAAAAATAATAATTAAGAAAGATGAAAATTTATAAATTAGTTTGTTCTGTGTTAGTTTTTTTGAGTTTAACGATTTACAGTTGTAGACCAAAACCAATTAAATTAGATGTTGAACCCGCTCCAGAAAAGTTGGTTGTCTATTCACATTTGATTCCAGATAAAGTGATGATCATTACACTAACAAAAAGCTTTTCAGCATTGAATGGTTTTGACGAATCAACATTAGAATCATTGCTAGTAACTGGTGCAACTGTTAAAGTTAAATTTGACGGTCAAGTATTTGATTTTATAGAAATTAATCCTGGAATTTATGCGAGTTACAATGAAGCGTATGAATACAATCAAGAATATGAGTTAGAAATTGTCAGTGGAGAACATACAGTTACTTCAAAAACGATCATGTTGCCTCAAATTGATTTCACATCTTGTTTACCTCAAGTTGATAAATTCGCGACTGATACGAATGTGTATGTCAATTTATCTTTTGACGATGAGGCAAATAAAAGCAATTGGTATTTGATTAATTTTTACAATAAAAATGCGCAAACAAATTCATTAGATGGGGTTAACTTTTTTCAAAATGGAACAAATAATTTGATGAAAACGATTTTAGTGAGCGATAAAGAATTTTCTGGCTCTTACATTAAAAAAGTTGAGTTGGAAAATGCAAGTCCTACAGATAGTATTGCTGTTACCTTGTCTAATATCAATGAAAAATACTTTGATTATTTGAAAATTAGAAGTACAAGTGGAGGAAGTATTTTGAATCAATTAAACATTGAACCCATATCTTATCCATCAAATATTGTGAACGGTTATGGTTTTTTCAATGCCTATTTTCCAGACATCAGGTTTTATGATTTAGGACAATTCTAGTAATTATAAAGTTTTGAATTCTTGTTCAATATTAATGCGAGCTTTTTCTTCGTATTTATTGAAAAAATAATCTGTTTTAAAAAGTCGTTCCATTTTTAAGAAGTGTAGGAGTACTTTTTTACGTCCTGGAATGTAAATTGGATCAGGAAACACATTGTACTCTTTACGAATCGCAGCTGCATAGTTTTGATAGACTTCGGGTTCAGCTCCTAAAATTGAAAGATCAGCATCTGTGAATAAATTGATGTCATTTTTTTGACTGATTTGATGTGACTTTGTGGCTATGATCATTTCATACACCAAATCAATTGTTTTTTGGTGACAATTGATTTCAATTAAGTGTTTTTTAGCTAATTCAGCACTTTGTTCTTCGTTGTCTGAAGCGATAGCATGATAAATTACATCGTGATAAAAAACGGAAAGTAAGACTGCATTCCAATCGTAAAACTCAGCTTTAATTGGTTCGAGTTCTTGAATCAAATTCTCAAGATGTCCAAAATGATGGTAATAACGATGACTTTCAGTGAGTTTCAAAGAAATTTCGTCCCACAATTTATAAATCGTTGCTCTATTTGTCCTGTAATTGAAAAGTAGATCAACGTAAGTTTCATTCAGTTTAGTCAAGGAATTCTGTTGCATTTGATAAGATTTTCATTTCTTTAACGATTTCAGAATAATCACCCATCATGAAAGAAATAGAAACAACACATCTATTTCCTTCTGTATTATATATTTGAATACAATTAACATCTTGACCGTTCATTTTTCCAGGCGTTATATGAACATAATCATCAACTGTGTTTAAAAAAGTCAATTGACCAAGTTTATTTGAATTCGGTTTGAAACTATTTTGAGTAAGGGATTCAATATTACTTTTTGAAATGATTTCAACACTTTGCATCTTGTCAAAAATAAAATGAGTCATGTAAATTGAAGGATCTCCATCTTCAATTGATTTTCCATCAACTGAAAACACTTTTAAACCTGGTAATTCCTCAGTTTCTTTAAATTCTGATTTATTTTCATTCACTTTGAAATTTTCAAAGTTTTTTTGTTCAACTTTTAAATTCTTATCGTAATGCAGAGATAAAATACAGTTTCTAATTTCTTTACTAATATCTTTCTTTATCAATGTTGAACTACCAACAACAGTACAAAAAAAAGTTTCATCACCAAATAGCAATTCATAATAATCGAAAACATTGTTTTTGATATAATGAATAAATAAAGCATTATATCCGTTAAGTTTAAACTTTACATATTCTTTTACTTCATTTTGAGGGAAGTTTTTCTTGAATTCTTCTTTAGTTGAAGTATTGAAATCTCTATTAAAATTTAGGTTTTGAACTTCAGAAGTTTGAATAAAATGAACGGCATCTTGTTTAAATCCGAATATTTTTTGTTCATACATAAAACCACTTGGAACTAGCATAGATATTTTAGTTCCATCAATTAACATATGATTTGGTGTTTTTTTATTGTTTAAAGAAGATCCAGGTAAAATTTCTGTATCTTTTTCAACTTCTTCAGATGGATTGGAACACGCAAAAATGATAAAGCTTGTAAATAAGATAATGAATTTAGATTTCATAATTTTAATAAATAAATAATAAAATTAAGTAAACAACTTAAACTTAACAAAACAAAATCGCTCTAAAAAAGAAAAAGTATTCAACTTTGAGTTTGAATACTTTTTCTTTTTACCTAAACGCTATAAATACTACCTAAACTATTTTTTTAAAACACTAATCACTTTAAAAAAAACTAACACTATTTGTTGGCATACTATTCAAAATTAGACCATAAACATTAATCCATTAAAAATCAATAGTTTATACAATGGTCGTTTTAATTTTAATGTCTCAAAATGAGAAAATAATACTAGAATGAGAACAAAATCGCACTTTTCAACCAGAATTATAATTCTAGAAATTTAAAAAAAATAAGGAGTTGTATAAAAAAAGAAAAGTATTCAAATTTGAATACTTTTTCTTTTTACCTAAACACTAATTATAAACAACCTAACACTAATCTTATATACCTAACACTACTTTTTAAAACCTAAGACTATTTTAAAAATATACTAACACAATTTGCTGTCATATTATTCAGAACTAGGCCAAATATTTTAATTCATTGATAATCAAATTAATAAAAAATTTCGATAGGGCTTTATATTGTCCCAAAATGAGAAAGAGTCTTCAAATGAGAGTGAAAAACTGTTTTTTTTAGTTGAATGATTCAATTTTGTTTTTTTGATTTGAAATTCTTTTTTCTTTCAATTAATTTTTTGAAAGATTCAATTTCATCAATGAAACTTTGATTCCGAGCAAACAAAACTGTTTCATCTAAGACTTTTAATGCTTTTTTATGTTCTTTCATTTGATCATAGATTTCTGCTTTTTTATAAAAAATGGCTCCTTTGTTGACACCTTTTATTTTTAATGCGAAATCTACTAAGCGTAAAGCTTCAGTATATTCCTCTAGTTCATATAAAGTTTCAATGAAGTTTGGATAAATTTCACTGTAGCGTTTATCTACAAACAAAGCTTGTTGGAAATAACTCTTTGCGGTTTCAAAATCCTTCAAAATTTCCGCTTGAATTCTTCCCATCAAACAAAAGGCCACAGCATTATCACTTTCCAACGCTAATGCATAATTCAAGGACTCAATGCAGTCTTCAATATTGTATGGATAATTATCCAATGCTTTTAATAAATGTATATTTTGTACCATGATTTCGTTTTTTGAAAATTAATTTTGAAAGACTTTTACCGCATTTCCACGTTCTAAATTCTTGTGTTGCATCCATTTTTGTGCAATCATTTTTAATTGAATTTCTGTGTTTTCTAATGCGATTTTTTCTTTCAATCGTTCTATTGCTATTTTTTTGTTTTGTTGTTGTGAGCGACTTTCTTGTGAAAAAACACTAATTCCAGTTGCTCGATGTGTTGCTCGGATTGCCGAACTTACTTTGTTTACATGTTGTCCTCCTGCACCACTAGATCTTACTGCTTGAAAATCGATATCGGATTCATTGAATTTCAATTCACATATTTCAGGAATTTCATAAACTCCAATGAACCAATTCTTTCGTCCATGCATTGGTCTGTATGGACTTTTTTGAATCCATTGAATCGTTCCAATCCAGCTTTTACTTTCATCAATTGCAGCTTTTCCTTTGATCTCAATTGTTGCAGAGTGTAATGTTCCATTCGCGTCTCCAATTTTTCGATCCAGAACTTCACATTTTCCTCCCAAATTTCTCAACGAATCGAATAGGAGTGAGAGCACTTTTGAAACGGCTAATTGACATTCCAAAGGTCCTTGTGCTGCTGTGATATGTATAATTTTTGTGTCCATTTTATTTGTTTTTTTATTAGAAAATAGTAGTTGGATGCAATGAATTGCATCCGATTACTATTTATCCATTCGGACGATTCGAGGTGTAAAAATCCCAACTGATTCGACCAGATTTTGCTGGTTTTCCATCACTTGATGGATGTTTTTGTAGGCCATTGGGGCTTCATCAACACTACCACCGATCAATTCGACCTTTTTATCGCCCAGTTTTTGCATCATATCACTTTTCGTGAACCGACTTTTACATTCCGATCTTGAAAACAAACGACCTGATCCATGTGAAGCTGAATTGATGCTTTCTTCGTTCCCCAATCCTCTGACAATAAATCCTTTATCTGCCATTGTTCCTGGGATAATTCCTAAAACACCTTTTCCTGCTGGAGTTGCGCCTTTTCGGTGAACGATACATTCTTCTCCATTGACTTGTTCTTTCCACGCAAAATTGTGGTGATTGTCGATGTGAAGTAATTTTCGAAGACCTAATTTTCGCTCCAATCGCTTGTGAATATCGTCGTGACAAGCTTTTGCATAATCACCAGCAAGATTCATTGCTGTCCAATATTCAATTCCATCATGTGTGTTCATGTCCAACCACGCCAATTGTTGAACGCGTTTCGGAAGTGGACATTGCTTGATCGCTAAATTGGTGTAATGCGCTGCAATGTTTGCTCCTAAACCTCTTGAACCACTGTGACTTAACAAAGCGAAGTAGTTTCCTTTAGGAATTCCTAAATTATCCACTGTAATTTCAACTGTTCCAAATTCCACAAAATGATTTCCTCCACCGGAAGTTCCTAATTGTTGGTAAGCTTTTGTTTTCAGCTTTTTCAAAAAAGGAATCTCTCTAAATGCTTTGTTTTCCATGATTTCATGGTCGTTTTTCACTTGATGTACTTCAACCATTCCGAATTTTGTGTGTTCGGAAAGTAAGTTTTTCAACTGATGTGTTCGACCATTGATGAACGTAGCTGGAGCATCAAAAATACTTAGCGCCATTCTACAACCAATGTCCACTCCAACTCCGTAGGGGATGACTGCATTTTTTGTTGCAAGTACACCTCCGATTGGTAATCCGTAACCGTAATGCGCGTCAGGCATGAGAGCCCCTCGAACGGAAACGGGAAGTTTTAATGCTTGGTAGAATTGATATTTTGTATTTTCATCTACTTCATTTTCGCCATAAATCAGGAAGGGAGCACGTTCGAAATTCAATTCTTTGAAAGCTACTTCAACTGGTGCGATCAATCCTTCTGCGATTTTTCCCCATGTTCCGTCGCCCATAAAGGTGTCTGGTTCACGCAGGACATTTTTCAACTCAGCAAGTACGCGATCTTTTGTTTCCTTTTTGCGGTATCTGCTGATTAAACCCAATGCAATATTCATTGTGTTATCTTTAGGAAAACCTATATTAATTAGGTCTTTCCCTTTAATCTTATTTCCCATAACTTAGAGATTGAAGACTGCTTCAAACAATATTTTTCGTTTTTTATAAAATCCATTTCACTTCAAATAACTTCGTTCTCAAAAATTTTATCTATTCATCCCGAATAATCGGGACTCTACGATAAAATTTTCTTCGAGCCTCGTTCTTTTTTGTGAAAAGACTTTTACAACAGTCTTGAATTTTTTTAAGCGAATCTCGTCGTTGTAGCGAAAAAAACATTTCCTCATTTACAAAGTGTAAACTCCGGAATATTTTTTTTACTTCGCCTAGATTTAGCTTAAAAAAAATCTTTGTTTTAGTAAAAGGAAGAGTTAATTCTTCCCGTTAGTTAAAGAGTTTCGGGAAATTTTAGACAAAAAAAATCCGAAACTTTAGCTTCGGACTTTCTTCATATCGTTGAGATGTAACTATCGTGAATGAGAAGACCAAAGCATATGTGCACTAGCGAACTGACCAGTTGGCACATCTAATGTGTAATTGTACTTGAACATTTCTTTGGTATTAAAAATTGTTATTAATTATTTTAACTCTCTGTTAGTCGGCACAAAGTTAGAGTAAAAAAAATGGAACAAACAAACTTTTTTTGAAACTTTTTTTCAAATCAAATGAATCAAAAGAAAATATTCAGGATTTAAACCATTGTTTATCAATGAATTAAATCGATATTAAAAAACGCAAAAAAATATAGATGTCTAGATGTCTAGATATGTAGACATCTGTCAAAAGAATATAGAAAATTGTCAATAAACTTTATTTTGATTTGAAAAATGACATTTATAAATCTTTAAAAAAATCAAATTCCAGGAATTGATTCTGATTGAGAATACATAGAGATTAAATTACCTTTAATGTCATGGTTATATTCACCAATGACTTTTCCATTTTCATCATAGAATAACCATTTTCCAAATTTAACTCCATCAATTACTTTACCTTTAAGTCTTAATTTACCACTAGGATAATAATCTAGAATTTCTATGGTTCCTTTCTCTATTTTATATGCCTTACTGTTTGAAAATGAAATACTTTTTAAAAGATCATTTTCAAAAATCTCAGTACACCAAATTTCTTTTGAACCTTTGAATCCACTTTTCCAAGTTCCAACTTTAAGCCCTTTCTCATAAAAATGTTGAGCATACAACGTTTTATCTTCATATGCCCAATAATATTCGCCGCTTTTTAAATCGTTTTTTGTTGAACTTCTATGACTTAACTGACCATTTTCAAAAAATTCCATCTGTAAGTTTGAACTATCAATATAATCTTGAAAATAATAATTAGAAATTCCATTATTTGAATAATGAATTGTTTTTAAAAATTTGTATGAACCTTCTTTTGTTCTGTATAAAATTCCATTTTCATCGAAGTAAGAAGTTAAAGTTGTTGAATCAATATCATTAAAGAAAATATCTTCAATTCTTTTTCTTCCAATAGAATCAAAATAAGACCATTTGTTTACTAATCTTGAATTTTTCACTTCACCTTTTAGTCGAATGTAGTTTGATAATGAATCTTTAAATAAATAGTATCCATCTTTTAAACCTGTAATATATGTGTTGTTGTATGCAAAAACAACGCATTTATTTAATTCATAATTATAATCTCTATAATCATGTTCATTGTGAAAGTTAGATCGAAAAATAAATGTTAATGTATCCTGACTCCAACAATAAAATGATGCTGAAAACGAAAATAATAAAACAATAATATTTTTTATCATATTTAAATCCCAATAAAAAATGCAATGCGGTAAACAATCGGCATGTAAGCTCCGTTTTCTTTTTTCATGAAATAACCTTGAGCAAAAGGACTGTTTTTGTGGTCGATGATGTCGTACATGATTCCTCCATTGATACGCAGATTGTCTGTTAGTTGACGTGAAAATCCACCTCCAACTAACAAAGTCGGAACCCAGGAACGTTTTGCTTGTATGAATCCATTGTTAAAAGGAGTGTAATGTGCTTCCAACTCAGCGCCAGCAAACATCCACCCAACAAAGCGGTAATGAACGAAAAAACCTGGACCGTAAATGTTGTATCCCCAACGTTGACCTAAAAAATTGAACCAAGAACGTTGGTAGCGAATACTCGGACCAAACGCCCAATTTTCATCTTTTATGATTGCCAATTTTAAGCTCCCACCAGCTGATCCACTAAAATTGGAAGCAAAAAAGTTAAAGTCTATTCCAATTTCTTTGTCTGCAACAGAAACAGGAGCTTTTTCTTCTTCTTCAGTTGGCTCGTCTTCAATGTACAATTCTTTGTCTTCTTGAGCTAAAAATAGGGTAGAAGAACTTAAAAATAATAAGTATAAAAACAGTTTTTGCATATGTGTTTATTTTTCTAAAATCGTATTCAAAACTTCAGGTTCAATGGAATGATTTCCTGAATATGTCACAATTTCAAACTTAAAATTACGGTAAAATTCAATTGCTTTTTCAAAATTTTCGTCTTTGAAATACTGATCTTCCGTTCCAAGAACAAATAGCTTTTTACGAATAGTTTGACTGAAATCTGTTTGTGATAAATCCGGAGGAAAAACACTTGCCCACGAAATGTAGCAATCACAGTCAATTTTTGAGGAATTCAACCAACGACTGGCAGTGGCTCCACCTTGTGAAAAACCAATAACGGACATTTTTTTCCAAGAAAATCGTTCTTTTAAAGACTCATAAAGTCTATTTAAAGCAAGATTGTTTTCTGAGATATCATTCTCACGTAGTTCTTTTGTCATCCAAGATGCTCCAACTCGACCAGTTGTTCCATTTAAGTAGAAGCGGTGCATTCCTTCCGGAAAAACAAACAAGCGTTTTGTATCAGAATTGACTTCAAATTTCTTCGAAAAATAATAGGCCAATTGTCCATAACCGTGAAATGCAAAAACAATTTCGTCAATTTCTGTTGTATCAACAGCTCCAAGCAAATAATATCGTAGTTGTTTTTCAACTACAATGGATTCAGAAACTGGTTCGAAATCTGTCATTAAACTCACTATTTATTTGCTTTTATTTGGGTTTCTGAATTGCAAATTTTCCAGCTTGTTCTACATAGAAAAAGTTGTACAACAGTTTCTTAGGTTTTGTAATTGATGGAACATATTTGTAAATGTCAGCAATGGTCGGATTGTAGTTATCAATCTCACTTTCATACAATTGAATATCCATTCCGATACCCGTTTTCGAAGGAACTAATTTGTGTAGAATCGCTTCAGGCTTAGCTTCACCCAATTTATCAAACTCTTTCCATTGAAAAACCATCGATAAATCATGGTCGTTAAGAACTGTAAAATATGTTTTATATCCTGAATTCATAATTCTGTGTCCAAGAATTACATCTTTACGTGTTGGAGAACAGATACTTGCAAATTGAACATCCAATTCACGTCCAGGAGACGAAGGTGCAGGAAGTGGTACTGAAATTTGGTCTAATTTTCCATCGTAATAAAAGAAGAAATTGTATTTTCCCATGTATCCGATTTCAGCCATTTTCGCTTGTTTTTTCATTCGAATTGCTTCATTTTTAGCAAATTCAAAACGATTCACCGTAATAATTGCATCTTCGATTGTATCTGAATTGATGAACTCTTTGTAGATTTTAAAGGTATATTTTTCTGTAACAGGAATTTCTAAACTTGCTTCAACTTCACGTTTCATTCGTTCTGTAAACTCCATATCTTGTTCATCCTGCAAAGCTTTGTCTTCTGGAGAATCTTCTGGAATTGGATCACCACAAGAAATTAAAAGTGCAAAAGGAATAAAGTATATTAATTTTCTCATTTGTTGTTTAATAATCGATTGTTAAGTTAAAACGTATTCTTAGTAGCTCAAGGTTGGGATTTTTCTTGCGCATTTTTTCAAAACGTTGATTTCCATTCATAAATTGTGCGTCATCTTCGTCTTCAGCTTCTTCATTTTGAACTACGGTGATCTGTAAGGTGTAATTCTCAATTTTCTCACGAATTTTCCCTACAATTTCAGGTAACATGTTACTGATTCGCTGTGTGATAATTGGAACATCTGAAACAAATTGAAAATGAGACTCATCCAATTGTTGAATGTCGCGTTTTAACATCGCATTTCCTACCATTTCATTTCCGCCAGCCTTGATTAAGTGTGCTTGTGACTTCCAATGTTGAATGACATCATTGATATCAAAAGGTTTTTGGGGCATGTCATCTGTAGGAATGAATTGACGTTTGCGCTGTTCTTCAATTGCTTGATTGATCGAAATGGATGTGGTTTTCAATTGTCCAGTTGCTTGTTTCAAAACCACTGGTTCGGGTTTCAAATGAATCATTGATTGCGGTTCAGCCTCTGGTTTGTTAACCTTTGGAGTTACTGGAGTTGAAGGACGTAAACTTTGACCTTGATAGTCAATAATGTGAACTGGTTCAGTTATGGATTTTTTTTTTCAAGCTCTGATTTTATCGAACTTATTTGCATCAATGCCATTTCAACGAGTAAGCGCTGATTTTTAGCAGATTTGTATTCGACGTCGGCTTTACTCAAAACGGCTAGTGCACGAATTGCGAATTGTGCTTCTAATTTTTTAGCTTGATCTTCAAATAATTTTCCAATTTGCTCTGAAACTTCCAACAAATTAATGGTACGTGGATCTTTACACACTAACAAATCGCGGAAATGATTCGACAAACCTAAAATAAAGTTGTGTCCATCAAATCCTTTTTCCATCACATCGTTGAATAACAATAAGTTGGCTGGAATATCTTCATTTAGTGCATTGTCGACCACTTTGAAGAAATAATCGTAATCCAGAATATTCAAATTTGTTTGAACATCTTTCAACGTCATATTCGTTCCACAAAATGTAACAATCTGATCGAAAATCGACAATGAATCACGTAATGCTCCTTCTGCTTTTTGTGCAATTAAATGCAATGCATCTGGATCAGCAGTAATGTCTTCTTTTGTTGCGACCATTGCTAAATGATCGGCGATATCTTTCACACGAATTCGTTGGAAGTCAAAAATCTGACAACGCGACAAAATCGTTGGGATAATTTTATGTTTTTCAGTCGTTGCTAAAATGAATATCGCATGAGCTGGTGGCTCTTCCAAGGTTTTCAAAAAGGCATTGAACGCACTGTTTGACAACATGTGGACCTCATCGATGATATACACTTTGTGAGTTCCTAATTGTGGAGCAAAGCGAACTTGATCTACTAATTCACGGATATCGTCGACAGAGTTATTCGAAGCAGCATCTAATTCAAATACATTTAAAGATGCATTTTCATTGAACGATAAGCAACTGTCGCATTGGTCACAGGCCTCTGTATTTTCTGTGCGATTAAAACAATTGATTGTTTTCGCTAAAATTCGGGCAGTTGTTGTTTTTCCCACACCACGAGAACCACAAAACAAAAAAGCTTGAGCTAAATGCTCACTTTTTATTGCATTTTTTAGGGTATTCGTAATGTGTTTCTGTCCAACAACCGTATCAAAGGTCTGCGGACGGTACTTACGTGCGGAAACAACAAAATCTGACATAGTACAAAATTAATCAAACATTCAAAAAAAAGACAGATGTTGATAACGTATCGTTATACAGCTACACTCGGTGGGGGATTTTAGCACTGAACTTCTC
>JBKDZA010000063.1:0-4008 GCA_046308455.1 Fluviicola sp.
AACGGAGTACAGGCCTAGTACCGATTGCTATCGGTATTTTTGGCACCACCTACCTCGTTTAACGTCCCGCACGTGCGGGACTAAACATCGTCTTCATCAGTTTAACTGATTCTTTGTGGCAATGACAAAAAGGTGGTATGTATGAGTATAATCAATTTTATTATTTTTGGCGCAATTGTTGCCCAACCATTTGCAAGTGATTTCTCTCATTTAAACGTCTATATTTAAGAATTCAAAGAAATAAAATCGGTCACTATGGATATTCATCAGTTAAATTCGCTTCGTCTTGGTTTTTCCACGAATGAGGCGAAAACAATCGAAGTTAAAGGGATAAATAGCTTTATTTCAGATCAATTGTCTGCAAAATTGGACTTGAAAGAACCTGCTTGTTTGGCGAAACAACCACGGACTCTTAAAGAATTCCAACAACTCAAGAAAAAACAAAAACAAGAGAAAAACTTGATCGATAATCAAAAAGTGATCGTTGAATTGAAATCTTTTTTCTTAGAAAAATGCTACGAAACGAAGTATCCCTTGCGCATGAAGATCAATTTATTTTGGTCGAATCATTTTGTGTCAACGTTTCAAACAGTGAAATTTCCGTTATGGATTTACCAACATTTTGAGACGATTCATCTGAATGCTACAGGAAATTACAAAACTCTTGTAAAAGAAATGTTGCATACCAATGCACTCATTAAATATTTAGACAATCAACAAAATAAAAAAGGAGCAATCAATGAGAATTTAGGAAGAGAATTACTCGAATTGTTTACTCTTGGAGAAGGACATTACACGGAATCGGATATAAAAAACGCAGCACTTGCTCTTGCAGGATTGAATTTCGGTGAACAAAAAGCAGTGTATTACCCGAAAATGAAAGATAATTCCACGAAAACCTTCATGGGTAAAACGGGAAATTTTGACGCAGATGCAATTGTCGACATCATTTTTGAAAACAAACAAACGTCTTATTTTATCGCTGAAAAATTATTGAAATGGTTTTTCTACGACAATCCTTCACAAGACATTGTAAAGAAATACGGAGATGTGCTTTTGAAACACAATTATGAATTGAAACCCTTCTACCAAGAACTATTTGAAGCGGAATGTCAAAACGAAAAAGGTGGCAATCAATTGAAAAATCCATTGATTTTCACTGTTCAAATATTAAAAGATCTTTCTATTTCGAAACCCAATTATCCGTTTTTAGCTTTTTTCACGAAAAGTCAAGGGATGGATATCTACGACCAAGTGAACGTAAAAGGTTGGAAGGGAGGACGAGATTGGCTAACGGCTCAAACTTATATTGAACGTAAAAAATTCATCGATTTTGTATTGAACGGAAACAAACAATTTCAAAAATCAATCAATAAGAAACTTCAAAAATTTGATTTAGGAACCGTTTCATTTGATCCTAAATTAGTTGTTGAAAACAAAGACAGTGCAAAAAATATTCTCTTAGAATTAAAACAACGCATGATTTTTCAATCCAATCCCAATATGGATGCGGATTTGAATCAATTGCTCAAATACGATTTTGATCCAAAAGGTGAATTCGCCGATAAAAGTATTTTACGTGTCTATCAGTTTTTAGCGGATAGTCCTGAATTTCAAATTATTTAGTCATGGAAAGAAGAAAATTTATACAATTAACAGCTACAACAAGTGCTGGAATGTTACTTGTTCCTAGTTTTTTACGTGCGCAAGCTCCGCTACTTTCAAGTGGAAATTTGACTCAAGACGAAAATGGAAATTGCATTGTTTTCATACAGTTGAATGGTGGAAACGATGGACTCAATACCTTTATTCCGTATTTAGATCCTTTGTATTTGGCGGCTCGACCGAAAATTGGCTTGAAAAAAGAGCAAGTTATCGCTGCAATTGATGGAATGGGATTTCATCCAGCTTTGAAAGATTTGGCAACTATTTCTCAAGAAGGAAATCTCACAGTGATTCAAAATGTGGGTTATCCACAACCGAACCGTTCGCATTTTAGAAGTCAAGAAATTTGGCAAACAGCTTCTGATTCAAATACCTTTTTCACCAATGGTTGGTTGGGACGATTTTTAGATATCCATTCAATTCATGCGGATTTACCAGCTTTGAATATTGATTCAATCGATAATTTAGCATTGAAAGCAACTGAAGTGAGCGCCTTGACAGTGAAAGATTTTTCTAAATTAGCTTTAAGTTCAAGTGAAAATAATTCCTTGGTTTTATCGGATAACCCACAATTGGATTTCGTTCGAAAATTAGAATACAGTTCCACTGAAGGCATGGAATTAATAGCAAAAGCCTTGGAGAAAAGTAAATCATACACATCGACTTATGCTGCAAATGAATTGTCGAAAAATTTAGAATGGATCGGAAAACTAATCAAAGGAAATCTGTCGTCTAAAATTTATTACACATCAATGGGTGGATTTGATACACACAACAATCAACTTCCCATACATGAAAAGCAATTGAAAATGGTCAATGATGCAGTGTTCTCGTTTTATTCAGACATGAAACAAAACAATTTATTAGACAAAGTTACAGTTGTCATTTTTTCTGAATTTGGTAGGAGAGTAGCCGAAAACGGAAGTGGAACAGACCATGGAACAGCTGGACCAATGTTTGTAATTGGAGGTAAAAACAAAGGAACACTTTTAGGAAACAATCCCAACTTAGCGAATTTAGATAAAGGAGATTTGATCCATGAAATTGACTTCAGATCTGTTTATGCAGCTTTATTGAAAGATAAATTTGGCTTTGATGTAAAGGATATTTCCATTCAACAAAAAGGGATTGTAGGGCTTTTTTAGAAGAATCAAATAAATTACAGTTTTAGATTAGTTAGTTGATTTATTTCACAATCGAATGAACATTTTTTCGCTCGATTTGTGTGCTAATTTTCTTTAAAATTTCTTCCATTTTTCAATTCAATTGTACGTTTATTGAGTATTTTTGTCTACAAAATTTTTGTATGGACAAATTCTTATCAAAACTATTTTCTATCCGTTTAATGGCGGTTGCTTTGTTTATTTTTTTAGCAGCAATTGGAATAGCAACTTTCATCGAATCCAAAGAACATGTCCAGGCATCGAAATTGTGGGTGTACAATGCTACTTGGTTTGAGATTTTATTGGCTTATCTTTCAATTAGTTTGATTGCTAATATTTTCAGATACCAAATGTGGAAACGTGAGAAAATAGCGATTTTGGTATTTCACATTGCCTTTATTGTTATAATTATCGGAGCTTGGTTTACACGCAACATTAGTTTCGAAGGGTCAATGCCGATTCGTGAAGGAGCAGCTTCAAATGTTATTTTCACTGCGGATCCTTATATCATGGTGAAAGCTAATGATGGAAAATTGCAATATTCAGCGGATAAAAAAGCGTATTTAGCGGAAAGTTATTGGAACAATGATGCTGATTTTGATTTCGAATTTCCAAATCATAAAAATAGAATTTCCATTGAATACGTTGATTTTAAATACCACTACAAAGATTCAATCGAAATTTCTAGTAAACACAAAACGTCAGCTTTAGAAATTGTAACTGATGGAAAAAAGAGTAATTTCGTTTTGGAAGATGATTTCAAAAATTTCCAAAGTTTTGATTTGACTTTCTCAAAAAATGAAGTTCAAGGAGTGAGTGTTTACCGCAAAAACGGAAAATTATTCTTCAAATCAACATTACCCATTCGCTATTTACCAATGACAAAAATGCGTGAAGCACGTCAGAGTGGGATGGAAGTACCTGATTCGGCCTATGTTTCCATTTTACCAGGTGAAGAAAGTGAGTTTTTCCCAGTGACATTGTATTTGATTAACGGTCAACAATTTGTGTTCAAGCAAGAATTGAAAAATGTGGGGAAAAAATTATATCCTACAGGTTCGAAAAAAGAAGGATTGGATTACTTGACTGTTCGTTTAACGGATGGAACACAATCAAAAGAAATCACTTTGGAAGGTGGAATGGGTGTGAATGGAACTCCACAGTTCTTCCAATTCGCTGG
>JBKDZA010000064.1:0-4014 GCA_046308455.1 Fluviicola sp.
CAATGGGAATGTATCGTTATCCCCCATTGTAAAGATGATACTATTTGGAGCACACGAAATCAAATAATTGTAGGCTAAATCTTGAGCAGAAGTTTTACCTGAACGATCGTGATCATCCCAACCTTCTTTCATCATTAAGAATGGAGCGATTAATCCTAAAACCGTTGCCACCATTGCTCCAGAAGAGCTGTTCAGTGTTTTTCTTAAGAAATATGGAATTGCTAGGAATGCTGCAGCAAGAGCTAAAATAACTACCCATGTAATAAATATTGATTTATCAGCAATTGAGAACAATAAAATAATAGCTGTAAAATAACCTGCATACTTAGCCATTTTAATAAAGTCATCTTTTACTAGAGATTTGTACGCTTCATAAATTGCTAATACACTTAATCCAATCCAAATAGCAAAAGCATAGAATGAACCTGCATAGGCGTAATCACGCTCACGTGGTTCTAACGGTTTAGGATTCAAGAAGATGATAATTGCAACACCCGTTAATAAGAATAAAAGCGTTACTACAAATCCATCTTTTGCATTTCTAAAGAAGTGATACAAAGCTCCAAGAACACCTAAAATCAAAGGAATTAAGTAGTATGTGTTGTTAGCTTTATTTTCTTTTGTGTAATAAGGAGCATTTTCTTGATTTCCAATACGCTCGTTATCTAAGAACGAAAATCCAGATTTCCAGTTACCTCTATGTACATCACCATGTCCTTGGATATCATTTTGACGACCAGCAAAATTCCACATAAAGTAGCGCCAATACATCCATCTTAATTGATATCTAAACAAATAAGTCATGTTTTCTTTATAGGATGGAATTCGTTGTCCATCAGTACCAATAGGTAAATTTGAAATATCACCATCTCTAGTCTCTTGTTCAACATTTGCATTATAACCAGACCAGAATTTATATTGTTCTAATTTATTTTTATCGTCTCCGTTGAATAAACGTGGAAACAACACATTTTCTTCAAAAGTAGGGATTGCATTTTCACGAATACTTGCATTTGAAACGAAATACTTTTCTTTAATCGTGTATTTATTTCCGTGATCTTTATTGTATTTTTTCGCTTCTGCTTCAGATTTGAACGCCTTAATTTCATTTTCAGCTAATTCATCAATAACTACAAAACGACGCAAGTTAGACGCAGACATATCTTTCCATTCTTCACGTACTTTTGGATTTGAATTCCAGTATGGACCTGTGAAAACTGGCCAAGAACCATATTGTTCACGTTTCAAATAAGATTCAAGCGTTACTAGGTTTTCAGGGTCATTTTCATCCAATGGTGTGTTTGCATTTGAACGAATTACGATGATTGCAAAAGATCCATAACCGATAATCAACATAGTGATTGACCAAATTACAGTATTCCAAATTGGTTTTACTTTTTTCGCAGTTCTGTTTAAAGTAAAGACTAAAACAGCAACCAATAAGAAGAAGAAGAAAATTGTTCCTGAATAGAACGGTAATCCCATTTTATTTACGAATGCAACCTCAAAGAAAGAAGCAATTGAAGGAATAATCGGGATAAATACTCCTTGTAATAATCCTAGAGTTACGAATGAAATTAACCCAGTAATTACAAATCCTTTGAATGTAACGTTGTTTTTGTAGTAATTAAAGTAAATTACATATCCGATTGCAGGAATAACAAGTAATCCTAATAAGTGGACCCCAATCGCTAAACCATTTAAATACATAATTAGAATTAACCAACGTAGTGGATTTGCTTTTGGCGTTGAGTCATCTAAAGTTTCTTTTTGACGTCTTTGTTCGTTAACCTCATCGTCCCATTTCAAGATTGCCCAGAAGATAATTGCTGTAAACATAGATGCCATTGCATATACCTCACCTTCCACAGCAGAGAACCAAAATGAATCAGAGAATGTGTAAGCTAAAGCACCAACAGCACCTGCACCAAGAGCAGCGATTTGTTCACCTTTACCCCAATCATTGTTTCTATTTAAAATTTTCTTAGCCAAAAGAGTAATTGACCAGAATAAGAATAAGATTGTGAACGAACTTGTCAATGAAGAACAACGATTGACCCATAAAGCTACATCTTCAGGAGCTGCAAAGAACGAGAATAATCGTCCGATAGCCATAAATAATGGTGCGCCTGGAGGGTGACCAACCTCTAATTTGTTCGCTGCAGTAATATACTCACCACAGTCCCAAAGACTCGATGTTGGCTCTAATGTTAGGAAGTAAACAGTAGTAGCAATTAAAAAAACGGCCCATCCCGTTACGTTGTTTAGGAATTTAAAGTTCATATTTATCATCTTATTCGACTTGCGAAGTTATAAATAGTTTTGGAAGACATCAATAGAAACAGAATAAATCTTCTTTTAAAACTTGTTAAAGTTGCGGAAAAAGAATAAAAATGCATTTTTTTTAATTTTTTTCCTCAAAATACTTGACAATAGCAAAAAGAGTATTATTTTTGCACTCGCTAAACAAATTTTAGCTGTCAGAATGGCCCATGGTGTAACTGGCAACACGTCGGTTTTTGGTACCGAAGAGTCTAGGTTCGAGCCCTAGTGGGCCAACAGAAGGAGAACGAAAGTTCTCCTTTTTTTATGCCTTAAAATGGCGAGAAGTTTATGCCGATCTATATTTTCAGTGAGGCACGAACTTAGAAAATAAGCATCGGTGAGCCCTAGTGGGCCAACAGAAGGAGCATGAAAATGCTCCTTTTTTTTATGACCTAAATTGGGCGAGAAGTTTATGCCGATCTACAGTCAGAGTGAGTGCGGAGAGTTCAGAATGAGAACTGAGAATGGCTTTGGTAAAGAAAAATGTTACTTTTATGATTTCTTGCATTTATCAAAAAAGTGTACAATGAATAAAGCTTTACTTTTTTTAGCCTTTTTATTTTCTTTCTGTGTATCAGCGCAGGAAAAATCAGAAAAAGACTCTACAAACAATGCATTCGTAATTGAAACCGTAGAAAAATATGGACCACTGATTTCTCCAACTTATCAAACTGCAGTTTGCACGAAAATGGTTATTGGAATTTTAGAAAAATTGACTGACCTAGATTCTATTGACAAAGCGAGAATCAACATTGAAATTAATGAAAATGTATATGAATTGATGCTGAAAGGCTCACCTGAACCTCAAGGAGTTTACTATGCACTTACAACAAAAGGAAAAGGTATTCCCATCGATAACTTATCCGACGTTAAACCTGGAGATTTTGTTCAATTCTGGTATCCCAAATCATGGGGACATTGTGGAATCGTTAAAGAAATCAAAGCCAAAGAAGGTTTGATGCTCCTCTATTCCTCTTTTCCCTCAACAGATGGATATGGAATCGAAGTATTCGACATCCCTTGTTATTGCTATTTTGTGCGCTTGAAGTTTAATTGAATGTCAAAAAGATAGATATAAAATACTTGCTTTGTAAAATTTAATTATACTACAACCTAATAGGATCAATATTATAATAATTTGGCTGCTCGTTTTTATCCAATTGTATATATATACATTTAATAGTTTTAACATTGTTTATGTATCGTATTCTTTTCATTAATAAATTTAAATTGTTATTTTGATAAGAAGAAATATCAATATGTATATCTTTTAACTTTTTAGACTCATTATACAATAAGTTTTTTACTTGTTCAGATTTAAAATCGTTGTAAAAACATATTTCTATTTCATCTGGATATGGTTCAAAAAAGGAAACTTTCAATTTATTTTGTTCTTTTTTTAAAAGAATATTAGATTCATTAGGAATTATTTTTCCATTTATATCAAATTCAAGATGAGTGTTTATTTTATTTGTTCCATTTATTAATGAAATAATTGACTTTGTTTTCCCTGTTAATCTGTAATATTTTATTAGACCTTTTTTAGAATTAAATGCTTGTCGGGAACTTTGCCACAAGTTTTTTAATTCCATTGGTATAATGCTGAAGCTAGAACAAGTCTATTGAAAACATTTACTCCGAAACTTCTCCTGTTGTATTTAAAACAATACTCACTTAAATAGTTTTGCA
>JBKDZA010000065.1:0-12435 GCA_046308455.1 Fluviicola sp.
TAAATTACGCGACATTTCACTGAAAAAAGTGAAACTCCTAACTTTGTTACCGAGGACGATTTTGACTTTTCAAGCCAAAATGTCTTCGACAAAGTGTCGTCAAACAGCACTTTTTCCCACGTTTCATTTGCTTATTTACAACTGAAAACTACATAAGGGCCTTTTATCGTAGAAATTTAATCCCTTTTTCAAAATATAATTTGGGTAAATAAAAGAATACTCATTAAAACTTATTTTGAAACGAAAAATTAATTTTTCATTATCTTTGAGATATGAGCACGGCAGAATTAAAATTAGACTTACATAAAATGATAGAAGGCATTAGTGATAATACCACATTAAATGCTGTTTATGCTTTTCTATCTGGCAATAAAGATTTACCTAAAAGTGATTGGGCTAACAATTTAAGTTCAGATGAAGTATCAAGTATACTTAAAGGTCTAGAAGATGAAGCTAAAGGAAACGTAAAGACACAAAATCAAATTCAAGCGAAACATAGAAAACAATTTCCACATTTAAATCTGTAATCTTCTTATTTATCCTATTTCATTTTAATCAAATTGAAAAAATACTTGATTGGTCGACGAAAAAAATAAATGATCACTCCAAGAATTAAAAACGTGAACCAATTGCGAGCAATTCCAACTAAAAAGGAAAGCAAACTTTCCCATCCTTCAGAAAATGCTGATGTAAAACGATTCGGTTCGTCTACAACTACTGCAGGTGTTTCGGTATAATAAACCAAACTCAAAGTACTAAAAGCTACATTTTGTTCAATGTATTGCAAACGACCTTCAACCGATTCAATGTCACTTTGGATTTCTCCAATTTTCTCTTCTAACTTAATGATTTCATCGATGTTTTTTGCACGAGTTAACATGGAATGAAAGCGCTCTAACACTTCTTTTTTTGTTCGCAATCGCGCTGTTAAATCCACAAATTCTTCCGAAACATCGTCAATAGTGATTGTTTTATCGTCAATTTTATCGGCGTGTTTTTCGATAAATTCTACCAATCGATTGAATTTATTAGCTGGGACATGGACATCCAAACGGGATTCTTTTGATGTTCCTTCTTGATATACACTTTCATTTCCCAAATAACCATTCAACTTTTCAACTTCACGAGCAATTAAAAACTTCGTTTGTTTCGTGTTTTTAACTTTCAAACGAATATTCCCTTGTCGGATTAATTTACGCTCTAATTTCTTTGACTTATTACTTTTACTAGTCAAATTTGAATTTCCTACTTGTTCTTCTTTTGAATAATCAGCATTTTCGATCATCATGTTAGCATTTTTTTTTTTTGCTAAATTGGAATCTAAATTACTTGAACAAGAAGTAAGTAATAAAACAAAAAGGAGATGGGTTCTTTTCATTGGGCTAATTTTTTAGGTTTAATTTACTTTCGTGTACTCAATTTTTTTATCTGTAAAAATCAATTTCATCAAGCGTTCCCATTGTTCATCTGTTGGAGCTAAAATCACCACTTCTGAACCGTAACGTGTAATTGTATTCGTTTGTAAAATCGTGTGGAAAGCGTCTTGATAATCCAATTTTCCATGTGTAATTGTTAGTTTACCTTTTTCAAGTGTCAACAAACTTGGTTCGAAATAAGATCCTTCATGAAAATTGATCACATATTGATTGGCTGAAATTCGTTTTAGAGAATTCATTGAACCAATTCCGCAAACAGGTAAACGACTGACAATCCCGTAGTAATAATTTTCGCCATCCAACACACACGGAACTGAATCGTTTGCTTTAATTCCGTGCAAATAATCGCCACTCACACGTAATTTTGAAGATTCACGAACTTGTTCACGTGAAACAGATGCAATTACCATCGATTCAATTGAAATTCCTTTTTCATCGATGATGTAAGTTACTTCTCCTGTGCTACTTTTGTACTTACCAAAAAAGGACGCATCAATCATTGATACGGTTGAGGCGAAACCTGGAATTGGGTCAGTAAATTGAACCGTGCGTTGTGAAAAACTGAAAAAATTCACAAAAAGAAATACAACTAAACAAACTTTTTTCATAACTTAATTTAGAAAACGGAAAATTATGCAAAAACGTTGGACAATCAAACAACAAGTAAACCAAGAAACAATCGATCAAATTGTTCATGAATTAAAAGTGTCGCCATTGATGGCCAAAATCCTCGCACTACGCAATCTTACAACAAAGGAAACAATTAGTTCATATTTTTCACCAAATTTAGCTCAACTTCACGATCCATTTTTGATGAAAGACTTGCCAGAAGCAGTGAAACGCTTGAAAAAAGCAATCGAGAATCAAGAGAAAATCATGATTTATGGTGATTACGATGTGGACGGAACGACATCTGTTGCTCTCTTTCTTTCCATTTTAGAACCAATGACATCGGTTTCGTTTCACATTCCAGACCGTCACAACGAAGGTTACGGGATTTCATTTATTGGAATCGATAAAGCACTTGAGGAAGAATGCACGCTCATGATTGCTTTGGATTGTGGAATCAAGGAAATTGAGAAAATTAAGTATGCGAAAAGCAAAGGCTTGGATGTAATTGTTTGTGACCACCACACTCCCGGAGAAGAAGTTCCACCGTGCTTGGTCTTAAATCCAAAACAAAGTGATTGTACTTATCCCTACAAAGAATTGTGTGGTTGTGGAGTTGGTTTCAAATTATTGCAAGGCTTGTTTTCCGATATGAATTTCAAGCAAGAAGATTTATTTGACTATTTGGATTACGTAGCTGTTGCAATTGGTGCAGACATGGTTCCAGTAACAGGTGAAAACAGAGTTTTGGCACATTTTGGCTTACAAAAACTGAATGAAAATCAACGGACATGTTTTGCTGCGATAGCTGAAAAATCGGGACGAGCACTTCCCTATAATTTATCGAATGTATGTTTCGTGATTGCTCCTAGAATCAATGCTGCAGGACGATTGGAACACGGTTCAAAAGCGGTTGATTTATTGATTTCTCCCTCCGTAAATGAAGCGATGAAAATCGCAGAAGAAATTGAAGCTGTGAATGCGCAACGCAAAAATCTAGACAGTTCCATAACTGACAAAGCTTTAGAAATTATTGAAAATGATACCTTGTTTGAAAGTAGAAAATCGACAGTTGTTTTTCACGAATCGTGGCACAAAGGAGTTGTAGGAATTGTTGCGAGTCGTTTGATTGAAAAGCATTACCGTCCGACTGTTGTTTTGACTGAAAACAATGGAAAAGCAACTGGTTCGGCTCGTTCTGTTCCTGGAATAAATTTATACGATGCACTTACTTCTTGTGCGCATTTGTTGGAGCAATATGGTGGACATGCAGCTGCAGCTGGTTTGACTTTAGACATCAACAACATTGCTGAATTTTCTGAGGCTTTTGACAATTATGTTCAAGCCAATATCAAAGAAGTGGAAGAAGTGGAAGAAATTGATATAGATGTGGAATTGAAGCTCGAGGAACTCTTTGTTTTAGGCGAATCGACAGTGAAAGTTCCACGAATTTTAACCATGCAAGAAAAAATGGAACCTTTTGGAAACGAAAATCAAAAGCCTTATTTCTTAGCACGCAATGTTTATGCTTCATCGTATCGCTTATTGAAAAACGAGCATTTGAAACTAGATGTAATGGATGTTGATTCAGGAATTACACTTCCTGCAATTGGTTTTTTCATGCGTGATTACGAAGATTTGGTTGCATCAGGTTGTGCTTTCGACTTGGTTTTTAGTTTGGAAGTAAACGAATGGAACCATCAGAAAACATTGCAATTGCAGATTCGAGATATTCGTGAAAGTGAAAGCTAGTTCAAGTTTGATAAATATTTTTTGATTTTGCGAGATTTTGCGTAAAAAATTGGTTTGTTTCCTTTTGCATCCGTTTTGTTTGGATCAACACCTTTTGCTACTAAAAGTGTAACGAGGTCTAAATTTGACTGTAAAACTGCTAAGTGAACGGCGTTTTGTTCTTCGAAATTCAAGGCCATATTTGGATTTACTTTTTTATCATACAAGACTTCCAACAACTCCAAATCGTTTGCCTCAATACTCAAGGCATACAATTTCTTGTAGGTTTTCTCATCGAATGTCATGTCAGGATATTTTGCCCAAATCGCTTTGATTTGTGTTGTATTCTTCTCTTCGATTAATTTGATCACCGACTTAATTTCTTCAACTATTGCTGCTTCATAAGCAATTTCCTCTTTAGAAGTTTTTGCTCCTTTCGCTCTCAATAATTCTATAATTTCTTTTCGATCTAATTGAATTGCATAGTCCAAAGGATTTTGATTGGCTTTGTTTTTCCAGCGGATGTTTGCATTGTAGGCAATGAACAAACGAAGCATTTCAATATCTTCTTTTTCAATGAAATCGAATAAATACGGATTTCCATTACTGGATGAGGAATTGGGATTTGCACCTTTTTGTAAAAGGTAAGTAATTGCAGTTAAATCTTTTAACTCAACAGCTTTATTGAGATAAGAAACTTCTTGATCAGTACCTATTGCATTTACATCTGCTCCATTTTCAAGTAAAGTTTTTACACATTCAAAATTTGCAGTAGTTGGAGCAAAGCCATTTGCATCTTTTGCTTGTATAGTAACACCCCAATTAATAGCTATTTTTAACTCATCACACATTTCGTGAGAAGCCAAATAATAAGTTAAATTATCACCTGTAGCAGAAAGTAATTTTGGATTACAACCAAAATCAACATACTCTTGAATAGTAGACCAAACTGGTGAATTGTAAGCAAGTAAATATCCTAATAAATCAACCTTTTCATTTGATACTAATTTAAAATTAATTGAATTTCTCTCTTGATTCAACAAAAGATTATACATTTCAAATTGTTTTGTTCTAATTAGAAACATTAATACGGTTTCACCCTGTTTATTTTGATGATTTATTGAAGGCTTTTTATTTAAAACTTCTTGAACAATAACTTGATTTCCAGTTTCAACAGCATAGTATAAAACTGTATTTCCATCATTATCAATTTCATCAATAGTAGAAACCGAATCAATTACTTGATGAAAAAAATTGGTGTTCAAACTCATAGCAACCAACATCAAAGCCGTTTGATTTTTTGTTGTTTTAACTGTAGGATCAAGTTTTAATGTTTGAATACAATAATTAACAGCCTCCATATTTCCTGATTTATAAGAAATATGTAAGGCATTCAATCCATCTTCTGTAAAAGCGTTTTTATTTACACCATTTTGAACAAATAAGCTAGTGATTGCTAGATTGTAATGATAGAAACTTGATAAAAAATAATGTTCTAAGGGAACTTGCTTTTTCTTTAAATGAGTGATTAGATTTTTACAATTTGCTACATCATTCTTTCTAAAAAAGTGAACAAAAGATTCCGATAAATCAGCGCCATTTTTAGCCAAAATCAATACAATCTGAGAATTATCTTTTGAGATTGCTTCATCTAGGGGTGACACATAGCGTTTTCTAAAAATTCCTATTCGTTGTTTTTGTTCGAAATCAACTCTAAAACCTTGGTCCACGATAAACTGAACCATTTGAGGATTATTGCATTCAACTGCTGCCATGACAGCTTGATCATCATCGAATTTGTAGGCCATTAAGTTTTTTACCCATGTTAGATCTCCCGTTAAAATTGCGTTGTACAAGTAATTCCTACTTTGAGCACCTTTTTCCAATAAAAACAAAGCAATTGCTTGGTGATTCATTTTCACTGCAAAATCCAAGGGCGTGTCATCTGATCTAAAAGGTGTACCTGTTTCTTCCAAATCAGCACCTTGCACGACCAACTTTTTCACCAAAACCAAATTATTTGCTTTCACTGCTTGAATCAAAGGCGTCAAGGAATCGTGACTTTGTTCGTCATCACCGATATTAATCGTCAGACCACTTTGCGCGAAAGTCCCAATCGAACTCAGGAAAACAAAAGAAAACAGTAAAACTTTGAGGTTATTCATTTAACTAATTTGGATTAAAAGTACGAAAAGGAATACTTATCTAAATAGTTCATGTAATTTTTGTT
Source organism: Fluviicola sp. (assembly GCA_046308455.1). GTDB lineage: Bacteria > Bacteroidota > Bacteroidia > Flavobacteriales_D > Crocinitomicaceae > Fluviicola. The sequence goes on from JBKDZA010000065.1 coordinate 6,007, forward strand.
GCAATATTTTCTTGTCTGGAAGTAAAGTCTTGTATTCAGAAACCATAGTAGGTGAAAGACTTCTACTTAAAGCATATTCAACAACCTCATTGTCTTTATCTTTACATAATAAAACTCCAATACTAGGATTTTCATTTGAGTTTTTTACATCTCTATCCAATGCTTCCAAATAAAAATTTAATTGCCCCAAATGATCTGGTTTAAATTTATCTGCTTTTAATTCAAAAGCTACTAAACATTGAAGTCTTCGATGATAAAAGAGTAAGTCTATAAAAAAATCACTGTTACCAACTTGTAATTTGTATTCCTCTCCGATAAATAAAAAATCTTTTCCTAGTTCAAGAATAAAACTTCTCATTTGTTTTACAAGACCTTTTTGTAATTCACTTTCGCTATGAGACTCTTCAAGATTCAAAAATTCGAACACATAGTTATCTTTAAATACATCTGTGATTTCTAGATTATTTTCTCTCAACACTGTTGAGAGTTTTGCATTTCCTATTAATGTTCGCTCGAAAAGACTTGAAGAAATTTGTCTTTCAAGTTCTCTAAAACTGTAATTTTCTTTTTTAGATATTTCTAAATAAAACTCTCTTTCTTCGATTGACTTACAACGTGAAAAAATTGCAAGATTATGAGACCAGCTTATTTCTCTCAACAGTGTTGAGAGTTTTGGAAAGTCCTTGTATGTCTCATAGAACTGTTTCATTCTCCAAATGTTTTTATCAGAGAATCCTTTTATTTCAGGTTCGTTTTTTTGAATGAAACTTGCTAACTCTTTAACTACAGATTCACCCCATTCTGATTTTTCTATTTTTTCACTTACGTATTCACCAATATTCCAATATAAATCTATTAAAACTGAATTTACAGCTCTTAAAGCATTTTGTTTAGACTGCTTGATTAAATGAATAATATCTGTAAAATGGTTTTCCATTTAGTAAATTTTAATAACGAATTTATAAAAATATTATAACCGTTCTATTTGAAAAAAAAATTAACCCTTAGTTAATTCCATAGTTGTTTTGCACAAATAAATTGAATTGTCATTTATTGGTGCAGCAATAGTTGATATAATTTTTTGAATTCTTTTGTTTTTAATATCAATGGTATATTCAAAATTCATCTCCAAAACACCGATTTTATTGGTTTCTTTAATTGGGATGAGCTTTCTGAAATTTGGCATATATAAATCTAGTCCAATTGATTTGTAATATCCAACAATAGTGAACATTAATAAACCATTCTTTGTCTTAAATTTGATGTTATTTTCTTTAAGTTTTTCTCGATTATCTAAAAACTTTAAACCTTGATTATAGTCCTGTTCTTTGGAAGTTAATTTTCCAATAATTAAGACACTATCCTCTTTATTGTTATTATTTGATTTTCTAAATTCAGACCAATTGAGAATTTTCTTAATTGAGTAATCAGAGTCTAAAATATATTTTATTCTATGTTTATGCCTGCTATACTTCCAATCTAATATTGAATCTTTTCTAATAACAGCTATTTTGTATTTTCTTGATTTTGATTCAAACAATGAATCATTAAATGAAAACTGTTCAGTTATTTTATAATTTAAGACTTCTTTATTAGCTTCTTCACTCTTATTAGAACAAGAATAGAATATTAGTCCTAAAATCAATATTTCGATTTTTTCAACATAATTTATATGTTTTTCTTAAGGAATCGTGTTGTTGTTCGTCATCTCCTTGAGTAATGGTAAGGCCACTTTGCGCGAAAGTTCCAATTGCACTCAAGAAAACAGTAAAACTTTGAGAGTATTCATTTAATTAATTTGGATTAAAAGTACGAAAAGGAATGAAAAGTGAAAAAATGAAATCTATTAAGGTGCTTTTTTAGAACTAACAGTTGTGCTCAGGTATTTATAAAAATTGTGTTTATAGTCTACAATCTGGAATAGGTATTCGATTTAACATCTGGAAAATCTACATTTTGTAAAGTAATTGTATTTTCGTTTTTGAATGTAATTTTGTGCTTTGCTTTTTTAATGAAGGTTTCTGCATTATATACAGAAATATTTAGCATCATATAATTTACTTTGGATTCAAGGATTTCATATTTAAAATTAATTGGAGATTCTACTTTTTCTCCTTTTTGTTTGATTTCCATTCTTCCATCATCATAAAATTGTATTGTTTCTTTTTTGTAATTGACTTCTTCCCAATTTCCAATAATTAGGTTTTCTGTTTCACATGACACCAAAAAAGTAATAAGTACAAAAAGGCTAAAATATTTAATCATTGATACTATTTATTGTGATTTCCTTTATTTATAATTCATCTATTACCTCAACAAAACTATTTATGGCATTAAAAAAATAAGCTCATTTTAGTTACATTCAACTAAATTATTAGATTTTTTCAATCCAGTGAAAAAAAAGACTCAATAAAATCTTACAAAAGAATACTCCAGTGCTTTTTCATCTATTTTTTAGTTTTTATTTGAGAACAAAAACTATTTACATCAAACTTTTACCCACAACCATTATCAATAAACCTATTATTAAAACAACAGGCGTAATAATTAATGTGCGTTTTGTCAAAACTAACTTTTTAATTAATCTTTCCTTTTCTTTTTTATCAGAAGTGGAATTGATATGGTTTTTGAAATCCCGGGTAATTATAAAAAGTCTGTATAAATTATTAATAGGTAATATTGTGTTTTTCTCTTTTAAGACTAGATCCATAGAAATAAAACAATACATTAGAATTCCAAAACAAATGATCATTCCAGCTATTGCTACAATAAAGCCAATTGACATTAGCAAATTCCAATGAGTAAAAAACAACAACATCATTCGACACTATTTATGAAACACATTGAATATCGGAAAAAAGAGTGACTAAACCCTACAAAGGAATATTCCCGTGCTTCTTCTTCGGTAAGCTTTCTGCTTTGTTTTCCAACATTTTGAAGGCTTTGATCAAAGTTGCACGTGTTTCTTCTGGCAAAATGACATCGTCTACAATTCCACGCTCTGCTGCACGGTATGGATTCGCGAACATTTCAGCGTACTCTGCCTCTTTTTCTTTCCACTTCGCTTCTTTGTCTTCAGCTGACGCAATTTCAGATTTGAAAATGATTTCTGCCGCACCTTTTGCACCCATTACAGCAATTTCAGCAGTTGGCCACGCATAATTCAAATCCGCACCAATGTTTTTTGAGTTCATTACGTCGAATGCACCACCGTAAGCTTTACGTGTGATCACTGTAATTCTTGGAACTGTAGCTTCTGAGAAGGCATACAATAATTTCGCTCCATGTGTGATAATTCCTCTCCATTCTTGATCTGTTCCTGGTAAGAATCCTGGTACGTCTTCTAAAACTAACAATGGAATATTGAACGAATCACAGAAACGCACAAAACGCGCACCTTTACGTGAAGAATCAATATCTAAAACTCCCGCCATCGCTGACGGTTGGTTGGCAATAATTCCAATCGAACGACCATCCAAACGTGCAAATCCTACAACAATGCTCGTTGCGTAATCTGCTTGCACTTCACGGAAAGTTTCATCGTCAATAATACAATCAATCACCTCACGGATATCGTAGGGCATGTTCGCATTTTCAGGAACAATATTTTGAATGCGGTTTAATTTATCTGAGCTAAACGGAGCCAAGTTGTATTGTGGCGCTTGTTCCATCCAGTTTTGAGGCATGAAAGTCAACAAATCGCGCACTTTTCTCAAACACTCAACGTCATTTGCAGCAGTGAAATGGTTCACACCTGATTTCTCAGCATGTGTTTTTGCTCCACCTAATTCTTCAGATGTTACTTCCTCATGCGTAACTGTTTTCACTACGTTTGGTCCTGTTACGAACATATACGAAGTGTCTTCTACCATGAAAATGAAATCCGTCAAAGCAGGAGAATAAACTGCTCCACCAGCACAAGGTCCCATGATGACAGAAATTTGAGGAACAACACCTGAAGCACGTGTATTTCTGTAGAAAATATCCGCATAACCAGCTAATGAAACCACACCTTCTTGGATACGAGCACCTCCAGAATCGTTCAAACCAATCACTGGTGCACCGTTTTTTGTTGCTAAGTCTAACACTTTACAGATTTTCGCTGCATGTGTTTCAGAAAGTGAACCTCCAAGAACAGTGAAATCTTGTGAGAAAACATAAACCAAACGTCCGTGAACTGTTCCAAAGCCGGTAATTACACCGTCGCCAGGACTTTTCAATTTATCTAAACCAAAAGAAGTTGCGCGGTGTTCAACGAACATTCCGATTTCTTGGAACGAGTTTTCATCGAGCAAAAGCATCAAACGTTCACGTGCAGTTAACTTTCCACCTTGATGTTGTTTGTCAATACGGGCTTGTCCTCCACCTAATTTTGCAGCTTCGCGCTTTTCAATTAATTCTTGGTTGCGTTTGTTCATGTTTTTAGTTTGAAGCTTCAAAGATAAACTGAAAAGAGGATTTTTAAATGAATTTTAAGTCGAATGTTAACTTTTTTAAAAAATGGCGTTTATACTTTGTCTATTTTAGATGCGAGAAACATAAAACTTTCTCACAATAAATTGATAAAGCAAGATTAAATGATTCAACGAATACTACTTGTTTTCTTACTAACGCTATCTTTTTTTGAGCTTTTAGCACAAGAAAAACGTGTTCACACCTTGGAATTTGTTCCATATTTTTTGGATTCAACTCCCGATTGTGTGGAGCATTACCGCTATAACGAACGGTTTTTAGTAGATTCTTTTCCCGTAAACAAAGAAATTTTCAAAGGTTTTATTCAAGTTCATCCCTTGTACCGCCAACAGTTTTATGCTCAAACAATGAGCTCCGAACCAATACGAATTTCTACTTTGGGATATCACTTTAAAGAACAAGGAGTCTTAGAAAAAGATAAAAAAGAGTGGCTAGAAATCAATCAAAAAGAATATGACAGTATCTACAATTCAGATTTTAGTTATCTTCTTGATGACATTATATATTTAACTGATTTTGTGCCTTTTTCAAAAAATGAAACTGATGGTATTTATTACAGAAAAATGTTTATTCCAAAACCATTCGGATACGGTGAAAAAATTCGTTTTTATTACGATACTCTACCTTCTGAATACCAAACCCTTCTCGAACCTTTTTATTTGTCACAAGCTGAAGTAAGCAATTTTGAGTACCGTAAATTCATCAATTATGTGAAAGATTCGATCATGAAACAACTATGTTATGAGAATATTGTTCCAGAAGAAGCTGTAAAACTGTTGAATTGCACGAAAAAAGAGTTGAAAAGCATTCATCCAAATAATAAAGCGGAAAACTTGAAAAAATATGGATTCAAAGAATACATTGATTTCATTAGCGATTCCAGTATTATCGCAGCTACTAAGGAAATGTATTATCCGCAACCTGAACGTTTTTACAAAAGACGTGAAATTGATGTGCGAAAATTGAATTACCAACTAATGAATGGGGAAAGCATTAATATTTATCCTGATACTCTGAATTTTAGATCGCATCAACTAATATATAATTGGCATCCAACTTATAACAATTTTCCTGTTCTAGGTTTAACAAAAATGCAAATGCAAGCTTATTGTGAATGGAAACAAAAACAAGTCAACAAAGAACTCAAAGCTGAAGGAAAAAATTATCAAGTGGAAGTGCACTTGCCATATTCCTATGAATACGAATTTTCTTTACAACAAGTGAGCGCTCAAAAGTGGAATTACGTTCAAGATTGGCCAAATGCAAATTATTTAACTTATTTGAGACATGAAAACAGAGATTTTTTAAATCCCGTTTGGAAAGAATCAACCAATACTGATCAAAATACATCACCAATGTTTCACTACAATGAAAGGGTGCATGACATCCCTTATTTTTACAATTTAACCGACAATGCTTCAGAAATGATTGCAGACACATTAACGTCTCAGTTTTTAAATTATTATGGGTTAAATTCGACTGAATCTTGCGAAAATTTATGTGTTGCCTACGGTGAGAATTATTTGATGGGAGTGAAATCAAACAGTGATTTTGAATACAACGAATTGTTCTACAAAACGCTATTGAGAACAGATCAACCTCATCCGGCAGTTGGTTTCCGTTTGGTATACAAATTAATTAAGAATGAATAAGGTAAACTAAAGTTTAAAAACCGCAAAGGCGCAGTGTCGCAAAGAACTAGAGATAAGAATTAGCAATTGAAAATGGAAAATTGTCAAAGGGTTTTTTCGAATTTTTAAAATCCGTGTAATCCAAAGAATGCTTGCATTCCATCTGTGTAATTATGTCGACATTACATCAAAAAATCTTTGAATCTGTGGCATTTTATAGTTTAAAAGTCAGAATGAAGAATTAAGAGCGCTTAATAATTCCATTCAAACTTATCCGATATTCGCAATCCGACATTCGATATCTCATATTATTACTCCTTTAAGC